>JAFAVP010000099.1 GCA_019242395.1 Alphaproteobacteria bacterium | reverse complement strand
GCGAGGCGGGAGGCTGTGGCGCATCTCTGCGGGAGTTATGAGGTGAGCCAGCGGCGGGCGTGCCAGGCGATCGGAACTGACCGTTCGAGCGTGCGCTATGCGAGCAAGCGAGCCGATGACAGCGGCTTGCGTGTCCGCCTGAGAGAGCTCGCGCACGAACGCCGCCGCTTCGGCCACCGGCGTCTCCACATCCTGCTTCGCCGCGAGGGTTTGCACATGAACCACAAGAAGCTCAGACGCGTGTATTGCGAAGAACGGCTACAGGTGCGCCGCCGCGGCGGGCGCAAGCGAGCGCTTGGAACGCGAGCGCCGCTCTCGGTTTCGCAGGGGCCGAACCAGCGCTGGAGCCTCGACTTCGTCAGCGGTCAACTGACCGGCGGACGCAGGTTCCGCATCCTGACGGTGGTGGACGACTTCACGCGGGAATGTCTGGCGCTGGTGGCCGACACGTCGCTCTCCGGCTTGCGGGTGAGCCGTGAACTCGATGTCCTTGGCGCAACGCGCGGACTGCCAGCCTGCATCGTCTCCGACAATGGGACGGAGCTGACGAGCCGCGCCATCCTCGCATGGGCGCAGGAGCGCAACATCGATTGGCATTACATCGCGCCAGGCAAGCCGACGCAAAATGCCTTCATCGAAAGCTTCAACGGGCGCTTGCGCGATGAGCTGCTCAACGAGACGCTCTTCGCATCGCTCGCTCACGCTCGCGTTGCTCTGGCGGACTGGAAAGAGGATTACAACAACATCCGGCCGCACAGCGCGCTTCGCAATTTGCCGCCGGCGCTCCACGCCATTCTCAGCGATCCCGGAAAGCAACGGGACGGGTCGCTTGAGCTACTCCGGGGCTCCGCGCCCCGTCCCGTTGCATCACCGGGCCAACACGGCTCAAATGCAGTCGGGCTCAACTTTGCGGCTGGATGAAAGAAGGGGCTCAGGTCATCCGAACGACTAGGTAGAAGTCCTGAAAGTGTTTGTGCCGCCTGCGTAACTCGAACACCCGACCCACGCTGTTACAAGGGGCTGCGCGAAGATCAAGAATGCAAAGGATGTTTCGGTCGAGCGTTCCCAACGGCCACCGCCAGACTCGAAGCCGACATTGACGGTCTCAGGGTAGGCTGCATCTATCTTCCGAATGGCAACCCGGCGCCCGGACCGAAGTTCGAGTACAAGCTCGCCTGGTTCAACCGTCTGATTGCCTACGCGCGGACGCTGATAAGATCGGCACGCCCTGTCGGTTCTCTGTGGGGTTTTCAACCCTGTGCCAACTCCCCTCGATGCGTACAAGCCCGAGCGATGGGTTGGAGATGCGGTGTTCTTTTCGGAAACACGGGAGGCATACGCCAAGCGGATCGCGCAGGGTTGGACCGATGCCGTACGGGAGACCCATCTGACTGAGACGATTTATATGTATTGGGATTACTTCAGAAATGCTTTCGGCCGGAATGCCGGCATCCGGATGGACCATCTTCTGCTCAGCCCTGCCTTGAAGCCGCGGCTTAAGTCGACTGGCGTAGACCGTCAGGTTCGCGCATGGCCGAAGACCAGCGATCATGCGCCCGTTTGGGCAGAGCTCGCCGCGGACAATTCAACCTTGGGGGGGCGGAGCTCGGTCAAGAAGGGTCCGTGACGGAACGCGACCTCGAAGAGCCGCTGTTTGTTGGCCTGGGCCGGAAGCGTTACTGTGGGGGGCTGCAACGAAGGGCAAGCAGGCTACAAGCGTTAAAGTTCGGATTCCGGCGGCTCCCCTCCCTTGCCTCAATTGGACGAAAGCTTACCTGCAGCGAACATGCACGAAATCGCCACCACGGACATCTGGCGCGCCGCCAACATAATGCTTGAGCTCTATGCTGAAGACGCAGTTTTGCGAGCGGCGATGCGCGCAGATACGTTGCTTGAGGAGGGCGACACTGAAGGCTTCTTCGTTTGGAAGCGCATCACTCGCGCCATTGACGATCTCAGGCAGACGGAACGCCGTCCGGGCGAGCAGAAGCACTAACGCTGCTATGAAGCTACGAACACCAGAGCCGATAACCGTTATCGCGATCATTGTGACGCTGGCGGTTTGGGCCGCGATACTGATTCCGCTGTTCCGCTAGGAAGCAGCGAAGGGACGCGATAGGCGAGATAACCCCCTCACGCTTGCCTGTGAAATCTTCATCTGAAGAAGAGGTGGTTCGCGGCGCATCGTGCGTACCCACATATATGGCAGAAAGTTTCTCTAGCCGTAGTCGTCGCGCTTAGATTGCCATGCACCACAAGATTACTGACCTGTATCTAGGTCCTATGCGCATCAAATCCGTGCGTGAAAATACCCCGCGTGGCGCAATGGCGCTCAGTATCTTGGTGACTGGGACCCAAGCGCTGATTAGCGCCAACGCCACGCGGCTTGACTGCCAAAGATACCTGACGAAAATTCCGAGCCAGCACCGCTTTCGGGGGCGGAAGTGAACTGCATCAAGATATTTTCTGGTGGCGCTGGTGGCGTCGAGGCGAAGGTGAACGACTGGATGGCAGGGGACGGTTCCCGGTTTGAAATCAAGTCCATCCACACATGCGCGTTCTGTTTTCAGAAGGTACCAACCGATCCACCGGTGCATACCGTGATCGTGACCATCTGGTATGGGTCTCTCAGGAAGTAGCCGAAGCATCAGGCGAATCATTGGATAGGCAGCCGCCCTTTTGGCCGCGGCGAATGGGCATTCCGCTAGGGCCAGCAACGGACGAAGTAGGCGGGGCCACCGGTCACCCTCGGCCCATAAAATCTTCCTCTGAAGGAGGCGGTTCGCGGCGCAGCGTATGCAATGCCGCTCAGTATCTCGCTGACCGAGTGCCCTGCGCAAATTAGCGCCAACGCCGCTCTTCCTCCGCGTGCCTGCTGCGCGCGAAGGAGGCTGAACAGCGAGCCGCCGCGGCACGCAGCGCGCGCCTTCGGAGAGCTGGACCGAAGTCGCCGAGAGGCATCGGCCGAAGCCGTGAGGCTGCAAGAGGCTGAACCTCCCAAGCGCTCCCGTAGGGCCAGTCGGTAGGGACGAGGCCGCTACATGAGAGAGTAGAGAGCAGTCGGCTCAATGCGGAGTGAGCAATTCACCCCCTCCCTCCGGATCATTCCGTACCGCAAAAGGTCCGGTGTCGAAAAGAACGAATCTAAGGAGCACCTGCAACGCGTTCGCAGGGGGAGCCGCTGGCGTTTTGCGCCGCGATTGGCGTTCACCTATTGACCGGTGTCAACATACCGCTAGGCTACTCCCCTTCGGAGGACACGCTTATGATTTGGACAAAACCTCGGGTTGTCGAAATTCCCCTCGGTGCCGAGATCAATTGCTACGCGAGCGCCAAGGTCTGAGAGATCGGATGCGTCGGGTTGACCGGAACTGACCGAGCGCGCACGTGCTTCGCGTACTCGTCCTCGGCGCGGCGGCGGGCGGGGGGTTTCCGCAGTGGAACGGTAACGATCACGCATCGCGACAGTCGCGTGCGGGAGATTCGCGTTACCCGCCATTGACGCAATCGTCGATTGCAGTGTCCGGAGACGGGTTGCGGTGGGTGGTAGTGAATGCGTCACCGGATTTGCGCCAGCAAATCAATGAACGCCAGCAACTACATCCCGCTCCTAATGCTCCGCGCCGGGCAAGTCCAATTTCGGCGGTCGTTCTCACCAATGCCGACGTTGATCACGTTGCAGGATTGCTCACTCTGAGAGAGAGCCATCCAGTGGCGCTCTATGCTCACCCAGAGACTCTGGCAGCGCTTAGACAGAACCCTATCTTCGAGGTGCTCAATCCTAACTTTGTGGAACGGCGCCCGTTGCTCCTGGATGAGGAAGTCAGCCTGAAAGACATAGGTGGTAAACCGCTTGGCATAAATATCGAATGCTTCGCCGTGCCGGGAAAAGTACCTTTATGGCTGGAAGAAACAATCGGTCCCGATCTGAGCGGCGAGATCGGGCAAACGATTGGGGTCGAAATTCGTGCTGAAGGCAGCCCATCAGTCTTCTATGTACCGAATTGTTCGGCAATGACGGCCGCGTTAGCGAATCGGCTCACGGATGCCGAAGTGGTTTTTTTCGATGGTACCCTTTGGCGCGATGATGAGTTGCTGGTTGCCGGTGTTGGCACGAAGACCGGTCTGCGCATGGGACACATGAGTTGTTTTGGCCACGATGGATCGATGGCCGCACTGGAGTGCCTGAACATAAAACGCAAAATTTTCGTGCACATTAACAACACGAACCCTTTGCTCGACCAAGAGTCATCTGAAAGGTGCGAGGCTCAACGGGCGGGATGGGAAATTGCGTACGACGGCATGGAGCTGACGCTTTGACTTCCCGGTGGTCTGCGAGTGAATTTGAGGAGCGTTTGCGCGCAATCGGTGTCGAACGCTATCACGACAAGCACCCGTTTCATATTCGCCTACACACTGGGCTGCTTAGTCAGGGCCAGATGCAAGCATGGGTGCTCAATCGTTTTTATTATCAGAAATCCATTCCGCTTAAGGACGCTAGCCTTATCGGACGCGCAGATGATATCGCACTGCGACGCGAATGGATATCGCGTATTATCGACCACGACGGCGGGGACGTAGGTCAGGGCGGGATTGAGCGGTGGCTTCTTCTCGCCGAAGGAGTTGGCCTCGACAGGGCGTACGTCGCAAGTTGCGAGGGCGTCCTCCCTGCTACCCGCTTTGCCTGCGAAGCGTATGTACGTTTTGTACGAGAGCGGAGTCTTTTGGAAGCGGTCGCGTCCTCACTAACGGAATTGTTTGCACCTGAACTTCATCGCACGCGCATCACGGCTCTCCTCGAATACTATCCGTTTGCAAACGAGGTTACGCTTTCATACTTCCGCAACCGCTTGGTAGAAGCCCCTGCCGATGTGGCTTTCGGGCTTTCGTATGTTCTCGACCACGCGCAGAGCCGGGAGGAACAAGAACTCTGCCTTCGCGCACTGCGCTTCAAAACAGATGTTCTCTGGGCGCAACTTGATGCGCTGGACTATGCTTATGTAGCGCCAGGGCGCATTCCGGTCGGCGCCTTTGTTCCGCTTGATCGCTCATGAAAAACACCTCGGTTACCCTCCACTCCGTTCCACGATTGAAGCCGCACATGCGCCTGCGACTCGATAAGGTTCGCAATGTCTGGTCGATCCAAGCCCCCGAAAAAATGTTTGTTCTGGATGCACCTTCGCATGCCATTGCGTCTCGATGCACCGGCGAAACAACCGTGGAACGAATTGTCGAAGAACTTCACTCAATTTTCTCAGGTGCTGATCGAGATACTATAGCCGAGGATGTGATCTCACAGCTTCAGGATTTCGTTGATAAGGGCGTTGTCGAGATATGACAGGGTTCGAGCCGCCGATGGCCCTGATAGCGGAGCTCACGCATCGTTGCCCAATGCGATGCCCTTACTGCTCAAACCCTATCGAACTCCAGCGTGCAAGACAGGAACTGGGCACCGACCAATGGCTTCGCGTTATCAGTCAGGCCGCCGATGCGGGGTGTATGCAGATACACTTCACCGGCGGAGAACCGCTGGTCCGGCGCGATTTGGAAACTTTGGTGGCAGCGGCAGCGGAATGCAGCCTCTACAGCAACTTGATTACATCGGGCATCGGGCTTGACCGGACTCGCTTGCCGGCTTTGGTGTCCTCTGGGTTAGAGCATGTTCAGGTGAGCTTCCAACACTCCGAGCGGGACCTTGCTGAACATCTGGGCGGCTATCGCGATGCGCTATCTAAGAAGATGGCGGCTGCTAATCTGGTTCGCGAGTACGGATTACCCTTGACGATCAACTTCGTGGTCCATCGGCAAAATATCCGTCATGCTTCCGACATGATCGCTTTGGCGATCTCTCTAGATGCGCAGCGCATCGAGATTGCCAATGTGCAGTTTTACGGCTGGGCGCTTCGCAATCGATCGGCGCTCATACCAACACGCGATGAGTTGAAGGAGTTGGATGAGATTGTGTCTTCAGCTCGTATTCGACTGCGAGGTGAAATAACCATCGATTATGTTGCTCCCGATTACTATGCGGAGCGCCCAAAAGCCTGCATGGACGGTTGGGGGCGGCGTACGCTTGTCATTTCGCCATCAGGATATGTCCTCCCTTGCCATGCGGCACACTCGATAGCTGGAATGCATTTTGAAAATGTGAGGGACGGTGCCACTATCGCGGAGATTTGGAAAAGCTCTCAGTCGTTCAATCAATATCGAGGGACCGAATGGATGCTTGAGCCGTGCCGCTCATGCGACCATCGCGAACGCGATTGGGGTGGTTGTCGATGTCAGGCATTCGCTCTCACGGGGGATGCAGCAAAAACTGATCCTGCGTGCGCTTTATCGGCGCACCATGCGAGACTAAATCAAATCGGCGAAAAGGACGCTTCTTCGCAAACCGCAGCGTTCGTTTATCGGCAGTTTTCCGGCATGAGGTAGCCCTTAGCTTCGCCTCGAATGCGCTCCCGATGAAGAAATTTATATCTCCCGTACAATACGGAGCCATGAGCCTATGCTAGGATCGCCTTGGTATGGCTCGGGTGGTTTAAAGCCCACTCGGAACGTACTGACGGGGACCGGCTTCGTAGCCCCTCACGCGTGGCGGTCCCCGAAGAACTCCCCATGTTTTGGTTCAGAGCCCCGGTCGAAAGGCCGGGGCTTTTTAGCCCTAGAGGGAAGGCTCTTTCGTGAATGCCCTACTTTGCTCGGCGCTGAGGGCCGCTGGGTCACCCCAACATCAACAGGACGATAGACGGGCTTGCCGGTCCCTTTGAGCCCAATTCTTCAACCCCTGTTACCGCCCTCTTGACTGCCGCTCTTGGTCTGGAAAAATCCGCCGTGGGCTGGCCCGTAGGTGCGGCAGGTTCCAGCTCGACCATTGCACAAAGCATCAATGCGAGCGGTGCGATAGCCGGATGGTACCAAAGCGGCGGCACCCAGCACGGTTTCATCCGGAACAACGATGGCAGCTTCGTTACCATCGATCCCAGTGGATCGTCGGAGACGGAAGTATGGCAGATCGGCGACGAGGGCGCTGTGGTGGGATCGTACAGTTCGGGGACTCAGCGCCGCTGCTTTCTGCGCAATTCTGCCGGCACGTTTACGGTGTTCGATGTTGACTCGAAGGGTTGCGAGGCGAGAGGTTTGAACGCGAACAACGCCATCGTCGGCTCCACCACCGATTTCAACGGACGTGGACACAGCTTCGTGCGCGCTGCCGATGGAACGGTAGCTGTGTTCGATCCGCCGGGGTCGTCGTTGAGCGAGGGCCTGGCGATCAACGACAGCGGTACCGTTGCTGGGTGGTATGAAGACACCCAGCAGCAGCCCCACGACCACGGTTATGTCCGCAACTCCGCAGGAACGATCACGACCTTCGACGGCGTGGCCGGAGGGTTGACGTATGCGGCGGACATCAACGGCAAGAACATGGCGACGGGATCATTCTTCGATACGAACTTCGTCGAGCATGCCTTCATTCGCAAGGCGAAAGGTGGTCTCACGCGCGTGGACGTCAAAGGGGCCGCGGCAACGGAATCCCAGGGGATCAACGCCTTGGGGGCCATAACCGGAAACTACCTGGACTCGAATCAGGCACATCACGGGTTCGTACGTTGACGGTGAAAGGGAGTTCGGCCGCGCCAGGCCGATAAAGGTATTTATGAGGCTCGGGTAAGCGGCTCTGCCCCCGAAAGCCGAACGCGCGTCTTCTTACGCGTGTGATTGCACATGATGGCGCTAATCAATAGCCGGTAGGTGGCCCGTACCAGCGGCGGCGAAAGTAACGTCGGGGATAGCGGTAATATCCTGAGGGCGTGTAGACCCAGGGACCACCAGGGTATGCCGCCGCATAACCCGGCGGCGGACCGTAACCTGGCGGCCGACCGCGATCCGACCCGTCTCCGGCGGCGTCCGCAACGATCGCCAGCGGTGCCGTTGCAATCGTCGCCGCCCCGACAACGACGGCCCCGGCCGCATCGAACACGCAGCCGATGAACCAGCAGCGATGATGATGCCACTGGCCGGCCGATGCCGAGGACCAGGGGGCGGCAACCATAGCGGTGGCCAGACAACTGCGCATTAGCAAATTTCGAGCGAGCATGAGACTTCCTCTCTTCGAAAACACGCGCAACCACGGCTTACTAGCCGTCTCCGATAACGGCGAGTGAACTTTTCGTCACTCCAATCCGCCGGGCCGAGGCAGACGAAGCGATAGGGGCAGCCGCAAGGGCCCAAGGCTCTTGTCGCTCCCAGGGCCATCCCCTTCGTTGCAGCCCCACAGTAACGCTTCGGCCACAAAACGGCAGGTCTGCGGGGCTGAGCGCCCGTCTCCAGGGCTGTCTTTGAACGATCTGCGCCCATCGAACCGCTGCCGGGCGGTAATTTAGCCGGTGGGCATCTTTTCTTTCGCAAAAGGGCGCGCCGCAGCCAGCGTCCTCCGCTCCCCGTTGCTGGCTTGTGGTTTAGATCATCTCCTTCGGCGTGGTCGGTGGATCCATGCCCGGCGCTTTCCGGGGCATGGTGGGGTATGGGTAGGAAGTGAGGCTAAGCTGCCTTATGTGATTCACGGTTGCGGAATATCTGCGCTGCCGTGGCCGCGGCTTCTCTAACTAGTGCAATTGCGACGCGGATGCGCACATAGCTGTCTGTCAATCAGTACGGTGGTGCCGATGCGGCTCGGCGGCTTGCAATTCAGCGCAGCCATGGTTCTCGCGCTGGCATATTTCGGTCTGATCGTGCAGAGCCGTGCCATACCTGCAGATTTGCATCCATGCAAAGGACTGGCGGAAGCGCGGTGCGGGACATTGATGGTGTTCGAGAACCGTCTGGCAAAACACGGTCGGCGGATTCCCATCGCCGTTTCGGTGGTTCCCGGGACGGGACCCTACCGCGCAGAACCGATCTTCATTTTGCAAGGAGGCCCCGGCCAGGCGGCCACCGACATCGCGTCAGATATTGTTCACGATTGGGAAGCTGAGCTGCGCAAGACCCACGATGTCGTGCTGGTCGACCAGCGCGGCACCGGCAAATCCAACGGCTTGCGGTGTGCGCCGGCCGCCGCGCCACAGGAGTATTTCGGCCATGTGGAGTATGATCCCGCACGCCTCAAAGCTTGCCGCGCGCAGCTGGAACGCAGGGCCGATCTCACGCTCTACGGGTCTTCCCTCGCAGCAGATGACCTGGACGAGGTGCGCGCCTGGCTGGGCTACGTCAAGATCATCTTGTGGGGCGGATCGTACGGCACCAAAGAGGCGCAGGTGTACATGCGCCAGTATCCTACGCATGTGGCGGCTGCCATCTTGGATGGCGTCGATTCTTTCGGCTCGAGAGATCCTTTGTACTACGCGTATGGCTCCCAAAAAGGGTTGGAGCGTGTGTTCGCCGACTGCGCAGCTCAACCCTCCTGCGCCAAGGCCTATCCAAACCTGTCAGGTGACTTCGCCATTTTGCTAGACCGGTTTCGCCGTGGCCCACTCAATGCCCATGTGCATCCAGACCCTATGTCGCCGCCGGTTACAGTGCGCTACTCGCTCGGCGATTTTGGCTACACAGTTCGCGGGCTGCTCTACAGCCCTGAAAGGTCCGCGCTGCTGCCATCTCAGATCACCGCTTCGGCGGCGTCAGGAAATGTGGACGTGTTCGCACAAGCCTACTACGAGCGAGCCCGTGCTCTTGGCCAGGCGATCAGCGGGGGCATGTATCTCTCCATCACCTGCTCGGAGGTACAGCCTTATACACCGGATGACGTGACCCGCTGGACGGCGGGAACCTTCCTCGGGGACTACATGGTGAATGATTATCGCAATGCCTGCGCCCTGTGGCCTCGCGCGAGGATCCCGGCTTCCTATTTCCGGCCATTGACGTCCGACATCCCGACGCTGTTGTTCTCGGGCGGGCGCGACCCCACCACACCGGCGGAATTTGCGGAAGGGGTGGCGCGACACCTCTCCCAAAGCAAGCACAGCGTTTTCCCGCGAGGTGGACACGGCAACGCCGACAATCCTTGTGGCATGTCCATCGTGAAGGCGTTCCTCAAGACCAAATCAGTGGAAGGCCTCGACATCTCCTGCGCAAAGACAGTCTCGTCCGCGGTCGCGTTCAAGGTGCCTGCCAAACAAGGGCCGGAGCAACAGAGGTAGCATGATCTCGCCTGATATCGACCGCCGCACCTTTGCAGCGCTGCTGATGTCTACTGCCGTTGCAACTCCGGTCCGCTTCGCGCAAGCGGGGAATACCCTCTCCATCCGGATGGATTACGCCGGCGCGGAAGCGCTGCTGGCTGCGGTACAGCGCCGTGACATTACTGACACTGGCATCGACCGGTTGCTCTCTATCCGCGGTGTCCGGGCAATGGTGGCCAATACCACGAAGTATCTTCCGAAAGACACTGCGGAGGTGTTCCGCGCCGCGCTGAAGGAATTCATCACCACAGGCAAGGTGACACACGGCCATTTCGGCCTTTCAGGGATTGCGGCACACGAGGCGGATGCCCGTGCCGCTATCGCGGCGCTCAGGTCCGATGTCACCCTCGCAACGGAAATAACGGCTCCGATAAAGCCATATCAGCCCGCCACCGGCCCGCTTATCGCCACCATCTATTGTGTGGCAGGGGGCGCCTCCGATGGCTTCGTGCTGGATGGCGATCCAGAGCCGGCCTTCTTCATGGCCATCGATCGCTCGAAAGGCGATGTGAACGGCGCAAAGCTCAACATGACTCATGAACTCTACCATGTCGCCCAACGGGCGGCGCGGGGGCGCGCTCCAAATCCGGCACTCCGCGGCTTCAACCAGTCGTCAGGGACGCCCCCAGTGCGCCTTCTCACCACCGTTCTGGAAGAGGGAACCGCTGTTTATGTTGCCGAGCCGATGCTGGCGCATGGTTCAGGGCCCTACATTTCGGAGTGGCGAGCCGGCTATGCGAAGAATAAACCCGCGTCGTCGATCGCGGCCAATTTCGCGCTGTTCGATCACCTGCTGGCAAATCTCACCGCTGGCTCCATGAAATGGGAAACAGCTTATGAGAAGGGCTTCTCGAACAGAGCCCCACCCCTGTACTTCGTGGGCTATGAGATGACTAAAGCGCTAGACCGGGCATACGGGCACGCGCGCATCGGCGCCTACTTTCAGGAGCACCCCGCCACCTTCTTCAAGGATTATATCGCCCTTTATCGCGAAAGGCCTGATGCGGTACGGGCGAGATTCTCGGTTGAAATGGAACGGACGATTTCTTCTTTCGGATAGACAAACGGGCCATTGTCGCCGCCCTAGCTCTGTCATTTAGGTTGGCGAATCGCCTGTGAGAACATCGCTATACCAGTCGTATATTGCTGCATCAGTTTACGGCGGAAGCGGAGGTGGAGGCGCGCCGATTGCCGGACTAGTGTGGCGGTTGCGGCGCGCTTTTGTGCGCGCGCGATCAGAGGCAATTGCGCCAGGGGAATCCGTGTAATCCCATGCATTCGCATGATTACCGGTCAAAGCGTAACCGCGGCGTACACAGACGTGCTGGTCGGGAAACCGACCGCGTCCCGGCACCCCTCACTGGGCAAAAACGGGGCGCTCAGATTGGTTGAGCCGCAACCTTGATGCTAGCTTAGCGTTCCTGGAATGCTTGCGGAGGTAGTTATGCGCGATGTGGCAGGGGGCACGAGCGTCGTGCTACAGTTCTCATTGTGGAGGATGAGCTCTTGATCCGCTGGGCCATAGCGGATTACCTTCAAGAATGCGGGTACAAGACCTTAGCTGCCTCAAATGCCGAGGAAGCGATAGCTGCTATTCAAGGCTACCAGGGTTCGATCGACATCGTGTTCTCGGATATCGGATGCCCGGGTCCATGGACGGATTCGGGCTTGCAGCATGGCTGAAAGATCAGCGGCCGGAGATCGCCGTCGTACTCACTTGGGGTCATGCGCAGACTGAAGACGCCGCACGGGACTTATGCAAACACGTCGGCGAGATTATCCGCAAGCCGTACGATTTTCGACAGTGTTGGATTGGATGGAGCATGTCATTTTATACCGCGCGAGCTGAACGGGCACATGCGAAACTAGAAATCGTCGCGACCGCCGGTGAGTGCCGGGGCACGCAGAGGCTGTTAGCCAATTTGAAGCAGGCTTAGAAGGAGTTGACTGTTACCTTACCTGGAACACGCGGATCACGCGCACGGTGCAGCCCCGCGATAGCTTCTACCGCCCCAGACGCGACCGACCCAGAAGAGCGAATCCCAATGCATCACTGGTTCCTGCAGCGGCCGAGTAGGACCTCATTCGGCCTCCAGTGGTCTGTTTCACGGCGCCTTGCGGAGTTCCATGTAGTGCCCGCCGAGGTCGTCAGCTCTTGTTGGTATAATTCATTCGGTGCGGGGCAGCGGCTATTTTCCGACCGGAGCATGGTATCAACCTGGATCAAAACCGTGGTGAATGGATTATCTGCCAAAATTGCAGTCGGGCCAGGCCGTACCGAACCATGCGAGTTGTTCCCACACAGTCGACTTGCACAATTGGCTGAGGCGTCCGCCGGCAACTTCGGCCAACACTTGCACCTTCAGTCGTGTGTCCAGTCAGAATGTCGTCGCTGACTTGCGTCCGCTGACGAAAACCACAGGCCTACTCGGGGCAGAAAGTGACTGAAACCGTCGCATCCGAGCAGCTCTTAGCGGAGAACGAGAGACTTAAGGCCCGTGTCGCACAGGCACGCGAAGAAGCTCGGGCGTTAAAGATTCTGAA
>JAFAVP010000059.1 GCA_019242395.1 Alphaproteobacteria bacterium | reverse complement strand
TTTGGTGAAGAGCCGCAACGAAGCCCGCGCGGAGGACGGCTCGCTGATGATGCGGTTCACCGGCAAAGGCTTCGTTGAACGGCGAAGTGCAGGAAATCGAGAATGAACCGCGGCAGCATGATCCGGATGAAGATGAACGATGGCGCGCAGATCGGCGTCTATCATGTTGAGCCCAGCGGCCTGCGCCGCGGCGGGCTGGTGCTGATCCAGGAAATCTTCGGTCTGACCCAACACATCAAGGCGGTTGGCAATGAATTCGCCGGTGATGGGTACGAGGTGCTGGCGCCATCGCTCTTCGACCGGGAGGAGCCCGGATTCGTAACGGGCTACACGCCAGATGAAATGCAGCGCGCGATCAAGATGGCGCGGCAGACCCATCCATTCCATCGATCGGTGGCGGACGCCTGCGCGTGCGTGTCCGCACTGAAGGATCGAGGTCCGGTGTTCATGGTGGGCTACTGCTACGGCGGCTCCGTCGTCTGGGTGGCCGCGTGCCAATGCGATGGCCTTGCTGCCGCGTCATCCTATTACGGCAGCCAGTTGCCTGCGATGGCGGATCGGCAGCCGAAGTGTCCGGTGATTGCGCATTTCGGCAAACACGATTCCGGCATTCCGTTGGACGGCGTGAAGAAATTCGAGGCGGCACATCCTGAGGTGCCGGTGCACATCTACGATGCCGGCCACGGCTTCAACTCAGACAGACCCGATCATCACAACGATGCGGCCGCCAAACTCGCTCGCCAACGCACCCTGGATCTGTTCCGGGCGAAGGGCCGTTAGGCCGCTGTCAACCGCGGCGGCGCTCCTTCGCCGATTCGATGGCTGAGCGGAAGCGGACAGGATCGGCAATGTCCGGCAGCGCAATCGCGTCCATCCCGGTGCCCTCGATGCGCAGATGGCCGTAACCTAGCATGCGGCCCCACAGATTCTTCTCCACACGGACACCTTCGATGTTGTTCAGCGATAACTCGTTGGTCGAGAGCGTGAAGAGCCCCGTCTTCTCCACGAAACGGTGCGTGGTGACGGCGATCTCCGTCGTCCACTTGCGGTACATCCGCACGAAGAAGATGTAAAATCCGACAAGCACGAAGGCTAGTAACACCAGCGCTAGTACGGCCTTTGCCGTGTACCACCAGTGAAAATTCGCCTTGGCGACGATCTCCTCGCCTTCGCCCAGCGATCGTTCGATGTAGCTCATGCGGCAGCCGCCCGATGCAATTGCTTCAGCTGCGTTCTAACCCGGCCTGCTCCCTCTGAACAGACGGCCCATCGAATGCAACGATGGTGGAGTTCTTTCCAGGCAAGCAAAGTTCACTCGCACCCGAACCCGCAGTCAGAATAGGCGGCGCCGTGCCAACTATGAGTTCAGCGCTAAGGCAACGGCCCTTTCTTCGGATAGGTGCCCGCCACTGGCAATCAGCTGCTCCAACTCGGCAGCGCCCATCGCGGGCCGAAGCAATTCAAGCGCCATACGGACTGCGCGCAGCGCTGTCGGCTCTCTGAGCCAACCGCTGCGGGCGAACAAGTGATTGGCATAACCGAGCAAAACGGCAGCGTCGGTGTATCTCTCCTTTTTGGCAAGACGCAGGGCCAGATAGTCATACATCCAAAACATCATGTTCTCTTCCCGAAGAATCGCTGCCGCTTCGCGCGCGGCGATAAGCGCCTTCTCCTCCTCCCCTGTGAAGACAAACGCGATGGTCAAAAGACCGAGCGCAAAACCGAGAACGTCTGCATAGGGACTGCTGCGCAGCCGCTCGCATAGGCGGATGCCACCTTCTACGGCGGCTTGAAAATCCTCCTCGACAAGCCGCGCTTCCAGCAGGTTGGCGGACACAACGAGCGCCGTCCGATCGGCTCCGGCAGCTTCGGACAAACGAATCGCAATCGAGCTCGCGGCCTCCGCGGCTTGAAGATCCCCCGCCGAAATCTCGATCGTTGCCTGAACACAGTGCGCGTGTGCGATGGTACGATGGCGGTCGGTTCCTTCCAGCAAAGCCATCGCCTCGGAGTGATATCTCCGGGCTTCATCAATTCTTCCGAGGGCCTGTGCGGCGTACGCCACGTCGAGCAGGGTTGCTCCAAGTTCGGGGCTCACCGATTCCTGCCGATAAAGGGACACCGCTTCGAGCAGCTTGTCATAGGCGACGCTTACCGCGTCGGTGTTCAGGGACAGTTCGGACAAGCCGCGCAGTGACCGCGCAGCAAGCACCGGAGGCGTATCGGGGGTGATGAGCGCAATCGCAGCGTTCAGCCGCTGACGGCCCTCTGTGTGAAGAGACATTTCCCGCCAGAGGGGCCAGCCCACGCCAGCAAGCGCGACCGCCACTCTAGAATCCTGCGCAATGGCCCAGTCGAGCGCTGCTCGCAGATCGGGAAGGAGCGGGGCGTAGCGTTTGCGCCAAAGCGCATCGCTAAGGCGCTCCCACTCCTCTGCCGCTGCGGTCAGGCAACGGAGCACATGACTTGCATAGCGGCGCCTCGTTTCCTGGGCATCTGGAGAATCTGCGAGCTGCTCAGCTGCAAACGCGCGAGTGGTTTCCAGCAGACGAAATTCAGGGGGAGAGGCTCCCGAAGCCAGCGCCAGCATGGACTTTCGAACAAGGCTTGCGACATGTTCAAACACCTGCGCTCCAGGGATGCTCCCGTATCCCGCAACTGCTTCTGCGGCTTCGATTGTGAAAGGACCAGCAAACGCCGACAAACGGGCGAGCACGACTTGCTCGGCCGACGAAAGAAGATCGTAGCTCCACCGAAGAGTGGCGGCGAGGTTCGACTGACGCTGCGGGGCGGTGCTTCTCGCGCGCAGCCAGGACTGCAGTGACCCCTCAAGCTTTTTCTCGAGTGCGGGCAACCCCAGTATTCCGGCCCAAGCCGCAACCATCTCCAGCGCAAGGGGCAAGCCATCGAGGCGCCTGCAGATGCGCGCGGCGATCGGCAATTCGTCATCGGCAATACGGAGCCCCGGAACGGACGCCTTGGCGCGTGCAACAAACAACTCTACTGCCGGCGCAGCTCTGATCAGAGGAGGGGAACTGCCATCCGGGGGAAGTACCAGCGGCTCGACCGGGAAGATGATTTCTCCAGCACAGGAAAGGCTTTCACGGCTAGTGTTCAGGATTCTCAACTTGGGTGCGCGACTCAGAAGTACCTCGCAGATTTCACCGCACGCGCGCACGACGTGCTCACAATTATCCAGGATCAGCAGCGCATTCTTCGTTGAAAGCTGCCTAACCAAGGTCTGCAGTGGATTGGCTGTCTTCCCAAGGCCAAGGCCGAGGGCGGCCGCAATTTGATGAGGAATGAGGGCCGTGTCCCTGAGGGGCGAGAGTTCGACGAGCCATACGCCGTCCGGGAAATGGTCTCCCTGAGCGGCCGCGACGTGCACGGCCAGACTTGTTCCCCACGCCGCCTGCACCCATAAGGGTCATCAGGCGGGCGGTTCTGAGCAGGCTGGAGATCTCCCTCAATTCCCGCTCTCGTCCTATTAGGAATGTACTATCGGCAACGCCTCTCGGTTCGCCGTGAACGAGATTCCCCAAGATGGAGCGGCTCGAATGGCAGCTCACCTCGAGCGCGAAGCGGTAGCCGACTCCACGCTTGGTGAAGACAGCATCGTCTCCCAGGAGCTTCCGCAACCCGGCGATATGCACGTGAAGCGCATTGTCGCTGACGATGGCGCGCCCCCAGACCGATGAGATCAACTCATCTTTCCGGAGCACCGAACCCGGCTTCTCTAGCAATGTATGGAGAAGGCGTGACTCCGTGACGCCGAGCGGCACGGGGACACCGCCCGCGAGCAGCTTCCCGGTTTCAGGTTCGAATACAAAGTTCCGGAAACTGTAGACCGTCACGCGTAAACCTCTGGTACGCAACGATTTAAGAATCTGAATCAGGACGGGGCTGGCGGCTTCCTGTCAAGATTGCGTAGGAAGACACCCTCGTGGAGCACAACGTGATGAGGCATGTGAGCAAGGAGAGCGGCCGCGCTGGCGCAGCTGCAAGGTTCAAAATCTGGGGCTTGGCACTGGCCGCTTTGCCGCTCGCGGCCGTCCCGGTTTCAGCTCACGCCACACTGACCCCGTTCGACCCCAATGGCTCCGCTGGCACGCTTGCCTGGAGCATCAACGCCACGGGGTCGGTAACGGGCTGGTACAACGATGCTTCCTATACCGAACACGGGTATGTTCGGACGCCCGAGGGCGGCATCGCAACCTTCGATCCGAGCGGATCGACCCGTACCGAACCGTTCAGCATCAATCGGGACGGCACGGTAACAGGGTTTTACAACGGGCAGAGCGGAGGCCCGCATGGCTTCGTCAGGTCGGCGGACGGGGCGATCACCTCTTTCGATGTCCCGAACGCAAACGCGACCGAGGCCTACGCCATCAACAGCAAGGGCGCGGTCACGGGATTTTTTCAGAGCAGTGACTTCGTTATCCATGGTTTCCTGCGCAAGCCGGGCGGCAAGTTCGTGAGCTTCGATCCTGCGGGCGCCACCGCCACCTATCCGTACGTATTGAATGACGCCGGCGTGATCGCAGGAAACTATACGGATGTCTCTGCGTACCGCGGGTTCGTCCGCGGCACGAAAGGCAAAATCGCCACGTTCGACGTTCCGGGGTGCGTTGGCGTGACCGTCAACGGCATCAACAGTCTCGGCGCCGTGGTCGGAAGCTGCAGCGACGCCAACTACAACTCGCACGGTTTTATCCGTACTGCCGACGGGACGGTCACCGCGTGGGATCCGGCAGGTTCAATCGAGACGCAAGCCAGCTCGATCAACGATAGAGGCGAGGTTGTCGGCTATTTTGCAGACGTGAACCAGCAAGGCCACGCCTTCATTCGCCGCGCTGACGGCAGCATCAAGGAGTTCTGGAAAAAAGGCGCAAGCGACGTCTTTCCTCTCAGCGTCAACAATCACGGAGAGATCGCAGGCTCCTTTGTGAAGGAGAAGCTTTCCCATGGCTTCGTCCGCATCCCGTGAAGGCTGCGCTACCCTTCTCTCACCCGGCTCGGCGGTTTTCGACGGCACTCTTTGCCAAGCGCTCGGCCTCACTCTGCTTTAGTCCCACCGCAACCAGCGCCGTGGCGAGCGCCTGACGCGCAAAGAGATGGGGCTCTGCGATAGGGTGTGGCCCGGTCAGATGCATCACGCTCGCGACCGCTATGCCCAGCAGCGAAACGACGGCCGCATCGATCGAGCTTGCCCAGAACCTTTTTGTGTTCACGCCGACCGTGACGTCGCCACGGATCCCGGCATTGACCGGCATCTCAGGATCGACGAGGCGTTGAGTTAACCTGATAAGTGCGCGGGCGCGAAGCGGCTGATCGATGGCGAAAACGAGGAATGTCGCCAAACCGTTCGCGAGCCTGATGGCCGCATCGCCAATGCCCCGATTGGCAATTGCGACCCGTTCTTCCAGTTCTACCCGGATACAGTCTCCGATGGCCGCCGCCAGATCAGCCTTGTCGCTGAAATGCGTATAGAACGTGCCTTTCGCCACATCCGCAGCCTCTGTGATCTCATCGATCGACAGCGCGTCGAGGCCATGCTGAGCCACCAGCGTCTCGGCGGCCGAAACGAGTTCTTTGCGCGTGCGCTCGCGTTTCCGCAGGGTGCGTGACGGTGCTTGCTTCATTGGCCCGCCTCCGGAACCGCCGGTCTCATGCATTTGGCCAAAAATTTCTCCCTTCACTACTTGACCATATAGTCAATTCTGACTATTTGGTCAATATGAGCCAAGCGGGGCCCGATGGCCAGATTTGATTTTGGTCAAATCTCCCAGCTGACGCGCGAGGTAATTTCGAAGCACCTCAAAGGAGGACATGCCATGAGCAAATACATCGTCGTCATATTCCCGAGTGAAGCGAAAGCCTACGAGGGCAGGCGGGCGCTGGGCGAACTGCACAACGAGGGCAGCATCACCGCTTACGCAAGCGCGATCATCACGAAGGAAAAGAACGGACACATCGCAGTCAAGGAATCCGCGGATTCCGGCCCCCTCGGAGCCGGCGTCGGCGCTTTGGTGGGCGGCCTTGCCGGCCTGGTCGGAGGCCCGGTAGGCGTCGCGGTCGGAGTGGGCGCGGGCTCGCTCTTCGGCAGTTTCACGGACCTGATGAACCTCGGCGTGAACGCCGATTTCCTCGACGCCGTTTCCGAGACGCTGAAGCCTGGCAAGAGCGCTCTGGTCGCTGAAATTTCCGAGGATTGGGTCACGCCGATTGATGTGCGCATGGAAGCGCTTGGCGGGAATGTGATCCGCAAACAGCGCTACGATTTCGAGGACGAGCAGGAGGAGCGCGCCATTCGCGCCGACCAAGCGGAAGTTGCTCGCCTGAAGGAAGAGTGGAAGCAAGCATCCGCCGAGCGCAAAGCCAAGCTGAAGGCGCGGCTGGACGATGCACAGGCAAAGCTCGACGCAGCAGCAAAGCATGCGGGCGAGCGCGCCAGGAAACTGGAGCAGCAGGGCAAGGCCAAACTGCAGGAGCTTCAGCATCAAATGGCCCACGCCACGGGCGAGGCCAAGGCCAAGCTCGACGCACGGATGGCAGAGACGCGAACAGACTACGAGCGCCGAAGCAAGCTGTTGAAGCAGGCAGGAGAACTGGCAAAGCAGGCGCTCGCCGCCTGAAGCGCTGTTGGAACAGCCTGCGCGGTCTGGGAGCCGCGCGGGCTGCCCCAGCTACCAATGACGTAACAGGATGAAGTTTTCGAGGAGGCGATTATGTCGGGGCATCGCAGTACGCATGCTTATGAGGCTTGGGCAGAAGAACGAGTCGCGGAGATGAACGCCGCAATCGAATCGCTGAGCGCGGCGGCGCGCAATCTGGAGGCAGAGGCGAAGGCAAAAGGCGATCATCTCATCATCGAACTGAAGGAAGGCCGCGAACGCTTCCGCTCAGCTGTGGCGGCGCAAGCCGAGGCGGGGCGTGCTGCATGGAAAAGCGTCGCACCGGAACTGGAATCGCAGTGGGATACGTTCGAGGATCTCGTGAAGACCTACTTCGAAAAGAACGGAAAACAAAAAGGCAAGGAGCATGCCGCGTTCCGGGAAATCGCCGCGGCTCAAACGAAGGCTTGGAAGACAGTGGCGAAAAACCTCGAAAAGGAAGCAGCAAAACTGGCGGCCGGCAAACGGTCCGATATCGACGGCGCCATCGCGCACCTAAAGGCGAAGGCCTCGGAGGCGGAGGCGCATTTGAAAAAGCTCGAACATGCCGGGCAGGAATCCTGGTCAGCCTTCGGCGCAGCGCTGGCAGAGTCACGCAAGGCCTTCGACAAGGCAAACCAAAAGGCGTGGCGCGCCTTCAGGCGAGCTGCGGACTAGAGCCGGCCTCATATCGAACGATCATTCCTCCGGAGGAAAAGAGCAATGACGACCACGACGTTTGACGACCTGCACAAGACCGTCCGAGAGAGCGTCCGGCTGCATTCGAGCCTCTTCCTCGCACAAGGTATTATCATGACGCTGTTGGGGATTGCAGCCATCAGCTGGCCGCTGGTCTCTAGCCTGGCGGTCGATGTGTACCTTGGCTGGTTGTTCCTGTTCAGCGGCCTGACAAGCCTTGCCATGATGTTCTTCGCTCCACGGACCTCTGGCTTCTTGTGGTCCTTGATCAGTGGTGCGCTCGCGTTGTTTGCCGGTGTGCTCCTGCTATGGCATCCGGTTCAGGGGGTGGCGACCCTCACGCTGGTGCTCGTGGCCTTCTTCTTCGCGGAAGGCGTGTTCCAGATCGTGGCGGGGTTCGGTTCCCGAGACGCTTTCCCCGAATCCTGGGGGTGGATGCTTGTTAGCGGCGTTATCGATCTCGTGCTTGCGGCTATCATCGTTGCTGGATGGCCGGCATCTGCCGCATGGGCCCTCGGTGTCGTTGTTGGCGTCAATCTGATCAGCTCGGGGCTCGCGATCACAGTGGTCGCCATTACGGTCCGCCGCATGGCCGGCACAGCTGAAAGGTGGCTCGGCTGATCAGGGGCGCCAGGCAATCGGCGTATTGCCGCTGTGGCGTTTGCGGTTGCGGGTCACCGCCTTGGCGAGGGCGCGCAGCACATCCTGCACGCCATCGCCGCTGACGCCGGACATGAGAAGCACGTCCTTGCCGCTCGCCTTCGCCAGCGCCGCGCGCTTGCGCGAGAGCGCCGCTTTGTCGATCGCGTCGGTCTTGTTCAGCACGAGGACTTTCGGCTTCTCGGCCAGCCCGTGGCCATAACTTTCCACCTCCCCGCGAATGGTGCGATAGGCATGCACAATTCCGCTCTGCGCGCCGTCGACCAGGTGCAGGATGACGCTGCAGCGTTCCGCGTGACGGAGAAAGCGGTCGCCAAGCCCCGCGCCCTCGTGCGCGCCTTCGATCAGCCCCGGCAGATCGGCGACAACAAAATCGGTTTGATCGACGCGCACTACGCCAAGCTGCGGGTTCAAGGTGGTGAACGGATAATCCGCAATCTTCGGCTTCGCGGCGGAGACTCGCGAAAGGAAGGTGGACTTGCCCGCGTTCGGCAAACCGATCAGCCCGACATCGGCAATCAGCTTCAGCCGCAGGATGATGGTTTTCTCTTCCGCCGGCTGGCCGGGATTGGCGTGGCGCGGCGCCTGGTTGGTGGAGCTCTTGAAGTGCGCGTTGCCGAAGCCGCCCTTGCCGCCTTTTAGCAGCAGCGCGCGCGCGCCGGCATGGTGGAGATCGGCGATCAGTGTTTCGCCGTCTTCCTCAAAAATTTGGGTGCCGACCGGAACGCGCAACACCGCATCGGCGCCGGCGGCGCCGGTCATCTCCTTGCCCATGCCGCCTTCGCCGTTCTTCGCCTTGATGTGCTGCTGAAAGCGGTAGTCGATGAGCGTGTTGAGGTTCTCCACCGCTTCCGCCCACACGTCGCCGCCGCGGCCGCCATTGCCCCCATTGGGACCGCCGAACTCGATGAACTTCTCGCGGCGGAACGCCACACAGCCGTTCCCGCCTGCGCCACTCGCGATGTACACCTTGGCCTGATCGAGGAACTTCATCTTGTCTGTTTACCAGAAACGAAAAGGGAGATGGCATGCCATCTCCCTGTCACGACTTCACTCGAACGGAACGATCCGTATCGGAGGCTATTCGGCGGCTGCCAGTTCCCGATTTTCCGTCACAACCGAGACAAAGGTGCGCCGCTTGTAGCCCTCGCGGAACTGCACCTTGCCGTCAGCGGTCGCGAACAGCGTGTGGTCGCGCCCCATGCCGACATTATCGCCGGGGTGAAACTTGGTACCGCGCTGGCGCACGATGATGTTCCCGGCAACAATCGACTGACCGCCGAAAATCTTAACCCCCAGTCTCTGGCCTGGTGAATCGCGTCCGTTGCGCGAGGAGCCGCCTGCCTTCTTGTGCGCCATGTTATGCTCCCGTGCTAATGCCGGTGATCTTCACCGTGGTGAGATGGGCCCTGCCGCCACGCTTGCGATGGGTGTTCTTGCGCCGCTTTTTCTTGAAGGCGATGGTTTTGGGTCCGCGGCCATGCTCAAGGATTTCCGCTTCAACACTGGCCCCTGAAACCAGCGGCGCACCGTGCTTTGGCTGATCGCCCCCTACCATCAGCACTTCTGAGAGCGCGATCTTCGACCCGACATCGCCGGTCAGCTTGTCGACCGATATCACGTCATTCTCGGCAACCCGGTATTGTTTTCCGCCGCTGCGGACGACCGCAAACATGAGCTAAGTTCCTGAAATTGTTAAGGTCCCGCTGAAGGGCCGCTCCGCAGGAAGCGGCGCAATATACGTATGAAAACCTCCTGGTCAAGCTCAGGCCTGCAGCTAGTTCAGCACGAAGGATGGCAGGTGCGAACTGCCGATGCAGGCGGTGTTCAGTTCCTTCACGCTCGCCGTCTTCAGAAACTGCTGCATGATCGCGTTCAGGCAGGGGCTGCCGGACACATGCGCGCCCGGCACCACAATGTGCTTGCCATTCGGGAAATACTTCAGGGCCACCTCGCCCCAGGGCGACGGCGTCACCGGATCGAGATTGCCGGAGATCAGCAGCACCGGCGCGTCACTCCGGTAGGGCGCCAGATCCTCAGCCCCCACCTCTGCCCTCGGCCATACGCTGCAAGCGGCCATTTGCCCACGCACGCGATAATCGCCGATGAAGCTGCCGACCGTTGCTTTCGCTACTTCTTCGGGACGAATGCGGTTCACATCCTCGCTGCAGCTGACCGATAGCAGCAAACCCATCGCGATGTCCTGCTTTAGGCCCCGCCCATGCTCCATAGCGACATCCGCGAAGGGCTGGTAGTCGCCGCGTCGGGCGCGGTGCAGCAGCAGCGGCACGCGACGGGTAAAATTCTCATCGTACAGCATTACCCGAAGACCGTCGCCGAATGCGGCATCGGTGAGCCGCAATTTGAGCGGCTTGCCGGTTTTCGGATGCTTGAGCGTTACGGGCGCGGGGTGCCCCTTCAGCCGCGCGAGAATGGCATTGAGGTCGCCTTGCGGGTCAGGGAATGCGCGGTGGCAGGCGGCATCCGCCGCACATTGCCGTGCAAGAATGTTAAAGGCGCGTTGCGCCGCCCAAGCGTGGTTGAGAGGGCCACGATCTTCAAACGGATCGATACCGGAGAGCACGGCCGCCCGAACATGATCCCCGTGCCGCTTGATGTAGACCATCGCCGCGCGCGTGCCGTAGGAGCCGCCGAACAAGTCGATCTTATTGTAGGCGAGCGCCTTACGCGCATCCTCCAGATCATCCATCGCGGCATTGGTCGTATACTGCGCGAGATCCGCTTTCTTCGACAGCACTGTCGCGCACGCTGCGTACGCTGTGCCCTCGCGGAACAGCGGCTCCATGTAATTGTACGGATGCTCGTCCGTGCCGCCCTGCGGGCAATCGAGCCTGGTGGCTGCGCCGGTGCCGCGGAAGTTGACCAAGACAATGTCATTGTCTTCCGTGAGAGGCTGCAGCGCGAAATCACGTGCCTGTTCCGTCGCCGCTTGGCCCGGTCCCCCGGAGAGAAAGAAGATGGGCTCTTTCGCGGGCTGCCTGCGCGCAGGCACCACCACCACTTCCAAAGCCAGTTTCCGGCCCTGTGGGTGCTCCCTATTTTCCGGCACCATCAGCGTGCCGCAGCGCAGTTCCTGCTTCACCCCCTCCGGATGGCAGGGTGACAGCGAAAGGCCGCCGCTTCTTGCACTGGCAGCGCCGGCGAGAAGAGCAAGCAGAAGAGCAACTCCAACACGCATGCGTGTATCCATAGCGATCACCCGGGCGCATTGTAATCGACGCCCACTATTGGGAAGCGTTGCCCGTTGCGGATTCCTGCCGCGATTAAAGCAAATGGCTCCTCAGCGGATGCGTGAATCCATTTCCGAGTGGCCTATCTTGCGGACGGCGGCGGGTTCGGCGCTGGCGGGTCGGTGACCGTGACTTTCTTAATGATGACAGGGGTCACCGGGGAGGCGCTGGGCGCGAAAGGCCCGACTGTTCCGCCGAGCGGTACGGCCGCGATCTTGTCCACGACATCCATGCCATCGCTCACCCGGCCGAACACGGCATAGCCGGTGGTGTTCGGAGGCGCCGCCGGCTTCGCATCGAGATCGGGATTATCGGCGAGGTTGACGAATATCTCGGCAGTTGCCGTATTAGGACTAGCCTCCCGCGCCATCGCCACGCTGCCGCGGACGTTCTTGAGGCCATTGCCACTTTCCAAAGCAATCGGCGGCTGCGTGGGGCGGGACGATCCGTTCGGCTCAATGCTGCCCATCTGGATCACGAAACCCGGCACTACGCGATAGATAATGGTGCCGTCATAGTGGCCGGCGCGCGCGTAGGCGATAAAATTGGCGACCGATTTCGGCGCACCGATCCGGTCGAGCGTAATGGTAAAGCTGCCCAGCGAAGTTTCGAATGTTGCCTGCGGCGGAGCGGCAACCATGCTGGCTGTCGCTGCAGCCGGGGACGCGCCCGAGCCATGGCTGCTTGTTGTCTGCGCGCTTGCCGCGCCGGCCGCCAGCGCTGAAGCCAGCGCGATTGCAGCAATCCGCATGCCGTACATACCTGTCTCCACATTGGAACCAGGCACTGGAATAAACCCGCCGCTTGGCGCGTCAATACCAGGCGTTCCGCGTAGGGGGTCCCATGCTCGTGTTTGTGCGCACATCCGGTGTACTCGGCATAGCACTGCTTGCCATCTCCGGCCTTTCCACGGCCGCCGTGGCCACGCGTGCACCGCAAAAAGGACATTTGGGCAAAGTGCTCACCAGCAAGGATGGGGGGCAGATTTTCGGCTTCGACATCAACCAGGCCGGGGATGACGGCGTTCTGGCGACGGCCAGCTCCGTGGAGGTTTTCGATCAGAACAATGGCAAGATCACAAAATCGCTTGGGCACTTCACAAATTCCGACAGCGATTACGTGGCGTACGGAATTGCTGCCGGAGACGTAGGCCTGATCGATCACGAAGTGGTGCCGGATGGGCAGACCTTCCCCAAGCGGCACTACCGCCTGCTCGATCCGGTCATGGGGGGGAAATTCACCGGGGATTGGACACCGCCGCTGCACGGCATCATCATGCAGCAGATGTCGGAGGACCAGTCCTCGCCAGTCACAAGCTTGTTCGCGCTAACGAGGCTGAGGCAGCAGGAGGATCCCATACTGCTTGTCGCCGACATTGCGGCCAACACATTCAGCAACCTCGTTCGCCTCGATCCGAATCTGTTCGGGCTATGCACCGGGCCGACTCTGGCGCAATACAGCGCCGCGAATGAAGCCGTGTTCGCGCTGTCCCCCGATTGCGGCGCCGTGGGCGGCGAGGCGCCGCTTAACGTCCTGATCGACCTGTCGAGCGGGGCGGTGACCAAGTTCAATGGCTACAACAATGGATTCTTTCACGCGGGTTACGTGAACGGGATGGCCACCGATCCGAACACGGGCGTTGCAGCCACGGACACCGAACTCAATTCGCAGGTGGAATTCTACAATCTCAAGAAGAAGGCCGGCATCGCTTTCGCACAACTGCCTTGCACCAACGATACCGATCAGACCAACAGCGGCTCGGGGATAGCTGTCGACCCGGTAAACAAGCTGTTTCTGGTCACCGACGGATTCTACTGCGACGGCAGCCAGGGTGGCGCTGTCGTTGTTTACGACGAAGAGGGCAATCAGGTGGAGGCGATCACCGGCTTCAAATTCTTCATTGGCGAGCCTGCGCCGGTTATTAATCCGGGCAAGCGGATGGGCTGGGTGTTTGGGGGGCCGAACGGCTGGACCCAGTTGCAGCAGTTCTTCTACTAGACGGCGGCGCCACGGGCGCGCAGCAAGGCCCGCGACTTGGCCAGCGCCTCGCAAACGCCCTGCGTGACGCGGCCAACCGTGATCACTGCCCTCACGCAGGCGGCATATTCGCCCGGCAAAGGCGCCCGGATGGAAACGACCGATGCCGCATCGATTGCCACAGGCTCGCCATTGGGCTTCGTGAACTTCACCGTGGCACCCTT
>JAFAVP010000005.1 GCA_019242395.1 Alphaproteobacteria bacterium | reverse complement strand
GCGCGACGTCGCAAACTGCGGATATCGGCTTCACCTCCAAGCGCATGCGCCGTATCGGCACTTTGCACACCTTGGTCGCGTTCGGCTTCAACACGGCCATTCTGGCCACGATGATCAATCTCGCTGCCGCGCTGTTCTAGCTGGCAGGCCGCCGATGGAGCCGTGCATCGTGGGTGCGGGAGCGGTACACTTCCGGCGAGCTTTGGGGGATTTCGAATGATCGCCGCACAGATTCTCTCGCCCGCGCTCGCACTCAGCGCAGCGCTGGCCACGGCCGCGCAAGCCGCCAGCACGACGATCATCTACAGCTTCGGCAGCGGCGCAGACGGCGCCTACGCAGACACCGATCTGGTGCGCGATGCTTCCGGCAATCTCTACGGCGCCACGGTGAAAGGCGGTACGCATGCGAGCGGCACGGTGTGGCAGCTGCATCCGAACCGTGACGGCAGCTGGACGCATACGGTGCTCTTCAATTTCACCGGCGGCGCAGACGGCTCAGAACCCTACAAGGGCGTGACGCTCGATGCGGCAGGAAACCTCTACGGCACCGCCGTGACCGGCGGCAGCGGGCCGTGCGAAGGCGGTTGCGGCGTCGTCTACACGCTCGCCAGCAACGGCGGCACCTGGACGCAAAGCGTGATCCACAGCTTCAGCGGCGCCGACGGGCAGGGACCGGGGTCTGCCGTTACGCTGGACGATCATGGCAACGTGTTCGGCACCACGCCCACAGGCGGCACCAACGGCTTCGGCAACATATACGAGCTTAAACGCTCGAAGACCGGCGCATGGAAATTCGTCGAGCTGCATCCCTTCAGCGGACCCGATGGCGCGGGTGGCTCGGCGGGGCGCCTGCTGTTCACGGGCAAGGCGTTCTACGGCGCGAACACCGCAGGCGGCGAAGGGGACGCCGGCAACATCTTCGAACTGAAGCGCAGTCACGGCGCGTGGAAGTACAGCGTGCTCTATTCATTTCCGGGCGCGCCTGGCGCCGGCTTCCCCTATGGCGGCCTGATGCGCGATGCGCGAGGCAGTCTCTTCGGCACCACCTACTACGATGGCGAATACGGACTCGGCGGCGTGTACGAGTTGGCCCAGAAGCACGGCAAATGGCGCGGCCAGGTGCTGTACGACTTTCCCGGAGATCCCGACGGCGCCGCCCCGATCTCGAGTTTGGCGATGGACTCCGCAGGCACGCTCTACGGGACGACGAGCGCGGGCGGCGCGGACGATGGTACCATCTTCTCTCTCGCGCCGAAGGGCAAAGGGTGGAAAGAACGCGTGCTGCACGCCTTCACCGATACGCCGGATGGCGAATACCCCTACACCGGCATGATCGCGGACGGCGCGGGGCACTTCTTCGGCGCCACGGCCTTCGGCGGCGAACATGCGGCCGGCGCGATCTACGAATTCACGCCGTGAGCGAAGCACGCGAGTGAAGCGCGCGCGAGCGCGTTCACCAGGGAAAGCGTGTTCGCAAATACAGAAGCGAATCACGCGCGTGAAGCGCGCGCGAGCGTTCACCAGGGAAAGCGTGTTCGCAAGAGAAAGCGAAGCACGCGGGTGAAGCGACACGCGCGTTCACCAGGAGGAGGTGAGGGGCCTTACCCGGCTGCCGCGTCCAGCCGAGAAGCTTCCGCTTCGATCTCGGCACGCCAGCGCGCGGCTTCTTTCGCGTCGGGCAGTTCGGCATAGAGCTGCGGCGGAACGATATCGCGATAAAGTTCAAGCACCGCGCCTTCCCACGGCCAGCGCTCGGCGGCACGCATCTGCGCCAGCAGGCTCTTGAGGCTGTTGCGCACATGCTGCGGATTGGGCACGTAGCGCTGAGGCCGCAGCTCCTCCTCTGCAAACAGGCTTGCCTGGGCCAGTCCCACGCGCGTCTTCCGAATCACCTTCTGCGAGCCAATTTTGCCGGAACTAGCCCAATCGGGCGAGGCGCGCCCCGGAGTTGTCCAGAGAATGCGCCTGCAGGAGCTCGCAGCCGAAGTTGGAGAGCAATCGAAATCGCCTGCCGCCTGCACTTGAATCATCCGCTCGCTTCCGTTAGTGGGTTCTCTGTATGTTCCTAACGGAGCAGCGAGGTGGGCCTGCCAGAGGCGAAGGAGAGGACAACGTGGAAATGACCATCGACTGGGCTTCGCCGGAGGAGGGTCGTGCCTGTGGCCGCCCAATACGAACAAGACGCGTTGCGACTTGACTTCAAGTGTCATGGTTTTGGGATAAAGAAAGGAACACATACCACATGTAGATGATGATCGTCCGAACATCGTTCACGGGCGCAGTGGAATACTGGGGGTACCCCTCGGCTTTTGGAGGTTCGAATGGGAACTCTGGGCGTATATATACTTCACAAACAACCTACCAAATCTGGGCGGGCGGCCGACCCGGTGATCACGTCGGGCCTACTTGTCGTACACGTTGTAGACGATCTCCCAAGGGTACACGTAGGTTTGGTCGTACGGGGCGTCTACTTGTGTCTGAACCGAGTGTTCTCCGGTTGGAACCTTAAGCCACGATAAGTGGTACCAGTCCTCGTTCTTATGCGGGGCCATCGCGATTCCATCGACGTACGAGCAGCCTATCGACGTGCTATTCGTGCTAAACGTGCGATCAGCAGTAATCACGCAGCCGGAAGCCGATCTGCACGTGAACGTGGCGACCTTGTCTATGGCGCTGAATCCGACAGGAACATAAAAACCATCGCCGTGGTGAATGATAACCGCGACGCTCCTTCCTCGGTCAATTAGTGGTGGATCAGAGTCTTCATAGCGAGGCACCGCGGATTTATGACCGCCAGCCCCTTCGCAAACGCTCTGTGCAAGCACCGGGGATGCAGTTACAGCCAACATCAGCGAGGCCGTCACGATCCTATGCATGTCACTGTCCCTTCTCAATTCTTCCTCGGCTTCGCCTTCTTCGTGGCGAGGTTGTCAGGGTTGGCGTTGCCTATGTCGCGTAGTACCGCGTCAAATGCGGCTTCGGATTCGTCGCATTCGAGTTCACGGGCCAGCTTCCTGAATAGGCGGCTCTGGGCCTTCGGGTCGGGCAGTTTCTTCGGCTTCGATTGCGGCTTCGAGTTCATCTTCCGGTGCCTTAAACGGTAACTGAGGTTGCGCCTCTTCCGGCGGCAGAGGCAAATCAGACGTGCGAATTACGGGCATTCCGAATTGCTGTGCAAATGTTCGCACGTTTTCATCGTCTGAATAGATCGCACTTGCCCGTGCTGCCCGCGCTATCGCGACGATCTGCCGGTCATACTTGATCTTCGCCCACGTTCCGGTGCCCGCCCCACGCTTGCCGCCTTCAACTATTGCGTTGCGCGTCATGGCGGCAACCTCAATGGCTGCGATAAGGTCAAAGTCCGCGACGTGGAACACGGCGCTCCTGTTCATTTCCTCCACGATGCTTTGCGAAACATCCATGCCAGCGTGGACAAGTGTCTCACTCAGAGCGGGCGTCGGCACAATGATTTTCGTTTTCGATTTTTGCAGACTGTCCGTCAGAAATTTGATGCGCTCCGGGACTTGAGTAACCCGCTTGCCACCGGAATCCTGGGGCTGTCCGGCATCGGGCCGGAAGAGAAGCATAAGCATGGTGGCATCAAAGACCACCATTTCCTTGTTCCCCGTTTCGCACCGCTTCTAGTTCTGTCACCTGTGTGCCGCCCCAATCGCCCGCTACGGCATTGATGCGCGCAACTGCTTCGGTAAGCGTTTCATCGAGCAACGGCACGAAATTGTCGATCACAAAACGCTCAAGACTCCATTTGCCATCTTCATCGCGCGCCCACGTTCCCATGCCGAACAGGCGTACTGGCTCAAAGAGGCGTGGGGCCAATTGCTTCGCCAGCGGACGGCGCGCCCACAATCCGGCAAGCTCCTGCTCTTCGGATTGGAGCATGATCGGAACCCATGCGCGCGGACCGCCCACCTTTATGATCTCGCCGTCAAGCGCGCCGCGCTGGTGAACGCCAGCGAATTGCTCTTCCGTTTTGTTGCCGCCCGGAAATGCAATGATTTGCGCGCCTGTTGCTTCCTCTTCGAGCACGGCACTTCCGTTGTCCTCCCGGAGCATGCGGTTCACTTTGTCGTATGCGCGCAAAGCATCGCG
>JAFAVP010000233.1 GCA_019242395.1 Alphaproteobacteria bacterium | reverse complement strand
GGAACTGCTCGCGCTGCACCCCGATCCATTTCTCGGCAAAGGCGCGGCAATCGCGCCGCAGTTCCTCGACCGGAACCTGCTCCTTCGATCTGCCCTCCGCCCTATGGCGCTCCTCGATCTTCCATTCGATCGGCAGGCCGTGGCAGTCCCAGCCGGGGATGTAGGGCGCGTTCTTGCCTAGCATCCCCTGCGAACGCACGACGAAATCCTTTAGGATCTTGTTGATGCCGGTGCCGAGGTGGATTTCGCCGTTCGCGTAGGGCGGACCGTCATGCAGGATGAAGAGCGGCCGGTCCTTCGCCGCCAAGCGCATGCGGCCGTAGAGGTCCATCTCCGTCCAGCGCTTAAGCCAGCGCGGCTCCGCCTCCGGCAGCCCTGCCTTCATCGGGAAGTCGGTCTGCGGCAGGAACAGCGTAGCGCGGTAATCGCGGCTTGAAGACTCGGCTTGCGGCATGGCGGGTGTCTAACAGCGCACTCCGGCATGGTCCAGCGCTGCTAGAGCCGCCGCAACATCCGTCTTCATATAGGATTTCAGCGCTTCTACAGAATCCAAGTTCAGCTCTGGCCGCAGGTATGAAATCAGCTCGACTGCGAGATGCTTGCCGTACAGGTTCCCGGAGAAACCAAGGAGATGCGTTTCCAGTAGGGGCTCATGCGTCTTGAACATCGGCCGGACCCCCAGGTTTGCCACTCCGGCGTGGCAGGCGACGGCCTTGTCACCCTCCACGACGCGCGCGCGAACGGCGTACACGCCGAACGCTGGCCGCAGATAACCCTTCAGATTCAAGTTTGCCGTGGGGTATCCCAACTCTCTGCCGCGGTGATCGCCGTTCTGCACATGGCCCTCGATGGTCCACCAATGCCCAAGAAGCGCGGCCGCCTCTTCCGGTCTGCCGCTCCTCAATGCAGTGCGGATGTCGGTTGAGGAAATCTTCTGTTCACCGCTCGACGTAACCGGCGCAAATAGCTCAACAGAAAACCCGAGCTCTCGGCCCTTGGCTTCCAGGAAACCAGCATTGCCCCCGCGCTCTTTCCCAAACCGGAAGTCATCGCCTATGACGATCCCTCTAACGCCCAGGCTGTCGACCAGCACGATTCGGACGAACTCTTCAGCACTCTGCTTCGCCAGGGCGGCATCGAATGGGAATGCATAGAGTACGTTGACCCCATTCTGAGACAAGAGCCGCGCCTTGCTGCGAAAAGGAGTTAAACGGAAGCACTCCGCCTCCGGTCGAAAGAATTCTTGAGGATGGGGCTCGAACGCCAGCACGCCCAGCGGGGCAGATTTCTCCTTGGCGACCATGGAAGCTCGCGCAATAAGTGCTTGATGGCCCCGATGAACGCCGTCGAAATTGCCGATGGCCACGATCGCAGCCCTGCACGACGCCGGAACATCTTCAAAATGACGAATAATTTTCATTTAGGGTTTGGGCCTGGCGGGCGCCATGACCCAAGCCTCACCCTCAACCACCTGGATGTCACCGACCTTGCACACACAATCGAACAGCACGCGGCGCTTCTCTTCGAGAACTTCGCGGACCGTGCAGATGGTCACGACGGTATCGCCAATGCGCACCGGAGCCTTGAAACGTGAGTTTGCGCTCACGAAAATCGTACCCGGACCTGGCATCTTCATGCCGAGAACGGTAGAGATGTAGCTCAGGCACAGCACGCCATGGGCGACGCGGCCCCGGAATATCGTTTTGCGGGCATATTCCTCGTCGAAGTGCACCGGGTTCATGTCCCCGCTGACCTCGCCGAACATCTCGATGTCGCGATCGGTCACGGTCTTTTCAAACCGTTCGCTCATGCCAGGCTTCAATTCATCGATGTAGTACGGCACCCGTCACCCCATTGGCTTGCGATCAATCCAAAGCGATTAGCGGAAACGCGGGTTACCACACAAGCGTTGGCATCGCTGCCTTAGGCCGTGCTTCAGGCACCACAAACAATTGTCCGAGACCTTCTGCGGTAAGCTTTCCAAGATGCGCGGCATGGACGCCTTGCGCGATGAACAGAGCGTCAATCCCCGCCGCGTTGGCGCCTTTCACATCGGTGTCCGCTCCATCTCCGATAGCAAGAGGACGCCGGATTTCACGTGCCGCGAGTCTTGAAGCCAGGCGAAGGGCTGAATCGTAAATCGGCTGGTGCGGCTTGCCGTAGTACACGACGGTTCCCCCAAGCTTCTCATACGCTTCGGCGAGCGCGCCGGCGCACCAGATCAACCGATCGCCCCGTTGTACAATCAAGTCTGGGTTGGCACAGAGCATGGTGAGTTCGCGGGACTTCATTTCCTCGAAGCAGCTTGTGTAGTTCTCGGCTGTCTCGGTTTCGTCGTCAAAAAGGCCGGTGCAAAGTACAATATCCGCCTTCGACACATCGGTTTGCTCGACATCCAGGCCCGCGAGGATACCGCCGTCGCGATCCGGGCCTAAGTGAAACACGCGCACTGTCCGCCGCGCGGCACGAATTCGCTGTGCAATGTCGTCCTGCGCCAGCGCACCGGAAGAAAGTATAGCGCCGTAGCAGTCCAGCGGGACCCCCAGCCGCCTAAACATCCGCTCCACATCTGCAATCGGACGTGGCGCATTGGTTAGAAGAATGACCGGGCCGCGCTCAGCCTGGAACCGGTACAACGCATCGGCGGCTTGCAGGTAGGGCGTCCGGCCATTGTGAAGAACTCCCCACACGTCACAGAAGAGCGCATCGTACTGTATTGCAATTTCCCCAAGGCCTCTAACGATCGGTATCATGCCGGAGGAGCGGCTCGCATACCGGAGAAGCCCGGTCAATCCCGGAGCATCGGAGCTACAGCCGAAGCCGAATCTCGATTCGGCGGTCGCGAGGACTCACGATCTGCTTACCGGTGCCCACCTGACGCCGGACCGCGCCGTAGCCTTGGGCATACACCCGATTCGGCGACACGCCGTCTGCTATCAAGGCCGTAGCGACGGCCCGGGCGCGTTCCCGCGGCCCAGCGGCTGGCACCGGAGTTGCGCCGTCCGTGAAGGCGCGAATTTCCACGACAGTACGGCCGTAATGCCGGAGGACGACAGCGATGCGAGAGAGCATCTTCCTACCAGGTCCGGTGAACTCCGCGCCATCTCCGTCGAAAAGCTTCTCCTCCAATAAGCTCAGGACCAGCTGATTGCCTGCCCGCGCGCTCGCCACTCCCGAGGCACGGAGTTCACCGCGCATCTCCACTTCCTGAGCGTCCATATACTGAGCGATCCCAAGCGGCCGTCCTGAAACGGTGCCTTGAGGCGCTTGCCTGCTTTCCAGCGGGGCCGCCGCCACTGCGCGGGAGGGCGGCACAGGACGCGGCGCCGTAACAGGCCGTGGATGCTGTGGCGGCGCCTGGTAATAAGCTGCTTCCGGCGCACAGGCGTAAGCCAGCAGCACTCCCGCCATAAAAAGTGCTCGCCTCATCAGCATCTCCCTTCGCCTCGACCCCATTTGTGGTGGGCCCGCCTTGCGCCTAACAATAACGGACGCTGCAGCTTTGCCAATCGGGAGGCCCCGCATGGATCTATTCGATCTGACCGGAAAAGTGGCGATTGTGACCGGCTCCACGAAGGGCATCGGCGAAGCCATCGTGCGCCGGCTCGCGGAGCATGGCGCTAACGTTGTCGTTTCCAGCCGCAAGGCAGATGCCTGCGAGCGTGTGGCAGGAGACATCAACCGCTCATGCGGGCGGAAGGCCGCCGTGCCTATAGCCTGCAACATCAACTACAAGGAGCAGCTGCAAAGTTTGGTGCAGCAAACCCGCGCCGAATGGGGTAGGATCGATGTCCTGGTTTGTAACGCGGCGCTCAATCCGTATTTTGGGCCGCAGATGGAGATCTCCGATGAGGCGTTCGACAAGATCATGGGCGCCAATGTGCGCAGCAATCACTGGCTTTGCCAGTTGGTTCTGCCCGAGATGGTTGAGCGAAAAGACGGCTCCATTATCATCGTTTCCTCCATAGGCGGCATGAAAGGCTCCGCTGTGATCGGCACCTACTGCGTTTCGAAGGCGGCTGACTTCCAGATGGCGCGTAACATCGCCGTCGAATACGGCCCCTACAACATCCGTGCGAATTGCATTGCGCCCGGCCTGATCAAAACCGATTTTGCGCGCGCGTTATGGGAGGACCCTGCACGGTTAGAATACTCCACCCGCAATACGCCACTGCGGCGGATTGGGCTGCCGGACGAGATTGCCGGGGCGGCCGTGTTTCTCGCTTCCAAGGCTGGTGCATTTATGAGCGGGCAAGCCATGGTTATCGACGGCGGGGCTACGATCGCGTGAGCTAAGTGGCTATTCTGCCGCGACAAAGTGGCTCTCGGGATCGGTTTTTAACATCCGATAAAGCGCACCCCTGCCGACTTTCTTAATGACCGGCCGGGCAGTCTTGCCACCCCGACGGCTGGACGGCCCGGGAGCGCAGCGGACGAAAGTTTGCTGCGCTCCTCCTGCTCTAAGCTGCGATTTTCAGCACCTCTTCCGCGCTCTTGAACGGCAGGTTCTGCGCCTCGGCCACGGCGCCGTAGGTGAGCGTATTCTTGTACACATTCAGCCCCGCCAGCAGATGGGGATCCTTCTTCATCGCTGCTTCAGCGCCGAGATCGGCCAGCGCCTTGGTGAAGGGCAGGGTGGCGTTGTTCAGCGCAAAGGTGGAGGTGCGCGCCACGCCACCCGGCATGTTCGCCACCGCATAATGCACCACGCCGTCAACGACGTAGGTAGGATCGGAATGGGTCGTGGCATGCGAAGTTTCCGCGCAGCCGCCCTGGTCGATCGCGACATCGACGATCACGGAGCCCTTCTTCATATCACTGACCATCTTTCGGGTGATCAGCTTCGGCGCTGCGGCACCCGGCAGGAGCACCCCGCCGATCACGAGGTCGGCATTCGTCACATGCTCCTCGATCGAATCGATGGTGGAGAAAACGGTGTTGAGCATCGCGCCGAACTGCAGGTCGAGTTCGTTCAGCCGGCGCAGCGAAACATCGAGCACCGTTACATGCGCCTCAAGCCCCATGGCCATGCGCGCGGCGTTGGTTCCCACAACGCCGCCGCCCAGCACCACAACCTTCGCCGCCGGCACACCCGGCACGCCACCCAGCAGCATGCCGCGTCCGCCTTGCGCCTTCTCCAGACTGTGCGCGCCGGCCTGAATCGACATGCGACCAGCGACTTCGCTCATGGGGGCCAGCAGCGGCAATCCGCCATACCGATCCGTCACCGTCTCGTAGGCGATACAGATGGCGCCGCTGTCGAGTAATCCTTTCGTCTGCTCCGGATCGGGCGCCAGATGCAGGTACGTGAACAACACCTGGCCGGGACGCAGCCGCTTGATCTCGACAGCCTGTGGCTCCTTCACCTTCACAATCATGTCGGCCGAGGCAAACACCTCGTCGGCGTTGGGCAGAATCTTCGCCCCGGCTTTGACGTACTTGTCGTCGCCCAGATCGATTCCGCCGCCAGCATTGGTTTCCACAAGCACCTCGTGGCCGCGCGAGG
>JAFAVP010000151.1 GCA_019242395.1 Alphaproteobacteria bacterium | reverse complement strand
ATTGAGCAGGTGCTCGTTCGTTATGTAGTAGGTGGTATAGCCGCCGACGTACTCGTCCATCAGCTTTTCCAGCCGCTGCAGGCCGTGCAGGGGGAGCAGATAATTCGGCGACACGGTGCCGGCGACGATCTCGTTGCGGCCGATTTTATAGGTTTCGAGCGGCTGGAATATCTTGCGGGCAAGTTCCTCGATGCGCTGCTCGTCGATTGCGGGCGCAGCCCCTTTCTGGTCCATCACATAGCGGACCGCCGATTTTCCGGCGAGGCGCCCTTCCGTGAAGGAGCCCGACGAGAACTTGTGCGCGGAGCCGCCGATGGTATCGCCCGCGCCAAACAGCCCTTCGAGCGTTGTCATGCGGTTATAGCCCCACTGATAGTCATCGGGCGCGCAGTCCTCGGGTCCGCTCGCCCATGCGCCGGAGCAGGTGGCATGCGAGCCCATGACGTAAGGTTCGGAGGTGGTGAGTTCTGGATTGGTATGCTTCGGATCGATGTTCTGCGAGGCCCACACCACCGCCTGGCCGATGGTCATGCCGAGGAAGTTCTCCCAGCCGACGGTTTCCTTGTGCGGGTCCTGAAACGCAGGCACCGTCACCATTCGGATAGGCCCGCGTCCCGCCTTCGTCTCCTCCAGGAATGCGTGGTTGCGCAGGCAGGTGGGCACAGGTTGTTTGTCGACATAGGCACCGATAGTTTCGCGCAGTTTGTCGAACCAGCGTGACTCGTATGCCTCCCCGTAGGCGTTCTGCGTGTAGGTCTTCAGATGCAGAAAATACGCGCCGACCGGTCCGTAGCCATCCTTGAAGCGCGTCAGCACGATGCGGTTTTCCATCTGCATCATCTTGGCCCCGGCGACGATCGGCAGCGCGTAGGCCGAAGCGCTGCTCCACGGCGCATACCAGGTGCGCCCCATCCCTTCACCCACCGCGCGGGGCTTGAAGATGTGCGAGGCGCCCCCGGCTGAAACAATCACCGCCTTGGCGCGAAACACGTAGAAATCGCCGGTGCGCACATTGAATCCCACTGCGCCGGCCACGCGGTTCGCGTTGTTCGCATCCATCAACAGATGCGTGACCATGATGCGGTTGTAGATCCGCGTGGCGGATTTCCTCGCGGCTTCCGCGACGATCGGCTTATAGCTCTCGCCGTGGATCATGATTTGCCACTTGCCTTCGCGCTGGTACCGCCCCGTGGCGGGATCGCGCATGATCGGCAGGCCCCATTCCTCGAATTTGTGCACCGTGGAATCGACGTGGCGGGCGATGTCGTAGCCGAGATCCTCCCGCACGAGCCCCATGAGGTCGTTGCGCGCGTAGCGCACATGGTCTTCGGGCTGATTCTCGTTCCACTGCACGCCCATGTAGCAGTTGATCGCATAGAGGCCTTGCGCCACTGCGCCGCTGCGCTCGATGTTGGCTTTCTCCACGCAGACGATCTTCAGGTCGCGGCCCCAGTAGCGGGCTTCGTAAGTGGCACCACAGCCAGCCATGCCGCCGCCGATGATGAGAATGTCGGAATCGACATGAACAGTATTATGCCGTGAGAAGAGCGCCATCAGAGAACGCCCTGCTTAAGCTTGTGAGGCGCGATGACAGGCAGCTCTGGTACGTTCAACGCGTCCGGCTCGTGCGCCAGTTCCTGGGCCGCGAAAGCTTCCTTGCTGGGCGCTGCGTAATCCGAGGGAGCTTTGATCGAGCCCCACGGCGTGGTGCGGATGGGCGAGACGAAATCCTTTTCGCGTCCGTCTCGGAACTTGATCTTCCAGGAAATCGCCCCCTTCTCCGGCTCGCGCAGCACGCGCACGCTATGGCCCAGCGGCGCGAAATCAGCATAGCCGCGAACGTCGATGGCGTTCTGCGGGCACGCCTTTACGCAGGAATAGCACTCCCAGCAGAAGTTCGGCTCGATGTTCAGGGCGCGGCGGTAGGTTGTGTCGATGTGCATGATGTCGGAGGGGCAGATGTCCACGCAGTGCCCGCAGCCGTCGCAAGCGGTCATGTAAACGAAGGTCGGCATATCAGCCCCTTGTGCGCTCGTTGGGAGATCAGTAATGCCGCGGCAGCTCGCGCGCATTGCCGAACCGCTTCGGCAGATCGGCGGGCGCGGGCAGGTTCATGCGGGAGCCCCGCGCCTCCTCTATCCGCCGCTGAAACGCGGCTGCGGGCTTGTAGAACATGTGCGGCAATTTCGACCAGGCGGCGGAGCCGAAGAGAATCAATGCGGAGATGAGATACAGCAGCAACGCCAAGAGTGCGAAGGCGCTGTGCATTGACAGCAGCCAAGACCAGATCAGCGCCAGTGCGGCGTTTTTCAACAGCGCCACAATGAAGAGGTCAGCGCGAACAAAGCGCAAGGGTGAGTGCCCCTCCGCTGCCGCGTCCACCCGGATAAAGAACCAGAACCAGCAGCCTCCGACCAGGATCAGCGCGGCGCCGATATGCCATAGCAGCGGCAGAATCGGCGGAGCAGAACTGTTCGGCTCGGCATACCAGAACACCAGGAGCACAGTTGAAAGCACATAGGCGATGAACCCGTACATTGCGAGCAGATGCGCGATCCGCCGCCGGGTGCTGCAGAATTCACCGGAAATCAAAGCCTCCGCCGCGGTTTCTACCGCGAGCACCAGCTTTTCGCCGCCACTCAACTCTCGCCGCGCCAATCCGCGTGCCTTCCGGCGGTTGGCAAAAAAGTAGGCCCCATTACCCTTGTGCAGTATATCGAACAGGGTTCCGGTCAGGACGAGAATGGTCATGGCGATGACGAAGCCCTGCATGATTCGCGGGGCGACAAAGGCGCCTAAAGCAGCGAAGGGATTGAAGTCCATCGGATAGACCCCGGAGCGCGGGAGTGATTGCCCGCCTGCCGGGGTTTGTCAAACGGCTTGGGCCGCTGTTGGGCCAGATACCAAACCGCTAAACGTGATGGGCGCCGCCGGCGCAGCGCCCAATTCACGTTTGTGAGGTTCGCCCGATCTAATGCTTGTGTGTCTTGTGCCGTCCCGCCTTGCTGCCACCCTGCGCCCAGTTGAGCAGCCGCTGGTAGATGTAGGCCTGGAACGGGTGCTTGATGCCGTTCACGCTTTGCGTCTTGCCGATCAATGCGGAGCTGAGCGGGATGTAGAAGTCCCTGTAGGTCAGGCCAATGTTCTCGTAGCCCACCAGGAACGCCTGTTTCTTATTCCAGGTATCCAGTTGGCCCGGCGTGTTGATCGCGGTCTTGAGCTGCGCTGCCGTCCAGTTCGGATGGTTCTTGTCCAGCTTTATATCCTTGCCTGCGTTATAGGAGACAGGCTGAAAGACGATGAGATTGTCGAAGTTGAGGGGGGATTGAGCCGCTTCGACATTCAGCATGCCCCAGCCATAGACCGGATCGACACCGGGATCCCCGAGGTCCGTGGCAGACTGCAGAATGATCTGCACGGTTTCGTCCGAGTATTGTTGCAGCCACGGCCAGCGGGTCTGCAGGAGCGCTACGGTTCCGCTGACAAGTGGAGCGGCGAAGGATGTTCCCGTCATGCGCGTGGTGCCGCCCTGGTTGTCCTCAACCAACATCAACTCGCCCGGCGCGACCACGTAGCGGTATTTCAGTTTGTTCTGCTCCTGGCATGCGTTGTTCACCAGGATGCAAGCCTCGCCGGGAGTATTGGAGAACTGCGAGATCTGCCCGGTGGGGCCGACGGAACCTACCGTGATAAGGTTGCTTGGTGCGCTGTAACCTGCCGGCCAACTGACATCTGACGTTTGCACCGTGGCTTCATTGCCCGCCGCCTTTACCAGCACGAACCCATGCTTGTTGCTGTTGAGCGTCGATGAGGTGAGCACACTGCCCCATTCGTTCGAAAGCACCCAGCCAGGGACGCCGAGGGAGGCATTCGCGATTGTGGCGTGCTGGTTGTAGAGCGCGGCTATACCCTTGGCGACATCGTTCCAGCTTGCCGTGCCGGTGGAATCGAAAGGATTGTAGAGGCGGACGCTGGAGTTGGGCGCAACGCCCATCGCCCCGATGTTATCTTGCATCGCCGCCATGGCACTTGCGACTGCAGCGCCGTGATCGTTGACGTAGACCTTATAGCCGCCGATAAACTGCAGGTTTTTCACGTCAGAGTAGTCCCGGGCGAAGTAGGCATCCAGAAGCCCGAGTGGAACCGTGCCAGGCGTTTGCGCCTGCACGATCTGCGGGGACCAGTGCACCGCCGCCATCCACCAGTCGACATGGTCGAGCCCGGTGAAGTTCATCATATTGTCGTAGAGGTTCATGAAGAAGGCCGAGCGGGTTTCGGGCGTGACATAGGCCAACGACGACGGGTTATTCGGATCGATGCCGTATTTGCCGTATAGTTGCACGACGTACTGCCCAGCATCCGATCCCCAGAACTGCACCGTCGCGTTGACAAAGTCGCTCAGCCCCTGCTGCACCTGGGAATAATCGGTGGCGCCGCTCGCCTGCAAACTGTTCCACAAAGTGTTCAGCGTGCCCCATTGCGGCCCAAC
>JAFAVP010000090.1 GCA_019242395.1 Alphaproteobacteria bacterium | reverse complement strand
ACGCTCGCGAAAATCCCCGCGTAGCCGCCCAGCTGCGCAGGAATGAGGATCGCGGCTGCGATGATGGTGACGTAAATCAGCAGGTCCTTGACCACCGCGATCATGGCAGGCGCCCGCAGACCGCTGGTGTAGGTGTACGCGGCGAGCACCACGAAGGCGAGGATCAGCGGCCATTCACCATGCACGCCGAGCGCTTCCAGCACGACAGCGATGCCGACCAGCTGAAGCGCGATATAGGGCATCGTCGCGACGATTCCGGTGACGGCGACGGCGAGCGCAAGCGCGCCGGAGCCGAAGCGCCCGCGCACAAAATCGGCGGCGGTCACATAGCCGTTGGCTTTCGCCACCGACCACAGCCGCGGGAACACGGCATACATCAGCGGGTAAACCAGCACGGTATACGGCACGGCGAAGAAGCCCGCGGCGCCAGCGCCGAACATCAGCGCGGGTACGGCGATGAAGGTATAGGCCGTGTAGAGGTCCCCGCCCAACAGGAACCACACGATCACGCTGCCGAAGCGCCGCCCGCCCAAGCCCCATTCGTGCAACTGAGAGAGATCGCCCCTGCGCCAGCGCGAAGCGGCAAAGCCGAGGCCCGTGACCAGCACAAAAAGCGAAATGAAAACAGCGTGTGCTGCAGTCATCCGCTATGCCTCAGATCGAGCCGGTAAACGGCAAACAGCAGCAGCGCTCCGAGCGGGATCCAGATGAACTGGTACCAGTAGAAGAAGGGTATGCCTGCCATGTCCGGCAGTGTGCGATTGTAGAACGGCACCCATAGGACCGCGAAATAGGGCACGAGCAGCAGGAGGTGAATTGGCCGGAAGCGCGACATGCTTGTCCCAGAAGCAGGCATGCTTGTAGCGCGATGCCATTTCCCCGGCCAACTGCCTTTCCATGGCGGATGGTGCTACAATGCCGTCTCTGGAAGGGGAGACGCATGACTTCGCGCGTTCTGATCGCCGGGGCTCTCGGCGGCATTGCAATGTATATCTGGTCCACCATTGCACATGTGGCGCTGCCGCTCGGGCAGGTGGGCTTCAGTCAAATGCCGAACGAAGCTGCCGTCCTTTCCGCGGCGCGAGCCTCGAACGGGGACAAGGATGGCCTCTACTTCTTTCCGTGGGTCGATCCAAAGGATCCGCAGATGATGCAGAAAATGGATGCGGCCATGAAAGCCCATCCATCAGGGCTGCTGCTGTACCACCCGCCGGGCCACGGCGTGACGGACATGGCAAAGCCGATGATCATCGAATTCGTTAAGGAGGTCCTCCAGGCGTCCCTGGCTGCGTTCCTCCTCTCGCTCGCCGGCATTCCAAGCTACTGGCGGCGGGCCGGTTTCGTCGCGGTGATCGGCATCATTGCCTCCATCACCACCAATCTCTCGTATTGGCTATGGTATGGCTTCCCGGCGGATTACTCACTCGCGGCCGTGTTCATCGAGTTCATGGACTATGTGGCCGCGGGTCTTGCGATTGCCTGGTGGCTGGGGCGAAGACCGGCAACTCTTCCGAAAGCGACGCCTGCTTAACCATCGCCTGTACCAGGCTGGTACAGGGGCCGAAGTAGCTCGGCGCATTTGTGGCCCACAACATTTGCCGGGCGTGCTGCCACGTGGGCGTTGGTGAACTGTTTGTCACGACCTCTTCATGGTCCGGGCCGTGCATGGCCGTCTCCAATTAATGAGGATCAAGATGGCCATTCTCATCTCCAACGCGGCTGCCATGGCGAAACAGGATTTGGACGAGCTTGGCCCAGTCAAGAAGCCGCTCAGCTGGCCGGCCGCCGTACTCACGGGAAAGAAGTTCATCGACGAAGCGCCCGGCATCGACAGCATGGGGATCTGGGAATGCTCCCCGGGCCGCTGGGAACGCACCATCATGCAGGAGGAGTTCGCTCATTTCGTAAAAGGAAGTGCGCGCTTCATACCAACTCACGGCGTGCCAATAGATATTCACGCGGGCGATACGATCTGGTTTCCGGCCAATTCCACCGGCGTTTGGGAAATCAGCGAAGACGTGCGCAAAGTGTACGTCATTATAGACCGACCCAGTTTCTGGCAGCGGTTGAAAGCGTCGATCAGGTTGCCTTGGAAGTCCTGGTCGGAGCCGTCCGGCCTGCCCGTGGCCAGCGCCGCCACCGGCTCCGCAGCAGAACCCGCGCTCGTTTGGCACGCGGAACCACGAAAGACCTAGAGCGGAGCGCAAACATTATTGGAAAGCCGAGAGTCTGCGGTAGCTGAGCGCTTCCGCGATGTGCGCGCGTTGCACGGGTTGCGCGCCGGCCAAGTCGGCGATTGTCCGCGCAACGCGTAGCACCCGATGGTAGCCGCGCGCGGTGAGACGCATCGCGTCCGCTGCGTCGGTGAGCAAGCGCTTGCCGGCGGTGTCGGGTGCTGCCACGGAATCGAGTGTTTCGCCTTCTGCTTCTGCATTGGTGCGGATACCTGAGCCGCTATAGCGCTCGCGCTGGATCTGCCGTGCCTCGGCGACTCGCTCCGCGACCGCCACAGTGCCTTCAGCAGGCGGTGGCAGCGCTAAGTCCTGGGCCGACACGGCACTCACCTCCACGTGGATATCGATACGATCAAGGAGAGGACCCGAGAGCCGGGCCTGGTAATCCGCGCCGCATTTCGGCGCGCGGCCGCAGGCTTGTGCCGGTTCCGACAGGTAGCCGCAGCGGCATGGCCGCGTTGCCTTGCCAGTTCGCCCCTTTGTGCCACTTAGGCTGAGGTGGCGGCGGCGCTTGGCCTATGCAGAAACCCCCGAAACCCTGGGACAGCACCTGCGCAGAAGGCGAATTCAAGCAGGGCTCTTGCAGCGGGAGGTGGCCGTTCAGCTTGGTGCAGGGGTCTACACCTACTTGCTTTGGGAGCGGGACAGAACCATGCCCAGGAGCGGGTATTACCCGGCCATTTTCGACTTTCTTGGCTACGACCCCTTCCCCGCAGCGCGAAGCTTGGCGGAAGAAATCCGCGCCAAACGCCGCCAGCTCGGCCTC
>JAFAVP010000086.1 GCA_019242395.1 Alphaproteobacteria bacterium | reverse complement strand
CATTTCCTTGGCGTAGCCGGCCGCGGTCTCGGCCTGGCGGAACTCCTCGTCCTCGACCGCGATGAACTTGGCCCCGAGGCTCGCGACCTGCTCCTTCGCGGCCGGCCGCACGTCGGTCGCAGTCACCACGGCGCCCAATCGGCGCGCGGTGGCGATCGCCTGCAGGCCGGCGACGCCTACGCCCATGATGAAGACCCGCGCCGCCGGCACCGTGCCGGCCGCCGTCATCATCATCGGGAAGGCGCGGCCGTATTCCGCGGAGGCATCGATCACCGCCCGGTAGCCGGCGAGATTGGCCTGGCTCGAGAGAACGTCCATCGACTGCGCGCGGGTGATGCGCGGCATCAGCTCCATGGCGAAGGCGGTGACGCCGGCATCGGCCAGCGATTTGATCGCCGCCTCGTTGCCGTAAGGGTCCATGATCGAGATCACCAGCGCGCCGGGATTAACCCCGGACAGTTCCGCCGGATTGGGCCGCCGCACCGTCAACACCACATCGGCGCCGGCCACCGCGCCTTTGGCCACCGAAGCGCCGGCCGCGGTTTCCGCCTGCTTGAACTCGTCGTCAATCACAGCCACGAAACTGGCGCCCAGCGACTCCACCTGTTCCTTTGTGGCAGGCCGCACGTCGGTCGCGGACACAATGGCGCCCAGCCGTCTGGCAGTAGCGATGGCCTGCAGCCCCGCCACTCCCACGCCCATGATAAAGGCGCGGGCCGGCGCGATGGTGCCGGCCGCCGTCATCATCATCGGGAAGGCGCGCCCGAACGTGGCCGCGGCATCGATGACGGCTTTGTAGCCGGCCAAATTCGCCTGGCTCGACAATACGTCCATGGATTGCGCGCGGCTGATGCGCGGGATGAACTCCATGGCGAATGCATTGACACCGCGCGCCGCGAGTTGCTCGATCACGCCCCGTTCCGTGTAGGGCGCAAGGAGCGAGACATAGATGGCCTCCGGCTCCATCGCCGCAATCTCGCTTGGCTCCGGCCCACGCACCTTCAAGACGATCCTGGCATCCCGAAGCGCGACCCTCCCGTCCTCGGCGATTGTAGCGCCGGCCGCTTGATAGTCAGCGTCGGAGATGCGGGCGCGCGCGCCCGCGCCAGCTTCAATCGAAACCTCAAGGCCAAGGCCTACCAACTTCTTCGTTGTTTCGGGCGTGGCGGCGACCCGCGCTTCACCGGCGCGTCGCTCCTTCAGAACGGCAAGTTTCATGAAGCTGGCCGCGCCTCAGCCGTTGTGCGTGCGCCAGATCAGCAGCACCAGAAGCAGGACAATGGAGCCGATAATCAGCCATTTGATGAGCTTGAGGAACCCGATCCAGGTTCTCAGGTGCTCCTTCATGAAGTCCGGGCTCGGTTCCTGCCCGGCATGTTCGGCCATGTCTGCCCCCAAACCTGTTCAAAGCGGCGCGGACTATAGCAAAGGCGAGTAAGGGGGCAATCCCGGAATCAAGTGCGCCACTCCAGCCAGGCGCCATGCGGATGACAGACCGCCAGCTCACGGGTCTCCTTCCGGCCATCGTGATAATGCCGTAAGCGCATCGGCGCTTCGCCCACCGAAGCCAAGCTGCCCTCGCAGCTCAGCCGCCAAACCGGCCGGCGCAAGCTGGCCATGATCAACATGTTGTCCAGCGCCTCACGCATGTCTTCGCTGAACTGATAAACGACGAAGGTGTGATAGATGCAGAGCGGCTGGTTCTCGGGAATTTGCGCCATGGCGTCCGGGAGCAACGCAAGGGCGTCACCGGCAAGTATCTCTGCTGGGTCTGCACGGAAAATGTCGATGGCTTTCTCCAGCCGTTCGAAACGGGCCAGATGGTCCGGCCAGACCAGCGCCCTCAGCCAGTCCCGCTGTCTCGCATCGGAGAGTTGCACCGGGTTGCGCTCCAATCCCACACGGCTGGCAATCCTTGGCGTTGCTCCCAGTGGCGGGTCTGTCACGCCATGCAAGGCGCACTCGATTGTAAGCGGCGAATCGGGCGGCCCCACTTCCATCGTCCGGTCATCGCGGCGATAGCGGACGCAATAGCGGTCCCAAAGCAGGTTGAGACCTGCGCTAGGACCAATCTCGATCAGGTGCAGTGGCTCGCCCGCTTCCTGCGCGACCGCACGGAAACCGGTGTGCAGCGCTGAACAGCGCCCCACCTCGTTGGTGTTCGTAACCCCGCCTTGAATCAGCGGCACGAGGGCAGAACGATGCGTCTGCACGAATTCTTTGAACGCCGGAAACGGATTCTCGCCGGCCCCTCGTTTGCCGCCGTTCAGGTTTGGGTAAAACTCCCGCAGCGCGTGCTGGCTACCTTGCAGCAGCAGGTAATGCACGGCGGCCAGCAGAACATTTGCTTGCGGTTGCCCCACCTTCGCGCGCCCGGCGAGTTCCTTGAGTTCCAGGTCGCTCTGAATGCCGCGCACGATTGCGGTGTAGAGGGGCGCATTCGCCCGCTCGGTTTCGGCAACGAAATATGCCCAATAGTCGAAAGGTGTTTGTTGCCGCATGCCGCGTGTCGAATTCTTTACGCCTTGTTCACCAGCGTTAGCACGATTCCGCGCTGGCAGGTGCGCTTCTGCTAACGAGCGCGCGTCAACACCTGTCGCAAAGCGGGACCTTAAACGTGACTTTTACCTTTGCTGGGCGACCATCGCCACCAATGGGACAACACGTACTGATTGTCGACGACGATCCCGTGCAGCGGCGTCTGCTCGAGGCCGCAATCACGCGCGCGGGCATGAGCGTCGTCACCGCCCCGGGCGGCCAGCCCGCACTCGATCTTCTTCATGGCCCGCGGGGCGATCACATCGGTCTCATGCTGCTCGATTTGGTCATGCCAGACATGGACGGGATTGCCGTGCTCGGCCAACTGCGCGGGACGCATCCCGAGCTCCCGGTCATCGTTCTCACCGCGAAAGGCGGCATCGATTCCGCGGTCGAGGCCATGCGTGCCGGCGCAAGCGACTTTCTGGTCAAGCCCGCCAGCCCTGAGCGCATCACCGTCTCGATTCGCAATGCCCTGAAAATCGGAACGCTGACCGGCGAGGTCACGCGCCTCAAGAAAAAGACGGAAAACCGCCTGGTGTTCGAAGATCTGATTGCGAAGAGTTCGGAGATGCGCCAGGTGATCCGCTTGGGGCAGCGTGCCGCGCAATCGAACATCCCCATCCTCATCGAGGGCGAGTCCGGCGTCGGCAAGGAACTGATTGCGCGCGCCATTCAGGGATCCTCGGAACGCGCCGGCCGGCCCTTCGTGACTGTGAATTGCGGCGCCATTCCAGAAAATCTGGTCGAGTCGATCCTTTTCGGCCATGAGAAGGGCGCCTTTACGGGCGCCACCGACAAACACCTCGGGAAATTCCAGGAAGCAGACGGCGGCACGCTATTTCTCGATGAAATCGGCGAGCTGCGCCTCGACATGCAGGTGAAGATGCTGCGCGCGCTTCAGGAGGGCGAGGTCGATCCTGTTGGCGCCAAGCGCCCCGCCAAAGTGGATGTGCGGATCATCTCGGCCACCAATCGCGATCTCGCGGAGCTGACGCGCGACGGGCAGTTTCGTGAGGACCTGTACTACCGGCTGAACGTCTTCCCCATTTTCGTGCCCCCTCTGCGTCAGCGGCGAGAGGACGTGCCGGCGCTCGCCCGCCATTTCATCTCGAGGTTCGCAGCGGAAGAGAACAAGTCCGTTGCTGGCCTGACCCCAGAAGCATCTGATCTCATTGCTGACTTCTCGTGGCCAGGGAATGTGCGGCAGCTTGAGAACACCATCTTCCGGGCGGTCGTGCTGTGCGATGGCGACACGCTGGACGTCTGCGATTTTCCGCAGATCGCAACGGCGATGGGCGTCGAGCCGCGCCGTCATGCCACACCACCGGCTGCGGCTCCGCGCGCGGCCATGCCGATGAGCGGCGGTGGCGTCCCGGTCACGATGCCGCAGCGCCAAACCGCCCTCGCCTCGCCTTATGCGATGTCGGCGACCGATATCAGCGGGCATATGCGCAAGCTGGAAGAAATCGAGACCGAGATGATCCGAATGGCCATCTCGCGCTACGAGGGCCACATGTCCGAAGTGGCGCGCCGCCTCGGCATCGGGCGCTCGACACTTTATCGCAAGCTGAAAGAGCTCGGCCTTGAGCAGCACATGGCCGAAGCCGAGCCGGAACAGATTGCGGTTTGATCCTTCGCGACTCGCCTTACGCTCTCACCTCAGGGTGACGTCATGCTGAGGCGCATTGCACCAGCAATGCCACCAAGCACTACCGCATTCCAAGCGCGGTCATATAAAGATCAAGCACGGCTTCGCGCTCCTGGAAATCGGCCCGATCCAGTTTGCGCAAGCGCACGACCTGCCGCATGATCTTCGTATCGAAGCCGGAGCCTTTGGCTTCGGAATACACCTCTTTGATATCGGCGGTGAGCGCCGCCTTTTCTTCTTCGAGGCGCTCGACGCGCTCGACGAACGTCCGCAAATGATCGACCGCGAACCCGGCCGTCTTCGACGAACTGATGTTTTCGACAACGCCCACCGCTGACATGCGCTTCTCCGTCGCTTTAAGGAAGCGGGACGATAGAAGAAGCGCGCCGCGGCCTGCAACGCGCGCCGGGATTCTTAGCTGTGAGTCTTTTGCGATGCGGCGAAGGCAGCCTGCTGTTCCGGCGTCGCGTCCTTCTGATACAGCCGTTTCCATTCCGCAGGCGGCATACCGTAAACCAGCGCGCGCGCTTCGTCCTTCGCAAGCTCGATGCCGTGCTCCGCGGCGGCTTCGCGATACCAATCGCCCAGGCAATTGCGGCAGAACCCGCCGGTGATCATCAGATCGATGTTCTGAACGTCTGTGCGTTCGCTCAAATGCGAAAGAAGACGCCGGAACACCGCTGCCTCGACTTCCGTACGCATGCGATCGTCCATGGTGGCCTCCGGGGCTGGCAACATCGCTTCGGCCATGATAGTTCGCGAGTGCCTGAATCGCGAGGGCAGCGCGTCGTCTTGGCGCGGGAACCTCGGCAAACATCCCTTGGTTTGCGAACAGCATGCGGCGAAGACGCAAGACCAAAATCGTGGCAACGCTCGGGCCGGCGTCCTCTTCCCCGGAGCGCATGAAGGCCCTGTTCGAAGCGGGCGCCGATGTGTTCCGCATCAACATGAGTCACAACACGCCAGAATCGCTGAAGGATGTTCACGGCCGCGTGCGCGCACTGGAAGGCGAGGTAGGGCGGCCGATTGGAATTCTCGCGGACCTGCAGGGCCCGAAGATCCGGTTGGGCAAATTGCCGGGCGGCAGCATCGATCTCAAGGAAGGCGATCGCATCCGCCTCTTGCGTGAAGATTCGTCTGACGATCCGCATGTGCTTCCGATTCCCCACGGCGAGGTCTTTGCCGCCCTCAAGCAAAGGCACTGCCTGCTGATCGACGACGGCAAGGTGCGCCTGCGCACCTGGGCCTCGAAACCCGATTCCGCCGAAGCGGTGGTTGAACTCGGCGGCACGGTGAAGGACCGCAAGGGCGTGAACCTGCCGGACACGCTGCTGCCGCTTTCCGCCATGACCGATAAAGACCGGCGCGATCTGCACGCAGCTCTCGATTTGGGCGTCGATTGGGTCGCACTGTCCTTCGTGCAGCGGCCGGATGACGTGGCGGAACTGCGCAAGCTGGCGAGCGGCCGCGCCGCCATTCTCGCCAAGATCGAGAAACCCAAGGCGCTCGAATCGCTCTCCGAAATTCTTGATCTGGCTGACGCGCTGATGGTGGCGCGGGGCGATCTTGGGGTGGAGTTGCCGCTTGAAACCGTGCCCGGCCGGCAGAAGGAAATCACCCGCGCCGCGCGCAAGCTCGGCAAGCCGGTGATCGTCGCAACGCAGATGCTGGAATCGATGATCGAGTCCCCTTCGCCGACGCGGGCTGAAGTTTCCGATGTGGCGAGTGCGGTGTTCGATGGGGCGGATGCCGTGATGCTCTCGGCCGAAACCGCAACCGGCAAGCACCCCATCGAAGCGGTCGCCATGATGGACAAGATCGCAGCGGCCGCGGAAGGCGATCCGCTCTACCAGTCGCTGATCGACGCCACGCGTCCGCCGCCGGAGCAGACCACGGCGGACGCCATCATGGATGCGGTGCATCAGGTGACCCACACGGTGCAGGCGCGCGCCATCGTCACGTGGACGAAGTCCGGCTCGACCGGATTGCGCGCCTCGCGCGAGCGGCCGGAAGCCCCCATCGTGGCATTGACGCCGCTGATCGAAACCGCGCGGCGCCTTTCCGTCGCCTGGGGATTGCACTGCGTGCTGACCCAAGACGCGCAGGACCTCGACGATGTCGTGGAGCGGGCGACCGAAATGGCGCAGCGGGAGGGTTTTGCGAAGCCGGGCGAGCGCATCGTGATCACCGCGGGCGTGCCGCTCGGCACATCGGGCTCGACCAACCTGCTGCGCGTCGCCTTTATCGGCGGGCGATAGCGGGCATCCGGCGCCTTCCACCCCCTAAAGCGACAACAGCGGGGCGAGGCGGGCGTCAATGTCGTCCAACACGGAACGTGGCGCCTGTCCAGCAACTTCAAAATGGCGCGCGTTCCGATCAATGCTACGAATTTGATCAACGAGCACGACGCCCGAAACAGGCAAGCAGGCAGGAAGCTTCACTTCTGTCGGCCAACCCCGTTCACGGCTGGTGATGGGGCAGACAATCGTCATGGGAGAGCGTTCGTGAAAGCTGCGTGGGCTCAACACAATAGCCGGACGGCGCCCCGCCTGCTCATGACCCTGGTGAGGCGAGAACTCTGTCCAGACCAGAGCGCCCCGCTCCGGAAGAAGCATCAAGGCTCCTCGTTAGGGAATTCCGACCCACGCGGCTCGTCATCGATCAATGGAGGATGCTGCTTATCTGGCGTCATTCCGGCGATCATTTCTTCCAAGGTAAAGCGGCGGGTGGATTTGCGGATCACGATGGCGCCGTCACTTTGGGCCTCCACATCCACACGCGTGCCTTCGGTCAAGCCGGCGCGGGCGGCCACATCGCGCGGGACCCTAAGCCCGAGGCTGTTGCCCCACTTGGCGATTTGAACCTGGATTCCCATGTCGCTCTCCGTATATCCAAAATATATACGAAAGATGCGTCCAGTCGCAAGCGGCCTAGCTTCCAGGGTCCTGTAGCTCATTCCGTTCCCGCCGCCGGGAGGCGCGGTGCGGCAAGGCCGCGGGCGGTCAGCACGCCGTAGATGCAGATCCACACATAGCAGAGCGCGGGCACCAGCAATGCCGT
>JAFAVP010000283.1 GCA_019242395.1 Alphaproteobacteria bacterium | reverse complement strand
TGGCGCAATATCGGGCGCGGTTGCTGGCTTTTAGCAACGTCGATCGCCCGTGTTCGAAGAGCTACAATGCGGTCGCACTGCCCGATCCACAGAGTAACGCCTGGATCGTATGGGCTCTTGCAGCCACAGGCGATCCCGAAACAATAGTTATTGGCGGCCACTACCGCTTCACCATTTCGAGGGATGGCTCGACGCTCCTTGGAAAGGATGCCCTTTCCAAGGGCTGTCTTGTACTTCCTAAAGGTAAGCCAGCTTCTGACGAAAAGGGCGCCGGCATGATCCTCCAACACATCGTATCACTCACGCCGCTCGAAACTTACGTGTTTGCAAGTTTTTCCTATGGTGAGCCAATGATTGTCGGCACGCTGGACGGGAAAGCGTGGCGCATAGATCGGGACGTCGTCGGCGAGGTCAATATGGATACGCCGGGGTGGATTGGCTCTGCTGCGCGCCATCTAGCGGGGCTGTCAGAAAACTGCAAAGCAATGCTGAAGGACGGCGATGACGTGAAAAACGTGGACGTCAAGGTGATCGACAATACTGAGGACAAGAAGAAGTTTGAAGTGCCAGTGCCAGCGGGCTACACGCTCTCCGCCGTTGAATGTGTTCGCAATGACATTGTTCCCGCTCCTAACGACTATAGAGTGCTCAACTTCGCTGGCGTACCCCTCTATATCGCAGACAAGGGTGCTGGGCACGATTATCGGCTCGGCGCGATCACCAGAAAGAATGGCAACTGTGAATTTACCGTGATCGATGGGGCGCCCTTGACCAGTGATCTCAACGCCAGGATTCGCGCAAGACTCGACGAATTTAATCACGCGTATTGATTGGAACGGATCAGCGCGCTGTCGCCCGTTTGGCGGTTTGGATTTCGTTCTCCAGGGCACCCAGGAACCGCGAACGATCCTTGCTGCCGAATGAAGCGTTGTAGGTCTGCCCGCCTGGCGTCGCCTCGCGCAGGTGGCGTTGCAGGTCGCGCATGCCAAGCGCCAGGCCAATACGATCCGGCGTGAACGGTTTGCCACCCGGACCAAGCACGCGCGCGCCCTTGGCGAGGCAGCGCGCCGCCAGGGGAATATCTGCGGTGATGGCGATATCATTCGCGCCGATATGTTCGGCAATCCAGTCATCCGCGGCGTCCGGCCCGTCCTCAACGGTCACATGGCGGAACAGCGGATTCGCGCTCGGCCGCAGCCCGCCGTTGCTCACCAGAAATACGGTAAGGCCGTGCCGCGCGGCCACGCGCTCCACTTCGGCCTTCACCGGGCAAGCATCGCCGTCGATGTAGATGTCCACCATGGGAGCGACTATGCCGCTCGCCGCTGCCTTCCGCGATGCCATTGCCGCCTACGCCTGTAGACGGATGGATCGGGCCGCCGCGCCTCGCGCTTCGCCTGCGGCGTATCATGTGCTGCCGGCCGTGCACCCACCACAGTCAGCGGCTGCCTGGTCAGCTTTTCGATGTCACGCAAAAAGCCACGTTCGGAAGCATCGCAGAAGGCAATCGCGGTTCCGGCATTTCCGGCGCGCGCCGTTCGCCCGATGCGGTGGACGTAGCTCTCCGGCTCGTTCGGCAATTCGAAATTGATGACGTGGGTCACGCCATCTACATCGATGCCGCGCGCGGCAATGTCTGTCGCCACCAGCACGCGCGCTTCCCCGGAGCGAAAGCGCTGCAGCGCCCGCTGACGTGCGTTTTGTGACTTGTTGCCGTGCAGCGCGTCATTGGACACACCGGCGCGCTCCAGATGTTCGCTCACCCGGTTGGCATGATGCTTGGTGCGGGTGAAGACGATAACGCGGGCAAGCTTGGTGTCCTTCAGGAGATCGGTGAGCAGCGCGCGCTTTTGCGCGGTCTCCACGAAGTGAACATGCTGATCGACGCGATCGACGGTCACCGCCTGCGGCGTGACCTCCACGCGCAGCGGATCGCACAGCATTTCGGCTGCAAGCTTGGCGACATCGTTTGGCATCGTGGCGGAGAAGAGCAGCGACTGCCGGTGCCTGGGCAGCATGGTCACGATCTTCCGCACATCACGGATGAAGCCCATATCGAGCATACGGTCCGCTTCGTCGAGCACGAAATGTTTCACGTCCTGCAATCGCACATGCTTTTGCTGTACCAGATCGAGCAGCCTACCGGGCGTGGCGATAAGAATGTCGACGCCACGCGCCATGGCCTTGACCTGCTGCGGCTGGCCGACACCGCCGAGAATGACCGTGTGGCGCAAACCGGTGTGCTTGCCATAGATGCGAAAGCTCTCGCCGATCTGAATGGCCAGTTCCCGGGTGGGGGCAAGAATCAGCGCATGCGCCGAGCGGGCGCCAACCGGAAGCTGCGGCTTGCTGAGCTTCTGCAGGATAGGCAGCGCAAACGCCGCCGTCTTGCCGGTGCCCGTCTGCGCAATGCCCAGCAGATCGCGGCCCTCGAGCAGGCGCGGAATGGCCTGCGCCTGAATGGGTGTGGGATACGTGTAGTCTTCGGCCGCAAGCGCGCGGCAGAGCGGCTCGGAAAGTCCGAGCTGTGAAAATGTGATGTCGTTCACTCTGATACCTTGTTCCTTATGCACCAGCGAACGCGAGCGAAAGGCTCGCGTGAATCGCCTTGGAGCGGTTGACCGCCTTCCACGCGCAACTGGAGCTAACGGAGATTGTTTCGATAAACGTCCCGGATGACAGGCTTTGGGAAGCCGTCGCGCGACCCGGGGATCAGTCTCGGCGAATGTAATAATATTTCGTCGGATGTCAAGGTGGAGGCGCCGACAGCGCGTACACGTTGCCATCGGTCGCTCCGAATACGAGCAGGTTGCCGGCGGGAACGGGCGAGGACAGCACCTGCCCAACCTCCTGCAGCTTGGCCACCGCAACCACCATATCGTCGTAGAAGGTGCCAGCTTGCACGGCGGCGTAGTTCACCGAGCCGTCGGCGTTGGAGAAGCCCGGTAGCGATTTCTTGGAAGCCGCGGTCTGAAACTCCCAGCCGAGCGCGCGCTTCTTCAGGCCGATGGCGAACAGTTTGCCCTGGTGCGAGCCGATGTATGCGAAATCGCCAGCCAGCGCCGGCGACGAGAATAGCGGCCAGTGATGGAAATCCAAAGCGAACAACTGCGCGCCGGTTTTGCCGTCCAGCGCGTAAAACTGGCCAGTATCTGAGGTCGCGGCATACACGATGCCGTCACGCATGGCCGGCGAGGCGATCACCCACGAGCCCTTGTTGTTGAAGCTCCAGCGTTTGGCGCCTGTCTTCTCGTCCAGCGCATAGAGATTGGAATCGCGGCAGCCGAAATAAACGGTGCCATCCGCAACCGCTGCCGACGATTGGATCCCCTGCTGATTGTGAATGTCGGGATCTTCGCCAGTCTTGAAGCGCCACTTCAGCGCGCCGGTTGCGGCGTCCAGGGCATAGAACCAGCTGTCCCAGCTGCCGATGAAGAGCATGCCGTCGGCGATTGCGGGCGAGGCGTGCACCACGTCGCCTGTTCGGTATTTCCATTTCAGCGCGCCGTTCGCAGCACCCAGCGCGTACACATTGCCGTCACCACTGCCGAAATACACGACCCCATTCCAGACTGCGGGCGATGAGAGAAACAGGTCGAACGGATCCGGCATCGCTTCGCCCTTCGGCTCCATGCCGTGCAGGTGCGCGGCGGTGAAGCGCCGTTCGCCGGGCACCGCAAATTTCCACTTCAGCCCGCCGCTGACCGCATCGAGCGCGTAGAACTTGCCATCGAAGCTTTCGAAGAACACCGTCCCGTTCGCGACGGCGGCCGAGGAGGTGACGCGCGCGCCGGTTTTGAACTCCCATTTCTTCGCGCCGCTGGCGAGATCGAGGGCGTAGAAACGGCCGTCGCTGCTGCCGATGTACACCGTGCCGTCGGCAATCGCGGGAGAGGCCATCACCGGGCCTTTGGTGTGGAAGGTCCACTGCACCTTCGGCGCGTGGGCGATGGCGCGCTCGAAATAGACCCCGGTATGCGCAAGATTGCCGCGGAACATCGCGTCCGCTGCCAGTGCGGAACCGCTAGCCGGCAACAGCAACGCCACGAACCCCAACAAAGCCTTTGACATCTGCCCTCTCCCATCCGTTGCTGCGCCAAACGTAGAGAGCGGATAAGCAGATGTGGGTTCACGCCCGCGTTATGGCGCCCTCATCCTCGGCGGAGCGGGCATGCAGCCCGTGAATGCCTCGCGCGCCTGTGCTACCCAAGTTCTGCATCCGTTGAGTCTCCCGCATGTCCGATCTCCTGAACGCCGTGTTGCTTGGCATCGTCGAAGGGCTGACGGAATTCCTGCCGGTCTCCTCCACTGCGCACCTGCTGATCGCGGAGCGGGTGCTGCATCTTGCCGGCGACAAGTGGGAAGCCTTCACCATCGTCATCCAGCTCGGCGCTATCCTGGCCGTGGTGGCCGGCTACTGGCGCAAGTTCGCTGACACCATCGCCGGCCTGCCGAGCGACAAGCAGGCGCAGCGCTTCGCCGCTTCCGTGCTCATCGCCTTCCTGCCCGCGGCGGTCGCCGGTGCGATCCTCATCAAGAAGATCAACGCCGTGCTGCTCAACCCAGAAACCGCGCTGCCCGTCATCGCCGCCACGATGACCTTGGGCGGCATCCTCATCCTCGTCTTCGAGCGCATCGCGCCCAAGCCGCGCTACCACGATGGTGACCGCCTTCCCCTCAGCAAAGCCTTCCAGGTCGGCCTCTGCCAGGTGCTGGCGATCCTGCCAGGCGTGTCGCGCTCCGGCGCCACCATTTTGGGCGGGGAGCTGCTCGGCATCGAGCGCGCCGCCATCGCCCACTTCACCTTCTACCTCGCGGTGCCGACCATGTTCGGCGCGACCGCCTTGCAGCTTTACAAGAAGTGGGCGCTGCTTTCGGCCTCCGATCTTTCCACCATCGCCATCGGTTTTGTCGTCTCCTTCATCGTCGCCTATGGCGTGGTGCTCACCTTCATCAAATTCCTGAGCCGCTACGGGCTAAAGCCCTTCGGCTGGTACCGCATCGTGCTGGGGCTGATCCTGTTCGTTACGTTGCTGGCCTCCCGATAACCCGCTCGCGGGACGAATTCTCGAACTGCCCCTTCTTGCGGAAACGCCAGAGGTAAGTGGGCAGCACCGCTTCCAGCGAATCCGGGTCGATGCCCAAATCCTTCAGCGTCAGTGCATCTGGTGACACCACATTGTCGGTCTTCAGCAACGTTACCTGATCCGGTGTGATCAATTTGCCGGGTAGGTATTGCAGAAAGAAACCGGCCAACGACGCCAGCGAAGACGGCAGCGGCAGCAGCAGGCGCCGCCGGTTCGTCACCGCCAGAATCGCCTGCAACAGCTCCTTGAAGCTGTAGACGTTCGGCCCGCCGAG
>JAFAVP010000281.1 GCA_019242395.1 Alphaproteobacteria bacterium | reverse complement strand
ATCTCGTGCGCTATTGGCCGCTGCGGGTTGGGCAGGGCGCCCGCGAGTGGATCGCGGAGAATATGCCAGCCGGTGTCATCGGTCCCGCAACGATCAATGCCCAAATTGGAGCGGGTGAACTCGACAAGCCTGCACTTCCGGAAGCGGCGCTCAATCTTGCGTTGCCGGTGACGAATGCCAGCGTCAGGTATGTCCGCGGGATGACCCTGCTCGCCAACGCCAAAGGAAGCGCGCTGCTGACCGGGGATACCTTCAAGGTGGACATTCTTTCGGCGCACGTAGGCCCTGTGGCGGTGCAGACGGGCAGCGTGATCATCCCAGAACTGCACAAGCACGGTACGGCCGGCGAGATTGCCGTGCGGGTAGCTGGCAGTATGCGCGACATCCTCTCAATTCTGGACGAGAAGCCGCTACAGTATCCGACCCGTTTGCGCATCAGGCCTGCGGAGACGAGTGGCGCGGCTGTGGCGGATGCAAGCTTTCATGTGCCCATGGTCAAGGGGGTCGGCATCGATCAGATTCCCATCACGGTGAAAGGTGTGGTGAAGGGACTTGCCCTCCCGCTTGGTAGCGAAACCAAGCTCACGAATGGCAACATCGTCCTTGATCTTGACAATACACATCTTCATGCGCACGGCACCGTCAACTACAACACGGTACCGTTCGCTGCCGAGTGGACGGAGACGTTCAAGGCGGCAGGCGGCGTTTCCACGCGGGTCAATTTGCGTGGCACTTTGGATGACCAAGCCCGTGCTGCACTGAAGCTGAAGATCGGCGATCTGTTCACCGGCCCGGTTGGTGTTGTGGGTCAACTGCAGGGCCTGCGGGGTTCGATGCGCACGGCTCAGGTCGCGGTCGATCTCACGCCGGCCACCATATCCCTGGAGCCGATCAGCTATCGCAAGCCACCGGGCGTTCCTGCAAGCGCTCAGATATCGGCGCGCATCGATCCCAAAGGGGCGATCTCTGCTGCGGATTTGAATGTTTCGGGCGCGGGCCTTACTGCGCAAGGGACTTTGAGTTTTAACAATGCCGGCGACCTGGCGCGGGCGGAAATTCCAACCCTGAGGGCAGGGCCTGCGAATGACTTTGCGCTCACGCTGACGCAAGTTGGCGCGAACGGAACCGACATCTTCGTTCGCGGCCATTCTGCGGATGGAACGGCGTTCAATCGCCGAGACACTAATAGCGGGAATGCACCCCCGAGCAGCGCGCGGTATCATGTCGTGGCGAAGATCGATCGCATGGTGCTGAAAGAAGGGACGGTCCTGGCACCGTTCAGCCTTGATGCGACGACAATCGGCGGGCGGATAACCAATCTTTCGCTCACGACAGGGATGTCGAAAGCCGATTCCCTGACGGCGAGCATCACGCCTGCCTCCGATGGCCGCCGCCTGAGCGTTAACGCGACGGATGCGGGTGCCCTGCTGAGAGGTGTGTTCGGTCTCTCCGATATCTCAGGTGGCAGGCTAAGCGTGGTCGCGCGAATGCCTCCGGTTACGGCTGCGAAAGGCGCGCCCGATTACATCGGGACTCTCAACATCCGGGACTTCAAGATTGAGAACCAGCCGTTTTTTTCCCGCCTCTTTTCAGCCGGGTCCCTGGGTGGCCTCCTGGATCTGATGCGCGGTTCTGGGATCGTCATCGACAAACTCGACATGCCCTTCAGCATGAAGAACGGCGCCATCACCATCCACGATGCGCATGCGGCAGGCCCTTCGGTCGGGCTTTCGGCGGATGGCTATATCGATCAGCGATCGAACAGCCTGGACCTGAAAGGCGCCGTCGCCCCTATCTACGGACTGAACAGCGTGCTTGGAGCATTGCCGCTGGTGGGGAAGGTCCTGGTTTCCAAGGAAGGCGAAGGCATCCTGGGCATGACATACGAAGCGAACGGCAGCCTGGACGAGCCGAAGATTTCCGTAAATCCTCTGTCGATGCTGGCGCCGGGGATTTTCCGCCGGATATTCGAGGGCAAAATGCCGACCGCGCCGGAGCAGGCGGACAAAACGCCTCCACCGGCCAGCACACCACATTGAGCCGCTCCAGAACTCATGCGGGCTTCACTAGCACGTGTTTCTTCTTGCCGCTGGACAATTTGAGGACGCCATCCGCTGTCAAAGCGCCCTGGTCCACCTGCAGGCGCGGATCGCTCACAATAGCATCGTTCAGCCGCAGGCCGTTGTTGGCGATCAGCTTGCGCGCTTCCGAGTTGGATGAAACGAGGCCCGTCGCAACCGCAAGATTCAAGATGCCGTCGGGCAGCTTCAGCGTGAATGTCGGCAGGCCCGCGGCCGCGCCGCCCTCCTCGAACGTCCGCCGCGCGGTTTCGGCTGCGTCCGCTGCCGCAGCGCGGCCGTGCAGAATGGATGTTGCTTCCGTTGCGAGCACGATCTTCGCCTGATTGAGCTCAGCACCTTGCAGCGCCTCCAATCGTGAAATCTCATCGAGCGGCAGGTCGGTGAAGAGGCGCAAGAAGCGGCCCACGTCCCTGTCCTCGGTGTTTCGCCAGAATTGCCAATATTCATAAGGGCTGCGCTGATCTGCGTTCAGCCACACCGCCCCAGCCGCGGTCTTCCCCATCTTGGCGCCGGATGCGGTGGTGATCAGCGGCGTGGTCAAGCCGAACAACTGCACGTTCTCGACCCGCCGCCCCAGATCGATGCCGCTCACAATATTGCCCCACTGGTCCGAGCCGGCGGATTGCAGGCGGCAGCCATAGCGGCGGTAGAGCTCCACGAAATCGTAGGCCTGCATGATCATGTAGTTGAACCCGAGGAAGGACATGGGCTGGTCGCGATCGAGGCGCAGCTTCACACTGTCCATCGTCAGCATACGGTTGACGGAGAAGTGGCGGCCGATGTCGCGCAGGAACGGCACATAATCCAGCCGGTCGAGCCACTCTGCATTGTCCGTCATGATGGCATCCGACGCACCATCGCCGAAGCGCAGGAGATGCTGAACGCCTTTCAGGATCGACTGCTTGTTGGCTTCAATCTGTTCCGCGGAGAGCAGCAGGCGCGATTCATCCTTGCCGGAGGGGTCGCCGATTTTCGTGGTGCCGCCGCCCATCAGCAGGATGGGCCGGTGGCCCGCCTGCTGCAGCCGCCGCAAGGTCATCAACTGCACGAGGCTGCCGACGTGCAGGCTCGCCGCCGTGCAGTCGAAACCGATATAGGCGGTCACCCGTTCTTTTGCGAAGAGCGCGTCGAGTGCTTCAGGATCGGTGCAGTCGTAAAGGCAGCCGCGCGCCGCGAACTCACGCAGGAAATCGGACTTGAACTGGGATGCAAGCTCGGACATCGCTAACCGCGCATTGAGACGAGCGGCTGTCTAACACGCATGGGCGAAGTCCTTAAAGCCATCGGCCTGATGAGCGGCACATCGCTCGACGGCATCGATGCGGCCGTGCTGGAGACGGACGGCGGCGCCGTGGCGCGATTCAGCCGTGCGATCGCCATCGCCTATGACGCGCAGATGCGCGCGCTGCTGCGCGCCGCCATCGATGCCGCGAAAGACTACGCACCCGGCGCGCCTTTGCCGTCTGTCATTGCCGATGCGGAGCGCGCCGTCACGCAAGCGCATGCCGATGCGGTGGCGCGGCTGAATGCGCCGGAGGCAACGCTGATCGGCTTTCACGGACAAACTCTTCTGCATCGGCCGCAGGAAGGCCGCACCTGGCAGATTGGCGATGGCGCCGCGCTGGCCCGCCTCACCGGCACAGATGTGGTGAGCGATTTCCGTAGCGCGGACATGCGCGCCGGTGGGCAGGGCGCGCCGCTTGCGCCGCTCTATCACGCGGCGCTGGTGAAGGAGACGCCACAGCTCGCATTGCCCATTGTGGTGGTGAACATCGGGGGCGTGGCGAACGTCACTTACATTTCGGACAGCACGATCCTCGCCTTCGATAGCGGCCCTGGGAACGCACCGCTCGACGATTGGACGATGCGCCACACCGGCAAGCCCATGGACCAAGGCGGCGCGCTGGCGAAGGCCGGACGGGTGAACACGGCCGTGCTGAACGCCATGCTCCAGGATCCGTTTTTCGAACGGCACCCGCCGAAGTCGCTCGATCGGCTCGATTTCGGCGCCGGGGCGGTCGCGAACCTCGGCGCCGAAGATGGCGCCGCCACGCTCACCGCCTTCACCGCCGCCTCCATCGTCCGCGCGCGCGAACACTTCCTGGTCCCGGCGAGAAGCTGGATCGTCTGCGGCGGCGGCCGCCACAATCCGCAGCTGATGGCCGAACTCCGCGAGTGCCTGGATGCGCCGGTCCTCACGGCGGAGGATGCCGGCTGGCGCGGCGACTTCGTCGAGGCGGAAGCCTTCGCCTACCTGGCGGTCCGCTCGCTGAAAGGCCTGCCGCTCACCCTGCCCACCACGACCGGTGTCCGCCAGCCGGTGACCGGTGGTAGGCTGCACAAGGCCAGCGCTTAAGGGCCGTCCTACCCGCACGCGCACGTAGCACCGCTCAGGTGTCACAACTTTGTAGAAGATGCGCGACGAACACTTCGGCAGCGTCGCGCGCATCAGCGCCAACTCCGCCTTCAGCGTTCGCACGTAGGCGGCCAGTTCGCGGCGGAAGGCGCGGAAGGTGGCGGTGTGGCAGCCCGATTTCAGGGCATTCCGGTTCCCCCTCGGGGCCCCGCCTTTGGATTTGCTCCTTAAGACCTGGCGCTGCTGTAAGCAATTGATTGTGCTCGAAATTCCGTTCGAGGTTGTTTTCAGAATCTCAGGACGGGGCTCCTCCCCCTCGTCCGGCAGCCGCGGCAAGGGCGGCAAGAGCAGGGGAGCGGACAGTAAAGGGGACGCACGGCGTGGTGCCCATCGGATGTCGGCCATGGCCGAGCCAATCGCCGCCGACGCCTCCATCAAAGGCACAATCGCCGCCACCCAAGCCGATTTCAGGCGCGGGTCGTGCGCGGCTGCCGCCCGCAGGCAGCAGGCGTGCACCAGCTCCGACTGCGCCCGCAGCCGGTGATTCAAGGCATGTATTTCGCTTTGCGGATACATGGTCATAATGGTAGAACATATGAAGAACAAAGTCAATTGGTAGGCGTCTTGGCAGGGAGGACGTGGAGAGGCATGAGTAGAGTTCCACCCATCAATCGCCGCCCTTTTTGTCATCCCCAGCGCGACTCGCGCATTCTTGACCGAATCCGGTTCCTCCCCTGCGAAGCGGGGGAGGGGGACCATGCGAAGCATGGTGGAGGGGGCGAGTGCGAGCACCGACTTTGACGTTAAAGCGCGCGCGTTCTTTGCGACGCAAGATGACGCTACCGGAAGTTGTTCTCTGGCAAGAGCTGCGGCGCGGCAAACTCAAAGGATTGCAGTTCCGGCGGCAGCATCCGATTGGGCCGTACATTCTCGACTTCTATTGCTCGGCTGCTCGGCTCGCCATCGAGATCGATGGGGCGTCGCATTCGAGCGATGTACAAGCCAAGCACGATGAGAACGTGACCGTGGGTTGCGCGCGAAAGGCATCAGAGTTGTTCGTGTTGCGGCGGTAGATGTATTACGCGATGAGAATTTAGAGTCGCTAGTGAATCACATCGCGCAGATGGCTGCCCCCTCCACCGCCTACGGCGGTCCCCCTCCCCCGCTTCGCGGGGGAGGAACCAACCGCGATGCTCGTCAACGGTGAGAGCCATAGGCACGCTGTATTACGGCGACAATCTGGAAATCCTGCGCCAGCATGTGAAGGACGAGACGGTCGATCTCGTCTATCTCGATCCGCCGTTCAATTCGAACGCCTCCTACAACGTGCTGTTCAAGCCGCCGGACGGGCACGAAAGCGGCGCCCAGATGGCGATCCCACCGCGAGTTCGAGTCAATGAAAACCACCCGTTATTTTGAGGAGCAGGTGCTGCGTAAGCGGCCATACCTTCAGCGCGAGTGGTGTCGGCAAGCGCTCGCCGGTGCGATTCGCAAAGAGATTCAGGCGAACGGCCGGATTCGGCTATGGATCAAAGTCCAGCAGATCGGAGAGACTCGACCGAGGTTCCTTCGGGTGGTTACACTGGCGGACGGAGAGACCGTGCATAACGCGTTTTTCGACCGGAATTTCCGCGAGGGTTGACATGAAGCTCCACTATTATCCCGAAACAGACAGCCTTTACATCGAACTTTCAAATGCGCCAGGCGCGGAGACTCGCGAGGTGGCGGAGGGGCTCAACGTCGATCTCGATGCCGCTGGGAATGTGGTTGGTTTCGATATCGATGAAGCGTCCGCGAAACTCGACTTGTCGAAGATCGAGACAATCGCCCTTCCTCCCGCCCATGCAGCCGAATAGCTAGCGGCCGCGCCTGAGATGGGCACGCTGTATTACGGCGACAATCTGGAAATCCTGCGCCAGCATGTGAAAGACGAAACGGTCGATCTCGTCTATCTCGATCCGCCGTTCAATTCGAACGCCTCCTACAACGTGCTGTTCAAGGCGCCGGCCGGGCACGAAAGCCACGCCCAGATCGAAGCTTTCGAGGACACCTGGCACTGGGACGCGCCGGCGGAGAAAGCCTTCGACGAGGTGATGCAATCCGGCAATGCGGACGCCGCCGAAATGCTGCGGGCCATGCGCGCCTTCCTGCACGAGAACGACATGATGGCCTATCTCGCCATGATGGCGGTGCGGCTGATCGAATTGCATCGCGTGCTGAAGCCCACCGGCTCGCCGCATTTAGCGTTGGAGAATTTCATGAACGGCATCAACTAAGCCGTAGTGAAGTAAGTTCTCGGCGACGCGTGCCTCTGGGTGCGAGTAACCAATAACAAACTTACCAGGCTTGTATTCCAGGTAGTCGACACCTCGCGTCGTCGGTGCCCAATCGTCTTGCGGCAAAGCTGTGTGCTTGAGGGCACCGGCGACATCCGAGCCGCAACAGATCACGAGGTCGGCGTCATATAGCTCGAACTGCCGTCGGACATACTCCCTGTCCCGGATCACCATTTCCCGCCATGTTCTGCCTACCGAAGTGTGTCCGCCCGGATACTTCTTCAAATTCATTGCGGCTACCGATTGTAACTCGCGCACACGCTGTCCTTTGGTAACAACGCGAATATCCTTCCACTGCTTCGTGGCTTCGGGATTACGGATTGAACGCAGCCATCGTGTCACCACGTTCCAAGTCTGGCTGCGCCCTCCCTCTGAAAGGAATTCTCGCAAGCACCAGCCTCCGCCGTTTGGATCGTTCACCTCCTTCAGGAGCAGGAGTATCTTTAAGGAGCAATTCTCATATTCGTCCGGGCAGACGGCACCGTCGGTAACGAACGCGCTTTGCTCGTGTTCGGGCCAACTTGTGCGCCATTCGGCAAAAAGCTCTTCTTCGCGCTGACGTAACAGAGTGCTCATGGCGTTCAGTTTATCATACCACGGGAGAGGCGATGCACCGCTGATCCAGAAGCGGCTGCGCGACGCCTTTCCGCTCATCAACATCGAAGTCGTCGGCGTGCCGAAGGACCTCGACGGCGCCCGCGCGCTGGCGGTGCAGGATAAGCACGAATTTTCAGAAGTGGGCGATATCGCTGCTGGAGGCTATTCCATGGCGCGGCGGACAGAAGGGCGCCGACACCGGCATCAACGGCTTCATCTACTTCAAGCCCGACGGCAAGACGACGGAGAAGGCGATCGTGTCGGTGAAGCGCGGCGAGAATGTCGGCGTCGGCATGATCCGCGATCTGATTGCGGTGGTGGATCGCGAGAAGGCGAAGATGGGGCTGCTCATCACCTTGGCCGAGCCCACCGCCGCCATGCGCAAGGAGGCGGTGTCGAGCGGCTATTTCCGCACCGAAGCGCAGGGCGATTTCGCCAAAATCCAGATCGTCACGATTGAAGAGCTGCTCGGCGGGAAGAAGCCGCATCTGCCGTGGGTGGCGCCGGACGTGTTCAAGCGCGCCAAGCGCGAAATGAAAGGCACGCAGGAAAAGCTGCTTTAGCCTTTACCGCCCCGTGCGCGGCGTCGTCATCATGCGGTGGGCATATTCGCGCACCGCATCCACAACCTCGTCTTCATGCTTGTCGAAGAAGTGGTTGGCGCCTTCGATCTTCTCGTAGGTGATCTTGATGCCCTTCTGGGCGACCAGCTTGTCCACCAGCTTCTGCATGTCCGCTTCCGGCACCACCTGATCCTTCGTGCCGGCGAGGATGAGCCCGGAGGTGGGGCAGGGCGCCAGGAAGGCGAAATCGTACATGCTGGCAGGCGGCGCGATGGAAACGAAGCCGGTGATCTCCGGGCGCCGCATGAGCAACTGCATGCCGATCCACGCCCCGAAGGAAATGCCGCACACCCAGACGAACGAGGGATTGGGATACAGCGTGTTCATCCAGTCGAGCACGGCCGCGGCATCGGAAAGCTCGCCCGCGCCGGAATCGAAGGTGCCCTGGCTGCGGCCGACACCCCGGAAATTGAAGCGTACCGCCGTGCAGCCGAGTTTGTGGAACATGTGAAACAGGTCATAGACCAGCGGGTTGTTCATGGTGCCGCCGAACTGCGGATGCGAATGCAGCACCAGCGCCATGGGCGCGTTGGGCGGGTTTTTCTGGCGCTGGTAGCGGACCTCGATACGGCCTGCGGGGCCTGGAAGAACGATCTCAGGCACTAGCCACGCTCCCTTGCGGCAAAATAGCTATGTCCGGCGGTCAACAATGCGGGCGGGATATGCGTTTTGATCATGCGGAATAATTGACCATTCTGCTCAGGATATTATATTGCGGAGGCAGTGTCTGGCGGCCTTGTTAGCACAGGGCAGCGCCTTGAACGCAAGGCAAAAGCGCCGGGGTTGGCCCCCGCGGGAGTCCGGCCGATGAAACTGAGCACCAAGGGGCGGTACGCCGTGATGGCCATGGCCGATCTGGCCGGCCACGAGGATGGCGCGCGCGCCGTGTCGCTGGCCGATATCGCGCAGCGGCAGGAGATTTCGCTGTCCTATCTGGAGCAGCTGTTCGCCAAGCTCAGGCGCCACGGGTTGGTGAAAAGCGCCCGCGGTCCGGGCGGGGGGTATCGCCTGAGCCGGCCGGCGCAGGACTTGCGCGTGGCCGACATCATTCTGGCGGTGGACGAGCCCATCCGCGCCACCCGCTGCTTGCCGGGCAGCAAGGGCTGCATGACGGCCAGCATCCGCTGCGTGACGCACGATTTGTGGGAAGAGCTGGGGCAGCAGATTCACGTGTTTCTCTCCTCCATTACCTTGGCCGATGTGGTGGAGCGGCGCGTGCTGGGCCGCGCGCAGCCTTGCCGCCCGTCGCATGAGCGCGAGATCAGGCCGGCGGCATGATCTATCTGGACCACAACGCCACCTCGCCACTGCGGCCGGAAGCTCGCGATGCGATGCTGCGCGCTTTGGACATCGGCGGCAATCCGTCCTCCGTGCATGCGGCGGGGCGAGGGGCACACAAGACCATCGAGGACGCGCGCGAGTGCGTCGCCGCATTTGCCGGTGCTTTGCCCGGGGAGGTGATTTTCACCAGCGGGGGCGCCGAGGCGAATGCACTGGCCCTGCGTGGCGCGATTGCCGGTGCAGGCGAAACCGCTCAGCCAATCAAGCGCCTGTACGTTCAGGCGACGGCGCATGATAGCGTGCGCACGGTTGCGGCATCGCTCGTCGCAACAGTTCCCGGGTTGCAGCTTTGCGAAATTCCCGTCGATGCATATGGCCGCATCAAACAAGATGCGCTAGCCGCGCAGCTCGTGAATGGCGAAGGCCGGGCGCTGGTGTCGCTGCTCTATCTGAACAATGAAACCGGCGTGACGGACGATGTCGCAGCGCTGGTGGCGGTTGTTCGTGGCGAAACAAACGCGTTGATCCATGTGGACGCTGTGTCCAGCGGCTACTGCCAAATCCGCTTGCGCGAATGGGATGCGGATTACCTTTCGCTCTCTGCGCACAAGATCGGCGGGCCGCAAGGTGCGGGCGCGCTGATTGCAAGAGATGGCGCGCCGCTGGCGCCGCTGTTCAACGGGTTTCAGGAGATGCGCCGCCGGGGTGGAACGGAGAACGTCGCCGGTATCGCGGGCTTTGGCGCGGCCGTTCAGGCGCTGCAGGTGCAGCGCGAAGAAGAAGCCGCGCGTGTGAGGGCCATTCGCGAGGGTTTTGAGAACGCGCTCGGTTCCTTTGGCGCTATTATCTTTGGCAAGGGTGCAGAGCGTTCGCCGAACACAAGCTGCTTTGCCGTTCCTGGTGTTGCCGCCGAAACGGCTCTGATGGCCCTGGACCTGGACGGCATATGCGTCAGCTCCGGCGCGGCGTGCTCTTCCGGCAAGGTGGGCCGCTCGCATGTGCTGAAGGCGATGGGCGTTTCCGACGACCTGGCGCGCTGCGCGCTGCGCGTGAGTTTCGGCTGGAATTCCACGCAAGCCGACGCGGATGCCTGTATCGCTTCGCTCGAAAAACTGCTCGCGCGCATCTCCGCGCGGAAGGCGGCGTGATGGCGGCGGTCGAAACACGTGAGCAGGTCGCCGCGCTGGGCGAGAAGTACAAATATGGCTTCGTCACCGACATCGAGATGGAGCGCGCGCCGCGCGGGCTCTCCGAAGACACCGTCCGCTTCATTTCTGCGAAGAAGAACGAGCCGGAATGGATGCTGGAGTGGCGGCTTGGCGCCTACCGCCGCTGGCGCCAGATGCATGAGCCGAAGTGGGGCCGCGTCCACTACGATCCCATTGATTATGAAAACGCCTATTACTACGCCGCGCCGAAAGGCACCGGCGATGCGCCGAAAAGCCTGGACGAGGTCGATCCCAAGCTGATCGAAACCTACAACAAGCTCGGCATTCCGCTCTCCGAGCAGATGCTGCTGGCCGGCGTGGCGGTGGACGCGGTGTTCGATTCCGTCTCGGTCGCCACCACCTTCAAGGCGAAGCTCGCCGAAGCCGGCGTGATCTTCTGCCCGATCTCCGAAGCCATCCGCGATTATCCGGAGTTGGTGAAGCAGTACCTGGGCAGTGTGGTGCCGGTAACGGACAATTTCTTTGCCACCCTGAACTCCGCGGTGTTTTCCGACGGCAGCTTCGTTTACGTGCCGAAGGGCGTGCGCTGCCCGATGGAGCTGTCCACCTATTTCCGCATCAACGCGCAGGGCACCGGTCAGTTCGAGCGCACGCTGATCATCGCCGACGAAGGGGCGTATGTCAGCTATCTCGAAGGCTGTACCGCGCCAAAGCGGGACGAGAACCAGCTGCATGCCGCGGTGGTGGAGCTGGTGGCCCTCGAAGGCGCGGAGATTAAGTATTCGACGGTGCAGAACTGGTATCCCGGCGACGAGGAAGGCAAGGGCGGCATCTACAATTTCGTCACCAAGCGCGGCGATTGCCGGGGGCCGCGCTCCAAGATTTCGTGGACGCAGGTGGAGACCGGCTCAGCCATCACCTGGAAATATCCGAGCTGCCTTTTGCGCGGCGATGTCTCGGTGGTCGCCGTATCTTCCAAAACAAAAGCCAACCATTTCCAGCAGGCCGACACCGGCACCAAGATGCACCATCTGGGCAAGAACACGCGCTCGCGCATCATCTCCAAGGGGATCAGCGCGGGGCA
>JAFAVP010000080.1 GCA_019242395.1 Alphaproteobacteria bacterium | reverse complement strand
CGGCAACAAGCGCTTTCTAGGCATACTTGCTGCCATTGCCGCCTGGCGCGAGCGCGAGGCGCAAACGCGCGACGTGCCGCGCAACCGAGTCATCCGCGACGAGGCGCTGCTGGAGATCGCTGCCCATCCGCCGGACAGCGCCAACGGGCTGGAACGCATCCGCGCCGTGCCGAAGGGCTTTGCGGCTTCGCGTTCCGGACGCGCGCTGATGGACGCAATCACCGAAGGCTTGTCGGGGCCCGCGCCGAAGCCGCTGGAGCAGGATCACACCCGCCGCCGCCGCGAGCCCTCACCGTCTGCCATCGATCTGCTGAAAACGCTGTTGCGATTGAAGGCGGAGGAAGCCCGCGTGGCGCCGCGCCTCATCGCCAGCAGCGATGACATCGAGAAGCTGGCCGCGTTCGAGGACGAAGGCGTGGCGGCGCTGCATGGCTGGCGCGCCGAGGTGTTCGGCAACGATGCACTGGCGTTGCGCAACGGCACGCTGGCGTTGGCGCTGGAAGGCGGCGAGGCGGTGGTTGTCGAGCTGGAAGATGAAGCGCCGCGGGCGTGACTAGAGCGCATCGCGCAGCCGCACCGAGGTTTGCGCGTAACCGGCATCATTACGGATACGGAGCATCTGGCCTTCCGCCGTTTGCTCGACCCAGGGCATCACGGTGACGGGCGGATTGGCGCGCGCCCGCGCCATTGCTTCGTCAACCGTTCGCGCTTCGGCCAGCTTCATCAGGTTGAGCTTGGTGGGGAACACCACGTTCCATTTCTTGCGATCGGCAATGGCGGCGTCGGGCCTAATCCAGACCGAGTCCACCGACTCGCACCCGTCGTGCGCGGCAAGATGCCCCTCCGGCGCCGCGGCCAGAAAGAAATGCGTGTCGAAGCGCTTGGGCATGTGCTCCGGCGTGATCCAGTGCGCGAACCGCACCAGCAGGTCGCAGGCCAGGCGAAGCTTCTCGCGTCGCAGCAGATCGAGCAGGCTGAGTTCGTTCTTCTCCAGCGCTGCGCGATGCGGTTGCAACCGCGCGAGATGATCGGGGGAAACCAGCGCGCCGGACTCGTCGCGCGCGAGCAGGATGCCGGATTCCTCGAAAGCTTCGCGGATGGCGGCCACGCCAACAACGTGCATTTCCGCAGGCCAACCTCCAGCGCCGTCGGTGACATCGCTTAGGCCCGCCTCGCGATCGCCGGCGTGCACCTTGCCTCCCGGGAACACGAGCGCGCCAGCCACGAAATCGATCTGGTGGTGGCGCTTCACCATGAAGACCTCGAGGCCTTCCGCGCCATCGCGCAGCATCAGGATGGTCGCCGCCGGTACTGGGATTGCTGGTTGCACGTCACTCATCTGCCGGTCCGGTGCGCCCAAGCGGGCTAATGCTCGTTGAACCGGAAGATGGTGCCCTGGCCCAAAGCGCTGCCGCCGACAGCGGCCGCGCCGTAGACGTGCCCATTGCCATCCGAGGTCAGGCTGCTCACGCCGGTTCCTTCGCTTCCGTCGAGGGAGAACAGCGTGGTGAAGGTGCCGTCCGGCGCCAGCTTGTAGGCTGTGCCCACTCCATATTTCCCGCCGCGGCCCGTCGCGCCGTAGATGTCGCCTGTGGCCGGTTCGAGCGTGAGCGCTCCCGGCAATGAGCCCTCCCTTCCGCCTGCAAAGGCGTGAAGCCCCGTGAACGTCCCATCCGGCCCGATCTTGAATAGAACGCCGCCTTGACCGCCGCCTCCGCCGCTTGCGGTCCCGTAGAGGGCGCCCGTCGCGTCCGCAACCAAGCCGAACTCTGGAAGGTCGCCGTCATCGCCGCCCGTGAAAGCGTGCAGGATCGTTTCCGTTCCGTCAGGCGCGACCTTGAAGACCGTGCCGTGATAGTTGGCGCCGGAGTTAGTGACGCCGTACAAATTTCCCGCCGCGTCGCGGATCAGACGACCGACAGGAATCGCGCCGTCGGCGTCTTTCGGATAGCCAAAGGAATGCAAAACCGTTTCGGCGCCGTCCGGAGCGAGCTTGAATACTGTGCCCCAGCCCGATTGGCCGCCGAGCGATGTTGTCCCGTAAAGGTTGTCGGCTCCATCGAGGATCACGCCGCCAAGCGGCTGGCTGCCGGTCTCGTGTCCGTCGAACGAAAAGAGCGTCGTCTCCTTGCCGTTCCGAGCGAGCTTGAACACGGCCCCGGCGCTGTAATATTGGCCGCCAACCTTGGTCGTGCCATACAGATTGCCCGCACCGTCCCGAATGACGCCGTTCGGATTTCCACCGTCCAGGCCGCCCTTGAACCGGTAGAGCACCTCCTCAACGCCATTCGAAATGCGAAAGACGGTGCCGCACCCTAAGAACCCGCGGTCCTCGCACTTCTGCACATCGATGCCGCCCGAGAAGGTCGTGCCGTAAATGCTCGCGCCATGCTTTCCGCTGAGCACGGCCAGATCGCCACTGGGTTGGGAGCCATCGATGACGCTCTGGCCGGCGAAACGATAGATCACCTTGACCTTGGCGTGCGCCGGTTGCGTGGAAGAAAGGGCCGCAAGCCCCAGCAGTAGCGGAAGGACATACTGCGAAACGCAGGTCCGGAACTCACGTCTAACGCGCATGCGCCAAATGGTACCGATTTTCTCGCCGCGAATCGAGGCGAGTAAGACTTGCTGTCCGCCCGCATAGCCTAGCCCTTCGTGCGATAGGTTGCGGAACTCGCCAGGGAGCAGCCGGGATACTCAGACACATCGAGAGAAAGGGACTGCCACCGATGTAGCGTTAGTGGGTTGGGCTTGGCCTCACGGCTACCCTGTCACCCATCTGCGTATTCGATTCCAGATTGGTTCCCATACCCATTTGTCCGTTCGAAAGGGTATAGTTCACCAACACGCCCCGCTGGTCGAACTTAAACATCGCGAATGAGCTTTTTGTATCTGCGCCGCCGACAAAGGCTCCAACATAAGGAATGAAAGACTCGGGCCGCATCTGCATCTGCATATAGTTATACATGATGGTTTGGTCGCCGTCAGAGGAGATCATGCTGTTGGTGGGAGCGCCGAGAGCCGCTTCGACGTCGGCGACGGTCGTCCTACCTTTCTCGAATTTCGATATCGCCTTTTGGTCAACTTGAACCCCTGTTGCCATGCAACCGGCAAGCGCGACGGCCGAGGCCATCGCGAGAACACGCCAAGTCATCGGAATTTCCCCTCGTCTTATGACAGCCCGGCGCCGCCAGTGCTGCGAAGTGTTACCTGAAAGCAGTTAAAGTGCAACTCTCGGCTCAGAACTCCGATTAGCTAGTTCTGCCGCCTTACCCACCGTCTGCCCCCGCTGCGGGGGGGCGATTCAATCGCGAACCTCGTCGCTCTCAGTCAGCAAACCGTCCGCTTTTTGCCCAGCCGCGCGGGACGAGGCGGCCGGCTTGCGCGCGCTGCCCCCGCCACTCCTTCAATTCTGACGCTTCGAAGAGGCGGTTGTTTTCGTCCTTCAGTCCTTCCTTCCAGCGGAAGGTGGCGACATCCAGCAGGCCGCCGTCTTTGTAGCGCTGCAGGATGACGCCGCGGCCGCGCGCCATCTCGGGCACTTCCGACAGCGGGAAGATCAGCAGCTTGCGGTTTTCGCCGATCACCGCGACGGAGTCGCCCTCCACGAAGGCGCACGCCTGCGCTTTCGCATCCCCACCCACGTTCAGCACGCGTTTGCCCCCACGCGTCATCGCCACGGCATCGTCTTCATTGGTGACAAAGCCGTGGCCGGATGTGGCCGCCAGCAGCAGCTTGCGCCCACCAACGTGCACGAACATCTCCACCAGATCGGCGTTCGGCGGCAGATCGATGAAGGTGCGGATGGCTTCGCCGTTGCCGCGGCCGCCGGGCAGCTTGGCGCAATCGAGCGTGAAGAAGCGGCCATCGGTCGACAGCATCATCAGCCTGTCGGTGGTTTCGGCATGCAGCCAGAAGCGGCCGCGATCGCCCTCACGGTATTTGATCGCCTCGCCGGGTTCCTGGTGGCCCTTGAAGCTGCGCAGCCAGCCCTTCTCCGAACAGACCACGGTGATGGGCTCTTTCTCCACCGCGGTTTCGATGTTCACGGCTTCTTCCGCCAGCGCGGAAACCTTCGCCACCTCCTCGGCCTTTGCCATTTCGGTGCGCCGTTTGCCGATGGGGGTTTTGGCGCCGTACTTCTCCTGAATGCCCCGCATCTC
>JAFAVP010000074.1 GCA_019242395.1 Alphaproteobacteria bacterium | reverse complement strand
TTGGCCGTCGGCATTCTCGTGGACGGCGCCATCATTGTGGTCGAGTACGCGGACCGGAAGATGACCGAGGGGCATCCGCCGAAGCTTGCCTTTGCAGAAGCCGCTCGGCGCATGTTCTGGCCCGTCGTCAGCTCGACGGCAACCATGGTAGGGGCGTTCCTGCCGATGTTGCTCTGGCCCGGCATTGCCGGCGAATACATGAGCTTCTTTCCGAAGACGCTGATCATCGTGCTTACGGGATCGATGATCGTAGCGTTGATCTTCCTTCCTGTGCTGGGCGGCTTTTTCGGCAAAGCGCCGGAGCGGAACGAGAAGCATGAAAAGGCGATCGAGGCTTCAGAATCCGGCGATTGGCGCGACATCCCCGGAGTGACCGGCTGGTATGCGCACCTGGCCGATTGGATCACCCACAATCCCGGCAAGATGATTGGCATTGCAGCCGCCGCGGTCGTCGCCGTGCTGTTCCTCTTCGTGCAGCACAATCACGGCACCGAATTTTTCGTGCAAACCGATCCCACTGAAGCGACGGTGCTGGTTTCTGCCCGCGGCAACATCTCCGCTGCGGAGAAGCGCGACTTGGTGATGAGCGTTGAGCGCCGGATCGAGAGCGTGCGCGGCGTGGACTACATCTACGCCAATGCCGGAGGCAATCCCTCGAGCCAGAACATCCCTGTCGACAACATCGGCCGCATAACGGTGGTGCTGAAACCGTACCGTCAGCGGGAGCGTGGCGAAGTTATCCTGGAAGAAATTCGCAAGCGCACGGCCGACATGGCAGGCATTAAGGTGGAAGTGCGCAAGCCCGAGGGCGGCCCCTCCTCCGGCAAGGATGTGATGATCGATGTCAATTCCGATGACTACGTCTCATTGCTGCAGACCACCGGACAGGTGCGGAAGCATCTGGACGGGATGTCAAGTCTACGGGACATCGAAGACACGCGGCCGCTGCCTGGAATTGAGTGGGACCTCGATGTAAAGCGGGATGTGGCGCAGCGCTTCGGGGTCAGCACTCAGGCAATTGGCGCGGCCGTGCAGCTGGTCACCGACGGTATTTTTGTGGGCCGCTACAGGCCTGCCGATTCAACGCGGCTGGTAGACATCCGCGTGCGTTACCCAAGCCAAGATCGTGGCATTCACGCGCTCGACCAGGTTCGTGTTGCGACCTCCCAAGGCATGGTGCCGATCAGCACGTTCGTGCAGGTCCGCGCGGCCCCGCAAGTCAACAGCATCGAGCGGGTCAACGCGCATCGCACCTATCACGTGCGTGCCAATGTGAAGCCTGGGCTCAATGTCAATGCCGAAGTGGCGAAGATCAAGAAGTGGATGGAGGCCCAGACCTTCCCGCACAACGTACACGTGAAGTTCCGGGGCGCGGACGAGGATCAGCAGGAAGCGGGCGTGTTCCTGATCGAAGCAGCCTTCATGGCGCTATTCATCATTGCGGTCGTGCTGCTGGCGATGTTCAACAGCTTCTATCACGCAAGTCTCATCTTGCTGGCGGTGATCCTGGCTATGATCGGCGCGCTTCTGGGCATGGTGGTGATGGGACAGGCTTTCTCCATCATCATGACAGGCACGGGCCTGCTTGCCTTGGCGGGCATCGTGGTGAACCACAACATCGTCCTGATCGACACGTACCATAAGCTTCTCGATTCGGGCATGAACCCGATCGAGGCGGTAATCCGTTCCAGCGCCCAGCGTTTGCGGCCGGTGTTCCTCACGACAATCACCGCGATCTTCGGCCTGTTGCCGATGATGATGGCCATCGAGATCGATTTCGCGCATCGCACCGTGACCATCGGCGATCCGTTCGCGATGATGTGGATTCAGCTTTCCACCGCAATCGTGTTCGGTCTTGCCTTCTCGAAGGGTATTACGCTCGGCCTTGTGCCGGCGCTGCTGGCGTATCCGCACAGGGTTCGCGAAACGGGGCATGGCTTCCTCTGGCTTATGGGCCGCATCTTCGGCTGGCCCATTCGCGCTATCCGAAATCGCGGACGGGGCGTTCCGAGGGGCGCCCTTCAACAGCCCGCCGAATAATTATTCCGCGGCGGCAGCCTGCATTTCCTCCGAGTGGGGCTGCCGCGTGACGTCCGGATCACGCTCCACTTCCTTCAGGCGCGCGCGCACAGCTGCAGCTTCCTTCTGCTTGTTCCACATGGCGGCATAGTGGCCACCCTGCTCCACAAGCTCAGAATGCCGTCCCCGCTCGATGATTTGGCCGTGGTCAAGCACGAGGATTTCGTCGGCGTCGACCACGGTCGAAAGACGGTGTGCGATAACCAGCGTCGTGCGGTTCTTTGAAACCTCGCTCAGCGCAGACTGGATTTCCCGTTCGGTATGGGTGTCCAATGCTGAGGTGGCTTCATCCAGCAAGAGGATGGGCGGGTTCTTCAGGATCGTGCGCGCAATGGCGACGCGCTGCTTTTCGCCGCCTGAGAGTTTCAGCCCTCGCTCGCCCACCATCGAATCGTAGCCCAGCGGCAGCTCGCGAATGAAAGGATCGATCTGCGCCATGCGCGCGGCGTCCTCGATCTCTGCTTCGCTCGCGCCGATCCGGCCATAGGCGATGTTGTAGCGGACGCTATCGTTGAACAGAACTGTGTCCTGCGGCACGATGCCGATCTTCTCGCGCAAACTCGCCTGCGTGACATCGCGGATATCTTGCCCATCGATCCTCACGCTGCCGCTCTTGATGTCGTAGAAGCGGTACAGAATGCGCGAGATGGTCGATTTGCCCGCGCCGGAGGGGCCTACGATGGCAACCGTTTTGCCGGCGGGCACGTGAAAGCTGATGCCCTTTAGCACCACGCGCTCGGGCTCATAGGAGAACACCACATTTTCGAAGCGGATTTCACCGCCAGTCACGATGAGCGGCTTGGCGCCGGGCTTGTCCTTCACCTCCTGCGGTTGATGGAGCAGGCGGAACATGGCGTCCATGTCCACCAGCGCCTGCGTGATCTCGCGGTACACCGTGCCCAGAAAGTTCAGAGGTTGGTACAGCTGCATAAGTATGGCATTCGCCATCACGAAATCGCCGACCGTGAAGCGTCCGGCACGGATGCCATACGCGGTCAACACCATCACCACGCCCATTCCCGCCGCGACAATGACTGCTTGCCCGGTGTTCAAGACCGACAGTGAGGTTTGCGCCTGGATGGAGGCATTGGCGAAGCGGGCCATCGACTTGTCGAAGCGCTTGGTCTCATGCCTCTCATTGTTGAAGTACTTGACGGTTTCGTAGTTCAGCAGGCTGTCGACCGCCTTGGTGTTCGCATCCTGATCGCTTTGGTTCATCTCCCGGCGGAAGCGGATGCGCCAGCGCGTGATGGCGAAGGTGAACCAGATGTAGGCTGCCACCATCACGATGGTGGAAAGGGTGATCCAGGCGTCGAGCTTCACGATCATAATGGCGCTGAACAGCGCCAACTGGAAAATCGTCGGAAAGACGTTGAATATCGCCAGCGACAACAGCGTGTCGATGCCGCGCGTACCGCGCTCGATCACGCGCGAAAGGCCCCCTGTCTTGCGCTCGAGATGAAAGCGCAATGAGAGTGTATGCACATGGGCGAAGGTTGATACGCCCACCTCGCGCAACGCGTGATACTGCACTTTGGCGAAAATTCCATCCCGCAATTGCGCGAACGCCTGCATCAAAATGCGTGCGATCACATAGCCGCCGATCAGCGCTATGGTCGCCATCATGGCGATCGCGGCAGGGGGCCGGCGCGTCAAATGGTTGGTTATCCAGCCCATGAACAGCGGAAAGGCCGTCGTCGCCCCGATGGCCAGCAACAGGCACGCCAGCGCGAGAACGACGCGGGCCCGAAGCCCCGGATGCCCCTTCGGCCACAGATAGGGCATGAGCATCCAGAGCGGCTTCAGCGAGGGAGCGCCCTCGCCTTCCTCAACAACTGATCCCGCCATCCTAGCGGCCCACGCTGGTGTTGCCGAACATCAGAAAGCCCGCGACGAGGGCAAGCGCGGCCAGCGCGGCGATAACCAATAACGCCTTTCTCAACGATACCTCTTGCTGCTCGCGTAAATCTGCAACCTCCTTTAGAAAGCCTTCTTCGCTCTCGCAATCCCGCGCGCCTCGATAGGCTCGACCTGGCAATGCACAGCCTTACGGACTCCGTGGTGAAGACGGTTTGCGTGTTCTGCGGTTCGTCGCCGGGCGCGCGGCCACGGTATCTCGCGGCGGCGCGGCGAGCGGGAGAACTGATCGGCGGACGGGGCATGCGCATGGTCTACGGCGGCGGGGCGACCGGCATGATGGGCGAGGTGGCGCGCGCGGCTGTTGAGGCGGGCGCCGAAGTCATCGGCATCCGGCCTTCGCTGCTCGATCACCTGGAGCAGCCGCAAGGCGGGATCGAGATGATCCCCACGCCTGACCTGTTCGAGCGCAAGCAGAAGATGATTGCGATGAGCGATGCCTTCATCGTCCTGCCCGGAGGCCTTGGCACGCTGGATGAGTTTTTCGAGGTGGTCACCACCGCGCAGTTGCGCCTGCATGCCAAGCCGGTTCTGCTGGTGAACATCGAGGGCTACTTTGAGCCGCTGCTGTCGCTGCTGCGGCACACGAATGCCGAGGGGTACATCTACGGCGATTTCGAGCGGCTGTTTCATGTTGTGGAAATGCCGC
>JAFAVP010000071.1 GCA_019242395.1 Alphaproteobacteria bacterium | reverse complement strand
GATTTCGCCGAGGTAGAACAGCATGCCGATCAGGTAAGCGGCGAACGCGAAGATGCGCATCGCCAGCCCGGCGCGACCCAGGAAGTAGTAGATACCGACAATCATGGCGAGCGTGATGGTGATCACCTGCGCAAACCAGCTCACTTCATTCGCAGTAATCGAGCGGCCGAGATTGAGCAGATCCGTTTCGCTCATCGGGCGGCGCTACTCGACTTCGCGCAACAAGCGATGCACCGCGGCGGATAACACAGGCAGATCGTCCTGAATCGTCTTCCACAGGATCGGATCGTTCACTTTCTCATACGCGTGGCGCAGCCAGTTGCCGATGTCGGCGACGTTGCGCCACGGCACTTCCGGCGCTCGCGCCTTGGTCTCCGGTGCGAGATGACGGCTCGCTTCCGAGATGATCTCCAGATTACGAGCGACGGCGTCGTGCGTGAGCGAATCGTTGGAAAAATCCTCGAACGTTTTGCCCGAGAGGAAGCGCTGCACTTTGGCGATGGCCTCGGCAATATCATCCAGGCGGGCGGCCTGCGATCTCGGCGCGGTCATGTCAGAAAACCGGAATGGCGTCTGCTTCGATATCCCGGCGAAAGCGAGGCCGTACGCTTTCCCGGATGGTCACATCAGCCGCAACCCCAAGAACATCGCTCGCGAAGAATTTGATGCCGGAAAGACCGATCAGCGAAACCCCGGCGTTCTGATCCAACTCGATCAGCAGGTCCACATCGCTATCGGGGCGCGCATCGCCCCGCGCGGTGGAGCCGAAGATGGCGAGCGAAGTCACGCCGCGGGCACGCAATTCGGGTTCGGCGGCTTTCAGAAGGCGAATGGCATCGTCGCGATTCATCCAGCTATTCTAGCACAACCCGGCCGATGTCCGGGTCAGCGAGATTGCCCCTTATCTGAAGAAGCGCCACCCCAAACCGTCATGGCCGCCCTTGTGGCGGCCATCCATCCGGCGTGCGTCTGCACGCCGAGGAGAGTCATTTGCGCTCGCGGACGCTCGCGCGATGGATGGCCGGGTCACGCCCGGCCATGACGACATGAGAGAGATTTGGTGCTCCAACTAGGCATTGGTTCGGCACCAGCGCCGAGATGTGGCTGAACATGCAGACGCTCTACGAGCTTCGCCTCGCCGAACAGGAAAATGGCGCGGAGATCAAGAAGCTCCCGAAGCGCAAGGCTGCGTAAGCCGTATCTGGTCTAGCAAGCCTTCTCATCTTTGAGCTCTTCGATCAACTGAAGACACATGCGCCGACGTTCAAGGCGATCCGCAGAACGCAATCTCACCACAAGCTCGTTTGGGAGTTGGCCGGGACCGTCATCCGTCTCGGCGAACCAGAGTTGGCCGAAAACAAACATCTCAGGGGTCATGGCATGCATGAGGTCATCATAACCCATGCAGGCTCTAGCGATGAGCCAATCGTTCGTCAGCTCATTTTGAGCAAGCGTTGCCGAATCGTCGAGATCAGCATGCTTCAAGAAATTGGCAGGCCGATTCTCAGTCACACGGTGAAGCTTTTCGAATCGCCAATCCGGCGAAAACTTAACGTCGGCAGCATCCTTGACTTTGCCAGCCCTGATCTGATCGGCAATATGAAATATGATCTCCGCTACCGGTTCGACTTCAGGTGGCAAGGCTGTACGGCGGCTCTCTACTAAATCGAGTGCAAAGGCGTAGCAGCCGCGCGCAACTCCGTCTGCGATTTCGCCACGGCCACGTTTCGACTTCAAATCGCGGATAATGCTGTATGCAGCAGCTATCACCGTATGAATCGCGAGTTCATCCTCGCCCGAAAGCGACATTCGTATCGCGGCATCAATCTGACGCTGAGCGGCAGCGATCTTCGTAACATAAACCTCGGATTCACTGCTTTGCATCCGAAGCTAATCCTGGTCCATTTTCAGGGCGGCGATGAAGGCTTCCTGCGGAATGTCCACCTTGCCGAACTGGCGCATCTTCTTCTTGCCCTCCTTCTGCTTGTCCAGCAGCTTGCGCTTGCGCGTGATGTCGCCACCGTAGCACTTGGCGGTGACATCCTTGCGCAGCGCGGAGAGGGTCTCACGCGCGATGACTTTGCTGCCGATCGCCGCCTGAATCGGAATTTTGAACAGGTGGCGCGGGATCAGCTCCTTCAGCTTCTCCACCATGCCGCGCCCGCGCATCTCGGCGCGGCTGCGATTCACGATCATCGATAGCGCGTCCACCGGCTCCTCGTTCACGAGGATGGACATCTTCACCAGGTCGCCTTCCTCGTAGCCCTGGATGTGATAATCGAAGCTGGCGTAGCCGCGGCTCACGCTTTTCAGCCGGTCGTAGAAATCGAACACCACTTCGTTGAGCGGCAGCGCGTAGCGCAGCATGGCGCGGTTGCCTGCATAGGTGAGCTCCAGCTGCCGCCCACGCCGGTCCTGGCACAGCTTCAGCACAGCGCCGAGGTAATCGTCCGGCACCAGAATGGTGGCGGTGATCCACGGCTCTTCGATGAAGGCGATGCGCACCGGGTCTGGCATGTCGGCCGGATTGTGCAGCTCCTTCATCGTGCCGTCGGTCATGTGCAGGCGGTAGATGACGGACGGCGCGGTGGCGATCAGCTCGAGGTTGAACTCGCGCTCCAGCCGCTCCTGCACGATCTCCAGATGCAGCAGGCCAAGGAAGCCACAGCGGAAGCCGAAGCCCAGCGCGGCGCTCGTTTCCATTTCGTAGGTGAAGCTGGCATCGTTGAGGTGCAACCGCGCCAAAGCGTTGCGCAAATCTTCGAACTGCGCCGCGTCCACCGGAAACAGTCCGCAGAACACCACCTGCTGCGCCGGATGGAATCCCGGCAGCGGCGTATCCGTGCCCTTGCGCTCGTCGGTGATGGTGTCGCCCACCTGCGTATCGGCCACTTCCTTGATGGCGGCGGTGATGAAGCCCACTTCGCCGGGCGCCAGTGAATCGACAATCACCTGCTTGGGCGTGAACACGCCGACCCGCTCCACAGCGTAAACAGCGTTCGACGCCATCATGCGGATCTTCTGGCCTTTGCGCAGTTCACCATCCACCACCCGCACCAGCACCACCACGCCGAGATACGAATCGTACCAGCTGTCCACCAACAGCGCTTTCAGCGGCGCGGCTGCGTCGCCTTTGGGGGCGGGCAGGCGATGCACCACTGCCTCCAGCACATCCTGAATGCCGATGCCGGTTTTGGCGGAAATGGGAATGGCGTCGCTGGCGTCGATGCCGATCACATCCTCGATCTGTGTGCGCACGCGGTCGGGCTCGGCGGCCGGCAGGTCGATCTTGTTCAGCACCGGCACGATTTCGAGGTTGGCGTCGATCGC
>JAFAVP010000271.1 GCA_019242395.1 Alphaproteobacteria bacterium | reverse complement strand
ACCCGATCCTCAGGCACCACGCTGCATGCCGCTACTGCGCTGGTCGATCGTTGCCGGCAGCCATACCCAAAACAACGTTTCCGCTGGCGCCGCTCCATTGAAAGTGACCTCAGCAGAATTTTTCAATGGGCGCGCCGATATCGTCGCCTTTCTCACCCGTAAAATGGCGCAAGGAACTCGATTACCGTCTGATCAAAGAACTTTGGGCCTTCGCCGACAACCGTATCGCCGTGCGGTTCGCTTACGAGTGGCATCACGAAGCGGCAACAGGTTCCGCGCTTGCGGAACGAGAACTGGGATTCGATGCCACGGGCGTGATGCAGCGCCGCTTCGCTTCCCTCAAACGATTTGCCGATCAACGTGGTGAAAGTCAGTGGTACGGCAACCGTTTTTCCATGATGACATTGTTTATGGGGGTGACGATTTTTCGGCTGCAAGGTCTCCATGCCGTCTCGGATCGAGGACTATGCTCTTTACGGCCGATGCGGCGGAATTTCTTTGCTGAATCACCTCGGCGAGAGGCAAGATCACATCCAATGATTGAAACATAAAATCGAGGACCAAGAACGATGTCGGCATACGCCTCGCGCGCGGCCAACGTGCCGTGGTGGAAAGAACCCACCAAAGACCAATGGTACGCTTATTTCGCGGCCTGGATGGGGTGGACGCTCGATGCGTTCGACTTCACCGTCTTCCTGCTCATTATGTCGCCGATCGCGCAGGAGTTTGGCGTTCCGATCATCGAAGTGACCGCGGTTTTCTCGGTCACCTTGGTCATGCGGCTCGGTGGTGCGACAGCCTCTGGCTGGCTGGCCGACCGTGCGGGACGCCGAGCACCGCTGATGATTTCGATCCTTTGGTATTCCGTGTGTAACTTGCTTGCCGGGTTCTCGCCGACCTTCATGTTCCTGTTCGTGACCCGCGCGCTGCTCGGCATCGGAATGGGCGCGGAGTGGCCGGCCGGCGCGGCGCTGGCGATGGAATCCTGGCCGGCTCGGTCGCGGGGACTGATGTCCGGAGTGCTGCAAGGGTCGTGGGGGCTGGGCTTCGCGTTGTCCGCGCTGGCGTACGGCTTCCTCTACGCTCCGTTCGAAGCTTTTCATAAGGGCTATGGCTGGCGCGGTATGCTGATTTTAGGCGTCTTGCCGGCTTTGGCTTGCGTCTGGATCCGGATCTACGTGAAAGAGCCGGAGGTCTGGACTGAAAACAAGCAGATCCAGAATGTTACCCAGCGTCAGGTGACGCTGCCGCTATTCGCCATCTTCAAGCGCAAATATCTGTACAACACCCTGACAGCGTGCCTGTGGATGGCCATGAATTTCTGCGTCTACTACGCCGTCTGGGCGATGCTCGGCACTTATCTGCAGAAAGAGTTGGGCTGGACGCCGGCCGAGGTGGCAAAGCCGGTTTTCTGGGCCAACATTTTGACGTTCCTCGCATGCGGCTTCTGGGGCGCGGTGTCGGAAAGCGTCGGACGGCGCTGGGCACTGATGATCCCTATGACCGTCGCGTTGTTTCTTATTCCGCTCTATCTCACGCAGGTTGACCACACGATGTTCTTCTGGTGTTTCCTGCTGTTCATCTGCTTCTTCAGTGGTAAAGACGCCCTGAACCCCGGCTGGTTGTCGGAGCGCTTCCCGACCGAAGTACGAGCCACCGCCGCCGGCTTCGTCTACCACCAGGGCGCGGTTTGGGGTGCGGCCGTCGCGCCGATATTGACCTACTTCGCGGTGAACCAGGGCATGGGCTTTGCCAAGCCAATGCTGTTCGCCACGGTTGGTACGACAATCCTATATATCATCGCGGTGTATCTGGGACCGGAAACCAAGGGCAAGGTCATGACCGCCAATTTGGAAGTGATCGAGGCCGTAGGGGATTAGGTCCCAAGCAAAGCGCCTGATCTTAAATATTGATAGAACAGGTTCTCCGCGAACGGCGGCTTGCGGCGTGGCCTCGCCGCCGCCTGGTCCCGGAAAGAACGGCTTGCCACACCCGACGCTGCCATTCAGGGTGCCTTGGTGGAGTCTGCTCCGGGTCGAGGGCGTGTGAAAACGCCCTAACGTGTTAGTTTAGTGTCCTGCTATTGGGGGATGGCGGGATGAAACGTTTCGTGGAAGGCGAGGACCTGGGTTATGCGCTGCACTCTGCAGCGTCGTCGGGTTATTGAAAGAATCTTCGATCGCGTCGACGACTTGCTCGGGCACGGCGTAATGGAGCATATGCCCCACACTCGGGACCAGCCTCAGCGCACTCTGCGCAATCTCTTTATGGAGCCGGACAGCGTGTTTGCGATGATCTACGATGCGGTCCATCGTGCCTGCCATGATCACCACGGGCATACGTAGTTCCCGATAGCGTCGCTGCATTGCGGTCACGGCCGAAACCATGGTGGCGGTATCCTGAGCCTCGGCGCGGATCTGCGAGGGCCTTATGGGCATTCCGTAAGGGAAGCCTTTGGCGAAGCGTTCGGGCACGGGAAGTGGCGAGAACATGCCCTTGGCTGCCAGCGGCAGGAGCGCGGCGCCGAAGAGCGGTCCGACAGTATAGCGGATGACATC
>JAFAVP010000189.1 GCA_019242395.1 Alphaproteobacteria bacterium | reverse complement strand
GGCCCCGGCATCGTTGCGCAGCCCGAGTTTGCGCCGCCGTTTCATGCTGTCGCGCCACGACGTGAAGATCGACAGCAGGAACGGCGTCTGGTTCGGCCGCATGAACGGGGCGCCGGCCGAAATCTCGTGGCTGAGGTCGTAGACCCGTGCCTGCTCGATGCTGCGCAGCGCGGCACACGCTGGTTTTCGGTCAGAAATGGACGCTCGCTTCTCCGGGGCGCGGTTACAGTAGCGCCCCACCTCGCTGATCGGTGTGGGCAGCCTCCGTCCCTAAGGTGCGATGCTCGCGCTGAGCGTTCTCGGCGGCTCTCGCCAGATCCCACCATGTCTCCGCCATCCCGACGAGAAGTGCCTTGGTAGAGGCATCGTCGAAAGCATGAGCGAGACGCACGCAATCTGCGGCCTCTCGGCGATACTCTTCGGGCTTGGTCACTTGGAGCACCCCAAATGCAAAACCTTAGTTAACGCGGTCGTGAAGAATCGGTTCTTTACGCTGCCGGTGGCGGCCAGTTGTCCCATGCACTCGGAACAGGACAGGTTAGCAGCTGCGAGCCCTATCCGATCGGAACTGGCCGGCTCACCTCGCTCGCAGGCTTGTCCTCTCGCACACCCTGATAGACGACCTGCCGCAGCAAGCCATCCGCCGTCCAGGTCAGGAAGGTGACTTCGACGACCATCTCCGGCTGCACCCAATGCACACGCGACAGCTGCAGGGGCGAGCCGAACCGGCTCTCACGCGGCGGAGGCGCGGCAAGGGGCATCTTGGCGACGGCAAGCGGCTGTAGCCGTTCCCACAGGGCTCTAAGCTCGGTTTCGCTGATGCCTGTTCCTGCCCGGCCGGCATAGATCAGCTTGCCGTCAGGCGTGTAGTACCCAAGCAGCAGGGCACCGAGGTAGGGCCTGCTGCCCTCGGGCTCTGTCCAGCCGACAACCACGAATTCCTCGCGGTTGAGGCACTTCGTCTTTCGCCAGATCCCGCGATCGCCGGGCGCATAGGGGCGATCGATGCGCTTCGACACGATGCCTTCGAGCTTCATCTTGCAGGCATGCCGGTGGAACTGCCCGCCGTTGCCGATGACATGCTCGCTAAACTGAAGCGACCCGGGGGCGCCGGCGAGAACGCCTTGCAGCTCCGCCTTGCGTTCGAGAAGTGGCCAAGCGGCAGTGTTCCTGCCGTCCAGGTGAAGTAAGTCGAAGGCGAAGTAGGCGAGCGCTGCGGTGCTGCCGCCGTCGGTCGCGGCCTGTATCAGGGCGAAGGATGTCGTTCCATCTTCCCGGACCCCACAGAGCTCGCCGTCGAGGTAGGCCTGCTTGACCTTCAGCGCCTGCAGGGCCTCGACGGTGCGCGGATACTTGGCCGACCAATCGAGGCCGGTTCGGGTCAGCAGCTGTACCCGGCCGCGGTCAATCCGCGCATGAATGCGAAAGCCGTCGAGCTTGATTTCGTGGGCCCAGTCATCGCCAGCCGGCGCCTCGCGCACAAGCTGAGTCAGCTGGGGCGTGATCCATGCAGGCAAGGCCGTCGCGTCGCCGGACTGCGTTCTGGTAGGGCTAGCCCCTCGCCTTCGAGCAATCACCCTTGGCTACTCGGCGCCCTCATCTTCAGGGGGCAGCCCGAGTTCGGCTGCGACCTTCTTGGCGCTGCTGCCGGCCTTGTTCACGGCAGCCTGCAGCTGCTCCTTGGTCACCCCGAACTTTTTCGTCCAGTATCTGACGTCGTGGTCCTGATGCATGTTGATGCGCGAGCGGTCCTGTGGTCCGCGTAGCGCCAGGTCGTCAGCCATGATCCTCTCCCAAGGTACAAAGGACAACGCGCCAAAAATTCTTCGGTTTCCGGTCAGGGCAGTGGCTACTGGAACCTGCAGGCATAAGGCGCTGTTGTGATCCTGACCATGTCGATCGGATTTTCGGAGGCATCAATGGACGAGAGCGGCAATCCGACCATCCAGGAGAAGCTGGCTCGCCTGGAGCCGACTCAAATGACAGTCGGCTACGCCGAGGTTGTTCTAAAGCGCGAAGATTGGCAGCAACGTTCCCAGGCGCACAGGCAAAAGCTTTTGGCGACCCACTTGTTTCCGGCGGTGCGGGGACCCGAGGGACGATACTTCATAACTGATCACCATCACCTCGGTCGTGCGCTCATCGAAGAGTCAGTTGACGAAGTCCAGCTGCAGCTCGTCAGCGACCTTTCGCACCTCGCAGCTGATGAATTCTGGGTGGTAATGGATCACAATCAGTGGGTCCATCCGTACGACTCCAATGGGCAGCGGCGGAATTTCGCTGACGTTCCTCAAAGCCTTCTTGACCTTGCCGATGATCCATACCGAAGCTTGGCGGCGAAAGTCCGGAGGGCGGGCGGCTATCAGAAGGACCTGACGCCCTTCGCCGAGTTTCTGTGGGCCGACTTCTTCCGGCGGCGAATTCCTGCAAGCCAACTGACAAGCGATCCGAACGCTGCGCTGCAGGAGGCCATCAAGCTCGCGCAAACCTCAGATGCCGCCCATCTCCCCGACTCGTGACGGCATTCTGTGGTGAGCGGTCGCTAAACCGGCAACGAACGGCCGCGGCAAGTTGCCCGTCCGGTCGCGCATGGCCCGGACGAACGCCACGATCGCTGCCTGCCCCTTGGTCAGCGAACAGAGGTTGCACAAGCGGCAATGGCCCTATGGGTGCTTTTCGTTCTTCGCCGCTCGATCGCCGGCGCTCTGCGCCTGCGCCTCGCACATATAGGCGCCTTGCTTCGTGTGGCCGTAGTCACGCGTCCCAGCGAAGTGATAGACCTTCGACTTGGTGTTCACCCACACGACGAGCTCACCACCGCACGCGGTCTTGGCCGCAGCCTCGGTCGGATACTGGCCGGGTGAAGCGGCTGCCGTTGCGGTCGGAGCTGGTGCGGGTGCTGCGGGAACGGCCGCGGGCGGTGCGGCTGGGGCGGGCGCTGGTGCCGCGTTGGCGGCCGGCGGCACGGTTTCGGTCCCGAGCTTGCACGCGCTCATGAAATCCGCCTTCTTCTGCCCGGAGGCCTGAATGGCGGCTTTGTTCGCCGTGTATTCGGTGTTGCACTCCTTCGAAGTCTTGGCAGTCGTTGGGCTGCCCAGAGCCACGAGCGCGCTGATCGCGACGCCTGCAGTAAGGTAAGCTACTGATTTGCGCATTGTTGAGCCCTCCCTATCCCGCACGGGTGCGGTACAGTGAAGGCTAGCGGCGCGCCCTGGGAAGGCAATAGGCGGCAGCTATGGGCTGGCGTGGTCAGGCGAACCGGGACGAGGACGAGCGCGCCTGGCGGCGCTCCCTGCCGCTTTCCAGGCGCTATGATTGGGGTCGGGTCGCCACGCTGCTCTTGGTGCTGGCGCTCGGCATTGTGGCATTCGTGTTAGGGCGGTCGCTCCGGCCCTGATCGTCGGAACGAGCCGGCCTGATTGATCTAGACTATGCTGTTCAAGCTGGAACTTGGCCAGCGGATCAGAACGGGGTGAGCATCGAGGGAACGGCCCGCGGCACGAAAGCGAGCTCCACCGCCAAGCCCAATCGGCGGCCAGCGGGGGGGCCTGCCTGCCGACTGCTCCCGCCCCTATGGTGGCCCGGCAGGCCCCTAGAGTACGTTAACCATCGTCTGGCACGCTCATGCTCGCGCCAACGCCCCCCAAAAGGTTGGCGTAAACTCAATTGGCCCGTGACATTGCCGTCATGGGCCCTTTTTGTTGGTCAGATGGGGCTATTCGGCCGAATGCAGCACAGGCAAGCGAAATCGCCCCGCACGGGCGTGCGGGGCGAGTCCGGGTCTTGGGGTGAAACCCGCGTTTCTAGAGCCTTGTCCTTAGGCTCGACCGTCGCAGAATTCGCTCCAGCCTTGCCTTTGCAGCGCCGACTGCGACGCTCGTCGCTTCGGATTGCCTCATTCGCCACGCTCCTTGATGCTCCTCCCTGAGGAGCAATTTCATCCTGCCGCACAAAGCTGAAGCTTTGCAAGGTGCTGTCGGGCTCACGGGGCGCAAGAAGCCCGCCGTGATCCCCTCAATCGCGGCGGGCAGCGCGTCGGCTGTTTGAAGGGAGGAGCATTAGCCAGCGCGCCATGAGGAAGTTCGCGCCGCTGGTCCGGGAATTCAGTGTGGCCGCACACACGCTCGCGCATTGGACCCCGGCGCGCCAGGTGGCGAAGGCTTCACTTTGCCTGACCGGACAATAGCGCCCGGCGGGAAGAAAAGAAGAACCCGAGAGGGTGCCCGCACTGCAGGCCTCGTCGGGGCGAACACAAAAAAGGGCCCGCATGTCGTGGCCGATCCGCGGCCAGTTTGGTCGCGGGTGTTGGAGCCTCGCGACCGTCTTTGACATGGGGGCGGCACGTCACCCGCAACGTGCGGCCGCGCACGAGGCAAAACCCGCAGCTGTGAGGGCGGGTCCTGAGATGCCGAGGCGGCAGAGGTAGTTCAGGATCGAGATTACGATCACATCGTCGTAATCCTCGCATTTCACGGATCGCAGCCTCGAGACACGGCCCGCCTTCTTATCGGCGGCTATTTCGATTTGCTCGGTGTGGTCGGGCCGGGCGCAGCCCCAGAAGTGACCGGTGCTGTAGAAGTGGGCGGCAGAGTTGGCTCTGATGGCGGCAATGACCGTTCAGAACCGCCGCTGAAATTCCCGCCGCTTCGCATCTCCACACAGGTGAGCAACTCAACATAGCTCGGCGATATTTCCAAGGATTGACCGGCGCAGCTCGCCCGTATCTGGGCGGATATTTTTCCCCAAATGAGCCTGAGTTGCTTCAACGCCGCCTGCTCCTCCAGCAGGCAGCTACCGCGCACCTTGGTTCGGTCTTGTGCGGACGAGCCATTACCCGCAGCACGGCAGGCCCTCGAAAGATCGAACGTTGGCACAGATGAGGCCAGGGCCAATAG
>JAFAVP010000051.1 GCA_019242395.1 Alphaproteobacteria bacterium | reverse complement strand
GGCGGCGACTACCGCAGCTCCACCCCACAGTAGAAGCCGTGCCATGCCTGCCCGAGACACCATTTGCAGGGACTATGTTCGCATCGCCGCGCCGGCACAACTCAGATGGCGGACCGCTTTGCTCTCGGCCCGCAATGTGCTTTGGATACGCGTCAGTAAAGGCAACTTAGGAAGTGAGCTTGGAAGCGCAGATTGCCCGGCCTCGCAAGACGCGCGAGATGCACAGCCACCATTTCGATTCCACCGTGTGGAACGACTTCCGCTTTCGCGAGGACGATGTCGTTATCGCGACGTTCGGCAAGTCGGGCACCACCTGGATGCAGCAGATTGTTGGTCAGCTCATTTTCGGCGGGTCGGAAGATGTTGCGGTCGCACAACTCTCACCTTGGCTTGATCTGCGGGTCCCGCCGAAAGAGGTTAAGCTTGAGGCGCTGGAGGCGCAGGCACACCGCCGCTTCATCAAGACTCATCTGCCGGTGGATGCGCTCGTCTTCAGCCCGCAGGCGAAATACATCTACGTCGCGCGCGACGGCCGCGACGTGCTCTGGAGCCTCTACAACCATCACCGCAGCGCAAACGAGCAATGGTACCAGGTGATCAACGGCGCGCCTGGGCTGGTCGGCGAGCCCATTCGGCGGGTCGATCTCGATGTTGTGCCGTATTTCCGCCGCTGGCTCGAGCGCGATGGATATCCTTTCTGGTCGCTCTGGGAAAACGTGCGCAGCTGGTGGGCGGTCCGCGGCCTTCCAAACGTGCTTCTGGTGCATTACGCGAACCTGAAACGGGACTTGCCCGGCCAGATACGGCGGGTCGCGCAGTTCCTGGAGATCGACATTCCACAAGACCTCTGGCCCAAGCTCACCGAGCACTGCACCTTCGAATACATGAAGGCGCACGGCGATAAGAGCGCGCCACTTGGCGGCGCGTTCTGGGACGGCGGTGCGGAGAGCTTCATTTTCAAAGGCACCAATGGCCGCTGGCGCGATCTCCTCAGCAAGGAAGATGTCGATGCCTATGAAGCGCGCGCGCTGAAAGAGCTTGGCCCTGAATGCGCCAACTGGCTCGCGACCGGCGAAATGCCGTCAGCCTAGCGGGCGTCCCCGAATCCACTGAGACAGCAGCCACTTCTCACCGGAGTTGGGTGCAAGGCCGGCGTGCAGTGTGCGGCGATCCGGTGTGGCAGACGCATCTACATTGTGGAAGTAAAGCGCGCCGCCGGTCGGGCAGCGGAACTTGCGACCGAGCAGGGAAAATTCGGTTTCAGCAGCGTCGTAATTTTCGTTCAGGTAAATCAGAAACGTGCCAACGCGTTGCCCCTTGGATGCAATTTCCTGCGCATGACCCGGCAAAGCAGGATCGAGAAAATCGAAATGCCGGGTGAACTGTTGCCCCGCGGAATAGTGGAGCACGTTGGTGTGCTCGAGCGAATGCGGGGCAAATCCGCTGGCGGCGGCGATACGGGCCCGGGTCAACAGCATCACCACGTCGAGCGACAAGAGATCGAATTCAAAGGCGCTGTTGGTGCGGGATCGGTCGACCTGACCTTCGCCCGTCGCGGCATACACTCGCGAGCGCTCCAGGCGCGGGCGAGCGCGGCCGATCAGCCAGGCGCATAGGCGCGGGGAGAGAAACGCGTCCCGTATTTCGATGCGGGGCGCCGCCGAAACCTGCCGAAGCTCCGGCAAGCGCAGCCATTCAGCCAAATCAATGCTCCCGCGCAGACGGCCCCAGATGGCCGGAGACGGCATTGCCCCTTGTGCTTCTCCCTCCAGGGCTTCGTGCCCTAACACAACCAGTTGCTGCTGTGCCGGGCCCCAGCCGCTCTCCGCCGCCTGCTGGAGATACTCCAATGACTTCGCCCAGTCGCCTGGAGATTGCGCACCAAGTCCGATCAGGACGGCCGCAAGTGCGGCGGCTTCGCCATCGCCGGCCTGGGCCGCGGCAGCGATGAGCGCTGCGCCGCGCTGCGGATCGGCAGGCATGTTGTCGCCGGCAAGCAGCTTCTTGCCGAGCGCCGTTTGCGCGGCCGACTGCGCCAATTCAGTCCCACTTGCCATGGCAGCAACCTACACGCTCGTCAAGGAACGCGCGACCTCTCACGAATTTGAGACGTGACCGCTCAGCTTGCACGCGCTAAACGTGGGCGGCTTAGGCGAGGGATATTCTCTGGCGGCACGACTCACCACAACGAGGCGCAGACCTGCTAATGCAGCGGGCCGGCGTTTGCTTGTCGCGACCTTCGCGCTGATCGCCTTTGCCTTCCAAAGCTTCGCCACGCAGACTCATATTCATCGCGTCCAGCCCTTATCAGCTGTTGCGGAGCTGACTCTTTCTGCAGACGTCGCCCCCCCGGCCAAGAACACCGCGCACAAAGATAATCCGACAAACGCACCTGGGAGCGACGAGTCTCTAAAATGTCCGCTCTGCCAGGCGGTGGGATACGCTGGGCATTTCGTCCCGCCGTCCCAGCTCGCACTGCTGCTGCCCGCAAGCCCCGTATCCGTGCTGCCTTTGGCGATCACGATCCTTTCGCCTGGGGAAAACCCGTCCCACATCTGGCAGGGCCGCGGGCCTCCAGGCTCCTGACGAACTGAGCAGTTCCGTTCGGCCGCGTGCATGTGTCTTGCGCGCGACGATCAGTTCATTTGTCTGGAGAACCTCATGAATCGAACACTCCTTTTCGCAGCACTTGCCGGCGGCTGCCTTGCCTCCCATTCGGCGTTGGCCGATGAGGCCAGCGATCTGGCCGTCATACGCAAGCAGCTGAATGCCATGCAGCACGAATACGAGGCGAAGATCAGAAGCCTTGAAACACGGCTCGCGAGAGCGGAGCGCGACGTCAAGGCAGCGAAGACGGTCGCGCAGGCAGCAAGCCAACGTCAGACCGTTGTTGCCACTGCCGCGCCTCCGTCCGCACCCGAGCAGGTTGCCCAGGCCGTGCCAACCCCTGCACCGATCGATACCTCAGCGGAATCTGCGCCCATTCCGGAGCAGTGGTCCGTGCCGCCGCCAACGCCGCCCACCTCCCAGAACGCCTTCAATCCCGGAATAGCGGCAGTTCTAAACGGCTTTTATCTGGCGGCGTCCCGCGACACGAAGAACGCGCAGATCGCCGGCTTTGCGCTGGGCGACGAGACAGGCCTTCCGCCACGGGGGTTCTCTATTGGAGAATCGGAAATCTCCTTCGCAGCGAACATCGACCCGCAGCTTGCGGGTTTTCTCGACATCTCGTTCGACAACCAGAACAACCCCAATGTCGAAGAAGCGTACATCACGACCAAAGACTTACCAGCTGGGCTCACCGTGAAGGCGGGTCGCTTCCTCTCCGGCATCGGCTACATCAACGAGCGGCACGCGCATGACTGGTCGTTTTCAGACGCGCCGCTGCCCTACCGCGCGTTCCTCGGGAACCAGTATGGCGACGACGGGATACAGGTACGCTGGCTCGCGCCGACGGACTGGTTCCTGGAATTTGGCGCGGAGCTGTTCCGCGGCGGCGCCTTTCCGGCGGCATCTCCCGCGCACAACCGGCCGGGCACTGAAACCGCTTTCGTGCACACGGGCGGCGACATCAACGACAGCAGCTCGTGGCTTGCGGCGCTCTCGTACCTGCACAGCAGCGCGGACGATCGCACGACAGACGATCCGCTGTTCTCCGGTGTCGATCACTTCACCGGCAATGACGAAATGGGAATCCTCAGCCTTGTCTACAAATGGGCGCCGGGCGGCAATCCCACCGTTCAGAATCTCGTCGTTTCCGGCGAGGGCTTCTACGGCCGCGAGAAGGGCCTGTTCGAGTCCGTGCCCATTTCGCAGAACCGCAACGGGTTCTATCTCCAAGGCGTCTACCAGTTCATGCCGCAATGGAGCGCGGGGGTCCGCTACGCGCAGGTGAATGCGTCCGGCGTCATTCCATTGCTTGCGGGCACCGTGCTGGACAATTTCGAGCATAGCCCGCGCGCCGAAACAGCACTCCTGGAATACGACACCAGCGAATTTGGCCGGCTGCGCCTGCAGTACACGCACGACGACGCGGGGCTGAAGCCAAACGACGAACTGCTCTTCCAATACACCGTTATCTATGGGCCGCACGGCGCCCATCGCTACTGAAGGGGAATACCAATGCGAAAATTTCTGCTCGGCGCAGCGTTCCTCTGCGGCCTTGCTTCACCAGCTTATGCCAACCTTAACGTGTTCGCCTGCGAGCCGGAATGGGGCGCGCTCTCCAGCGAAATCGGCGGTGACAAGATCTCGGTCTACACGGCTACGACCGGCGCGCAAGACCCGCATCAAATTCAGGCACGTCCGAGCCTCATCGCCAAGGCGCGCACGGCGGACATCACCGTGTGCGAAGGCGCGGAACTGGAGATCGGCTGGTTGCCGATGATTATTCAGCAGGCGAACAACTCGAAAATCCAGCCGGGTCAGCCCGGTTCATTCGAAGGCACGCGCTATGTGCGCCTGCTGGAGCAGCCGACGTCGCTCGACCGCGCACAAGGCGATATCCATGCCGCCGGCAATCCCCACATCCAGACCGACCCGCGCATGATGCTGATAGTCTCGAAAGCCTTGGCGCAGCGCTTTGCGCAACTCGATCCGCCGAACGCGGCCACATACAACGCCCGCCAGGCGGATTTCGCGAAGCGTTTTGGCGCGGCTATTGCCAAGTGGACCGCTGAAGCGGCTCCTCTAAAGGGCCAGCCGATTGCCGTGCAGCATCACGCCTGGATCTACATGGAGAACTGGCTGGGGCTGCACGAAGTGGTGCCGCTGGAGCCG
>JAFAVP010000029.1 GCA_019242395.1 Alphaproteobacteria bacterium | reverse complement strand
GCTGAAACGCGTGCTGGCGTAGTTCTTGGCCGGCATCACCCACTGCTTGTCGTCGCGTGACAGGGCATCGAGGTCATCTGCAGCGGCATACATCCCGCCGCACATCGCTGCGCCCGCAGTTGCTAGCAGGGTCATGGTGCAGATGCGTTTCATGGTTCGCTCTTCACTCAATGGAGTAGAGATAGGCCGCGATATCGTGAGCGTCTCGGTCGTCGATCCCCAGCGCGGGCATAGCGTTCCCCGGCACGAACTTTTGCGGATTGCGGATCCACATCACGAGATTGTCCGGAGAGTTGTGCAGGACGCCTGCGATGTAGCCGCGGTGCGAGAAGTGATCCAGCGGCGGGCCAACCAGCGCATCTGCCCCCGGAACGCCGGGAACGGAGTGACAGGCGCTGCACCCGTACCATGAGATGAGCCCCGCGCCGCGTGAGGCGTTGCCGATCTGCCGCGCCGCCGTCTGCGTCGACTGCTGGGTGCACGCCGAGACAAGCGGCAGCACAAGCAGCACGGTCCACGAGTGCAACAGGGTCAGGCCTCCCCGCATGATAGCGAAACGCGGAATCCGCCGATTCGGAGCCGCGCGTTCGCGGAATTTGTATCAAATGGGCGGTTCGCAGCCCGTCGTCTAAGATCTGGCCGCTATTCGTTCTTCAATTTACCCGCGGAGCAGATCAGGCCCCGTCGATAGCAACTGCAACTGGCAGAGGCGGCCAGATGCAACTCTAGGATTGAGCGAGCATCTTCTTCGTCTCAGCTGTGAAATGCCGCAGGGATTCGGGCTGCGGACGGCATAAACGCAGCCTTGTAGACTCTCAAGCGAACGGGCTGCGCGGTGCCTTGACTCAGTTCGGCTAGGCCTTGTGGAGGACGGTGGCGGCATCCGTTCGGAAGCTCACCTGATCGGCCGCCCGCCTTCGAGCGGGGGAGGAAGAGGCTGAGCTTTTCACGCTGCATTGGCTGGCCGTCACGAGTGACAGTGATCGTTCCGCCGGCGTGCGCCTTGTGTGCGATCGAACCCTCTCATGCCGCAAGGACAGGCACGCGCAGCTATCTAGTCAATCCGTTCTCACCAGATATGCACGCGCTCGGCGGGCGCGACGTAGAGCTTTTCACCTGGCTTTACCTCGAACGCCGCGTACCAGCCATCGACGTTGTGCACGACACCGTTGACTCGGAACTGCCGCGGGCTGTGCGGATCGCTCACCACCTGCTTTCTCACGTAATCGTCCGTCACCTTGCCACGCCAGGCCTGCGCCCATCCCAGAAACACCCGCTGGTCGCCCGTGAGGCCGTCCACGACCGGCGCCGGCTTGCCGTTCAGGGATGCGTGGTAGGCCTCCAGCGCAAGGGTTAATCCGCCGAGATCGGCAATGTTCTCGCCCATCGTGAGATCGCCGTTCACGTGCACCCCGGAGACCGGCTCAAACGTGGAGTACTGGGCACCCAAACGTTTGGCGCGCGCGTCGAATTTTTCGGCATCCTCTTTCGTCCACCAGTCACGCAACGCCCCAGTGGCGTCGATCTTGCGGCCCTGATCGTCGAAGCCGTGAGTCAATTCATGGCCAATAACGCCCCCGATCGCACCGTAATTGACGGCCGGATCGGCATTGGCGTCGAACATCGGTGCCTGCAGGATGGCCGCCGGAAAGACGATGTCACGCAAGGTTCCATTATATGCATCGTTGGTTTGCGGCGTCATGATCCAGTCGCCGCGATCCACAGGCCCGAACAGGCGGCCGGTGTAGAAGGCCCAATCGGCAGCACCGGCGCGGCGCACATCCCCAATCAGATCGTCATCCGTGATGACCAAACTGGTGTAATCCCGCGGATGATCAGGATAACCAACTTTGATCGTGTACGTATCGAGCTTTTTCAGCGCTTCCTTTTTGGTCTGCGGTCCCATCCAGTCGAGATGCTCGATGCGCACGCGGTAAGCGGCTTTGAGATTTGCCACCAGCGCCTCGATCTTGGCTTTGGATTCCGGTGGAAAGTATTTGGCCGTGTAGAGCTGGCCGACGCCGAAGCCCAACGTTCCGAATGTGCCGAACCGGTCGCCAACGCCGAAGTCACCGCCGCTCACCGCATACACTGCCCGCTTCCAGCGGGCCTTCTGCTGCTGCTGACCGGCCAGGGTTTTGTCCCGCATCTCGAAGTAGGCATCGGCAAAGGGCTTCGAGAGATAAGGGGCGGCATTGTCGGCTATGTGGAAGGCGCTCCACGCCTGCAGGGTTGGTACAGGCGTGTGCGCGTAGATGGCGGTAAGTTTCGGGAAGGCGGGCTTCTCCGCCACCACCACGCGAGAAACGTTCGTGAGATTCGCGTTGAGCAGGAACGGATACCAGCGGAATCCCGGCGCGAACTTTACCAGCGAGCGCACCTGCATAGGATTGTAGGTGGCTACGGGATCGCGTTGTTGCGCCTTAGTCCAACTCGCGCGTGCGATTTCGGTTTCGAACGCGACGGTATCCTTTGCCCCTTGGTTCGGATTGGGCCAGCCGATCAGCTCCAAAAGCTGCGCGATGTAGCTTTCGTACTTGCCCTTTTGGGCTGCAAATTCCGGCTTCAGATAATAGTCACGATCCGGAAGACCGAGGCCAGCTTGCGATACGTACACGGCGTAGCGGGCTGGGTCCTTCAGATCGGCATCGATGAAGAAGTTGAACAGCGTGCCGTTGAAATCCGATTGGTTTCGGCCCATCAGCGCCGCCAGTGCATCGTGCGAATCCGCTTTCCGTACGGCATCGAGCTCGGATTGGATGGTCTTCGCGCCGAGTTTTTCGATCCGCTTCTCGTCCAAGAATGCTTTGTAGAAGGTACCCATCTTGCCTTCGAGATCGGCTTGCTGATGTGCCCCCTTGGCTGCGGCTGCTTCCATCATCTCGTGGAGCCGGGCTTCGGTGCGGTCTGTCATCTCCAGCCGCATGCTCACGGCAGGCTTGTCTGGAGGGATCTGATGGGTGTCGAGCCAATGACCATTGGCGTAGTGGAAGAAGTCGTCGCCAGGCTTCGTGCTGGTATCCCGTCCGGCTGCGTCAAAGCCCCAGCTGCCGTAGAGCGGCTTGCTGGCTTGGGCACCCTCGCCGGCCGTCGCATGCGTTGACGTCACCAACAGCGCCAGGGCGCCTATTAAACCCGCACGCGTGTTCCCATGCATAATCATTCCCCTCCGCCGGTACAGCCGCTAATGATGCCCCCCGTCCCCGGAGACACGAGGTGCCGATGGCTCGCATAGCGTTTATCGGATTGGGAGTCATGGGCTACCCGATGGCGGGGCACCTCACCCGCGCGGGTCATCACGTGGTTGTGTTCAATCGCACGCGCGCCAGGGCGGAGAAATGGGTTTCCGAGTTTCGCGGCGCGGCGGCGCCCACGCCTGCCGCGGCTGCGAACGAGGCTGACTTCGTGTTCGCCTGTGTAGGCCGCGATAACGATGTGCGCGAGATCACAGTGGGGGCGGATGGCGCGTTTGCCGCGATGCGCAAACATGCAGTTTTCATCGACCACACCACAGCATCGGCAGGGCTCGCACGCGAACTGGCCGAAAAAGCGGCAGCAGGAGGTTTCGGTTTCGTCGATGCGCCTGTGTCCGGCGGGGAAGCAGGCGCGAAAAATGGCCAGCTCACCATCATGTGCGGTGGGAGCGAAGCGGCCTATGCGGGGGCGGAGCCGATCCTCCTGGCATATGCGCGGCAATGCCGCCGGATGGGAGAAGCCGGCGCCGGGCAACTCACCAAGATGGTCAACCAGATTTGCATTGCGGGGGTGGTACAAGGCTTGGCCGAAGGATTGAGTTTTGCGCGCGCCGCTGGGCTCGATCCGGAAGCGGTGGTCGACGTGATCTCGAAAGGTGCGGCGCAAAGCTGGCAGATGGAGAACCGTTACAAGACGATGCTGGCCGGCCACTTCGAACATGGCTTCGCGGTGGAGTGGATGCGCAAGGACCTGGCGATCTGCCTCGACGAAGCGCGGCGCAACAAAAGCTCGTTGCCGCTCACCGCCTTGGTGGATCAGTTCTATGCGGATGTGGAACA
>JAFAVP010000291.1 GCA_019242395.1 Alphaproteobacteria bacterium | reverse complement strand
TGTGCAGCTCGGCATAAATCGACTCTGACGGCACGAACATGATCGCCGGCGTCTGCACCTCTCCAGGGATAAGATATTTCTCCGCTATATCCTTAACGTGCTTCTGGACGTCCGCCTTCAGGCGCGTGAGTGCGGCCTTCTTTTCGGGCTCCGCTGCCTCGCGCAGCGCCTCATACGCTTCGAGGGGAAATTTGGAGTCGACAACGATGACTCCTTTGACATTCGGCACCCGAATCACGCAGTCGGGCCGGCTGCCGTTGGAAAGTGTGGATTGGAATTCGTAGTGGGTTGGCGCGAGTTGGTCCGCCACGATCGCCTCCATCCGCTCCTGGCCGAAGGCGCCGCGCGTCTGCTTATTGGAGAGAATCTCCTGCAGCGAAACCACCTGGCTCGAAAGGCTGGATATCTTCTGTTGCGCCTGATCGATGATGCTTAGCCTCTCCCCTATGCTGCTGATGGTGGAAGCGGTCCTTGTCGCGCTTTCGGCAAGCGAGTCCGACATACGGCGGTTTAGGGCTTCAATTTGCCCCGAAAGCGTGCGCTGAAGCTCGGCCTGCGCGGCGATAGCCTGCCGGAACTGCCCCGCGATTTCCCCCTGGGCGGCTATGACATGATCCAGGCGTGGATCGGCCACTGGCGGCACAACCGGCTCTGGCTTCCGGCGCAGCAGTGCGGCGGCAACGAGCGCTGCTGAAAGGAGGAGGGACACGGCGAAGATCAGGAGGGCAGCATCCATGGCCAACACGCTGGGAAGCGATTCGGCGCCATGATAGCGTGTTCCCGGCTTGTACTCACGCGGTCGTTGCGCGCGCCGGAGGCTTGTTGACCCGCAGAGCCCCAAACCCTATTTCCAGACCATGGCCATCCGCCCCGTTCTGACCGCGCCCGATCCGCGCCTCAAAGCCGTTTCGGAAGAGGTTTCTCGCGTTGACGACGAGCTGAAAAAACTCATCGACGACATGCTGGAGACCATGTACGCGGAAGATGGCATTGGGCTGGCGGCGATCCAGATTGGTGTTCCGAAGCGGCTCCTGGTTATGGATCTTGCGCAAAAGGATGGTCGGCGTGAGCCTCAGGCATTCGTCAATCCGCGCATCCTCTGGGCGTCCGATGAAACGACTACCGTCCAGGAGGGCTGCCTGTCCGTTCCCGACATCTGGGAAGAGGTGGAGCGCCCAGCCCGGATTACGGCGGAATTTTTGGACCGGGACGGTACTCTGAAAACAGCCGAGGCCGATGGGATCCTGGCCACCTGCCTGCAGCACGAAATGGATCACCTGAACGGTGTTCTGTTTATCGATCACCTGTCGAAGCTCAAGCGTTCCATGGCCCTGCGCAAAGTGCAGAAGGCCAGGCGACTGGAAAAAGCGAGCTAGTCGGCCGCGTGGCGCTGCGCCTCGCCTTCATGGGTACGCCCGTCTTTGCGGTCCCTACGCTGACGGAACTGATCGGCCAGGGCCACGACATCGCAGCCGTGTATACGCAGCCGGCGCGCCCAAAGGGCCGGGGGTTAGGGGCCGAGCCCTCGCCCATCGAAAAGCTAGCGCGAACCCACGGCCTGGCGGTGCGCACCCCAACCACCCTGAGGGAGGAAGCCGCGCAGGCCGAGTTCGCCGCGCTGGAGTTGGATGCGGCCGTCGTTGTGGCCTACGGGCTGCTGCTGCCGAGACCCATTCTCGATGCGACGCGACTTGGCTGCTTCAATTTGCACGGCTCGCTGTTGCCCCGCTGGCGCGGTGCCGCTCCCATCCAGCGCGCCATCATGGCAGGTGATACAGAAACCGGCGTGATGGTCATGCGCATGGAGGAAGGCTTGGATACCGGCCCGGTGCTGATGGCCGAGCGCGCCGCAATCAACCGCAAGACCTATGGCGAGCTGCATGACGAGCTCGCGCTCCTCGGCGCTGATCTGATGGTGCGTGCCCTGGCGGCACTCGAGCGGGGGTCCATTTCGGAGCAGCCGCAGCCGGAGCAGGGCGTTACCTACGCCAAGAAGATTTCGAAGGAGGAAGCTCGCATCGACTGGGCAAAGCCCGCCAGTGCGCTGGACTGCCTGGTTCGAGCGCTCTCGCCACATCCGGGCGCGTGGTGCGAAGCGAAAGGCGAGCGGCTAAAGATATTGTATACCCAGCCCGCTTCCGATCGCGGCATGCCCGGCGAAATTCTCGATGATCGATTGACCGTCGCTTGCGGCGACGACGCACTGCGGCTCACGCGCCTCCAGCGCGCCGGCCGCGGAGCGATGGATGCGCATGAGCTGCTCCGTGGCTTCCCCCTCCCGCGCGGCACGATGCTCACCTGATGCCTCGTTATCGCCTTACCGTGGAATACGACGGCGGACCTTTCTCCGGCTGGCAGCGCCAGGAAAATGGACCTTCTGTCCAAGGCAGCCTGGAGCAGGCCATCTTTGAACTTTCCGGCGAGCGCGTGACAGTCACGGGAGCGGGCCGCACCGATGCCGGGGTGCATGCCCGCGGGCAGGTGGCGCATTTCGATCTCCAGAAGGAATTTGCGCCGGACAAGGTGCGTGATGCTCTCAATCATCATGTGAAGCCGGCGCCGATTGCAGTACTGGAGGCGGACTTCACTTCCCCGGAGTTTCACGCGCGATTTTCAGCCGCCGCGCGGCACTACCTCTATCGCATCCTCTGCCGCCGTGCGCCGCCGGCCCTGGAGCGAGGGCGAGTGTGGCACATTGTGCGCGACCTTGATGCCGAGGCGATGGGCGCAGGCGCGCAATTCTTGGTCGGCCAGCACGACTTCACCACCTTTCGCTCCAGCGAATGCCAGGCCAAGTCGCCGGTCAAGACTCTGGACACCCTCGAGGTGCGACGCGCGGGCGACGAGATTTGCATCGAAGCGCGCGCCCGCTCCTTCCTGCACAACCAGGTGCGCTCGATGGTTGGATCGCTCAAGCTCGTCGGCGAGGGCAAATGGCACCCGCAGGACATGCATGCCGCCCTGGTAGCGAGAGAGCGCTCAAGCTGCGGCCCTGTCGCGCCGCCGGAAGGCCTCTATCTGGTGCGCGTCGACTACTGAAGGTCCACAATCTCGACGGAGCCAGTGTCTATGGATTCGCCCAAAAATGTTTGGCCGACCCGCACAAAGCGATCCGCTGCATCGGTGACAAGATAGGTTGTGCCGCCGGCAGCTCCGCCGTTCAACAAATTTCGTTCGCGCAGCGTGGTTTCGACCATGAGTGCCGTCGTTTCGGCGCTGTCGACCAGGGCGATGCCGGTACCAATCGTCTGCGCAATTATGCCTTTCAGAACCGGAAAATGCGTGCAGCCGAGGACAAGACATCGCGGCCGGCTTTCACACAAGGGCGCCAAATAGTGCCGCGCGACAGCTTCGGCAATGTCGCCTTTTGTGAGGCCTTCTTCCGCCAGCGGCACAAACAAGGGGCAGGGCTGTTGAACAACTTCGATGGCGGGAGCGATCGTACGAATGGCGCGGGCATACGCGCCGCCTTTCACGGTACCTTCCGTCGCAATCACGGCAATCGGGCCTTGAGCGGCGGCGGCCACGGCAGCTCTGGCACCGGGATCGATCACGCCAATCACCGGCACGACGGCGAAATCTTGGACGGCGGGCAGAGCATAGGCAGAAGCTGTGTTGCAGGCGATCACCAGCAGCTTGATGCCGCGCGTTACCAGCGCGGCTGCAGCCTGCACCGCATAGCGGGAAACCGTTTCTCCGCTCTTGGTGCCGTATGGCAGGCGGGCCGTGTCGCCGAGATAGACGAAGCTCTCATTCGGGAGCTGCCGGCGCAAGGCCCGCAAAACGGTAAGCCCGCCCATGCCTGAATCGAAAATACCGATGGGCTGGTTCATAAAGGCGGCTCAGCGAAGTAGGCCCGAAGGATCGCCGTATAGATGTCCGTAAGCCGCTCGATCTCGCCGGTCGCAACACATTCGTTCACCTTGTGCATGGTCGCACCGGCGAGGC
>JAFAVP010000274.1 GCA_019242395.1 Alphaproteobacteria bacterium | reverse complement strand
TAAGGGCTGACGAGCGCGGAGGGCGTGTCATGACATTCATTGGATCCGAACGGGCCACACCTGTTCTCCTGCCCACCGCTGAGCGGCCGCCAGCGGCAGAAGAGCGTCATTTGCGTACACCGCCCATTACGATTGCCCCTCTCGTCTTTGCGATTACCCTTGGAGCCTTCTGGCTGGGTGCCGCGGCTGCTTACATTTGGGGCTATTTTGGCGGCGAGGGGCTGGCGTCTCTCCCTGTTCAGGAACTGGCGCTGGCAGCCTTCGCGACCCTTGCGCCTCCCGTCTTGATCGTCGTCTGCGCCTGGGCGTTCAGCAGGGGCCAGGCACTCGCTGCTTCCGCGGAGATGATGGTGGTAGCGACCAACCGGCTGTTCGCGACAGACGAAACAGTATCGCGCACCGCCGCGCGCTTGGGCCGCGCCGTGCGGCGAGAGCTAGATGCCTTGAACGCAGGCTTGGATGGCGCTTTCACGCGTCTGCGCGCACTCGAATCGGTGCTTGAGTCGCAAATCGCAGCTTTGGATGAAGCCTCGGCCAGGGCCGATGTGCGCACCGAAAACCTGACGACGCGCCTTGCACATGAACGCGAGCGCATCGATGTCGTGTCGGGCTCTCTGATGGAAACGGCTTCGCGCGCGAGCGAGCTTGTGGCTGGCCGCGCTGCCCAGCTCAAGGCAATGGTTGAATCTGCCGAAGGTGCGTTGAAGACCGCCGGGCAATTGCTCGAGGCGCAAGGCGCGAGCTTCAGAGCTTCCGCACAGGCCGCCTCCGAAGCGCCACACACCGCTGCGGTCGAACTGGATAGGCAAGCCAAGCACATCGAACAGGTCGCAGACGCTGCGATGGCCCGGGCCGAGTTCTTGCTTGGCCGTCATGAAAAGCATCGTGCCGCGATGGGTGAGTTGCTGCAGAGGCTGAAGGAGGAAGGAAGCCAATTCGAGTCGACCTTGGCGCACCAGAGAAATGCCCTCGAGCAAGCGATTGGCGCGTTGAGTGGACAAGCGAAGGTCTTCGAAACGATGGCCGGCGAGACTGAGCGGCAGCTCGAGTCCATTATGACGTCCGGCGCCTCGCGCGCGACTCAACTGACGGCCAGCTTCGGGCGCGAAGCGGAACGGGTGAAGGAAATTTCTGAACTGGCCAACGCTACTTTGGGCAAGTTGGTGGCCTCGCTGCACGATGCCGGTGCCGGCGCGCAGGCTTTGATCAATGAAACATCCGCCGATGCAAAGACGAGCGCGAAACAGCTGGTCGGTGAGGCGATGGCCGAGTGCCAGAAGCTGGTGAAGGCGGCCGCAGAGCTTGCCGCACAGACTCACGCGGTCAAAGAGACGTTGGCGAAGGCAACGACGGACGTCGAGAAGCATGTCGCCTCTCTGCCGGGGATGGCACAGCACGAAGCTGCACGCGTGCGTGAGATGGTGCGCAACGAAACCGAGCAGATGCTTGACATCTCCGCCCGTACGCTTGCCACCATCCATGCCCGGACAACCGGCCGCGTCACGCCAAGGCCGGGGGAGGATCAGCAAGAACCTGTCACGGCACCAGCAAACGAAGGGCTGGTGGGATTGGCGCGGAAGTTCGCGAGCAAGCCAAGAAAGAAGCGTGCCCCGGACCAAAAGGCCTGGGAGATGAGCGCGCTGCTGTCGGCGGTGGATTCTGGCCAGGGCAAATCCGGAGATCTCAAGCCAAATGCCGCCGCGGCGCTCGGCGCCCTCGAAGCGGCGCTCGCCGATATCGCAATAGATCTGGATGCCATCGATGTAGACGGCGCGCCCGATGACAATGATTGGCGGCGGTACCTCGCCGGCGATCGCTCTGTTTTCGCCCGCCGTGTTGCGAATCGCATCGATGCACAGGCTATTGAGCGGATCGCCACGCTTAACCGGGAGAACGCCCGTTTTCGCGACGCTGCGAACACGTACATTGGCGAATTCGAAGCGCTGCTTGCGCGCGCCCGCGAAGGGGACAATGGCGGCCTGCTTGCGTCGACACTTCTCAGCGCTGATACCGGAAAGATCTATCTCGCTGTGGCCTACGCGCTTGGGCGCCTATCTGCCTGATCTTCGGAGGCGCGCAGCGTAAAAGCCGTCCATCCCGCCCTGCTCAGCCATATGGCAGGGCAATGTGCGCAAATCTCCCTCACTGATCAGCTCGGCCATTCCGAAAGTTTCTTCGGCCTCAATAGGCGCGCGCCGGAAGGCCGTGTTCCGCGCGAGAAAGGATTCGACCTGTTCGCGTCCCTCCTCCTGTTCCAGAGAACAGACGGCAAAGACCAGCATGCCGCCATCGGCAACCATTGCTGCAGCGGCATCCAGCAATTCCGCTGCCGCATCCGCGCAGGTGTTCACATCGGCGGCATTCTTGATCCAGGGCAAATCGGGATGGCGGCGAATGGTGCCCGTGGCACTGCACGGTGCATCGAGCAAGACGAATGGCACCCGTTCGCGGGGGATAAAGTCACGCACGTCCGCTTGTACGAGTTCTGCTTCGAGCTTCAGCCGTGCCAAATTTTCTTGCAGGCGCCGAATGCGCTGCGGTTCACGGTCGACAGCAATGACATCTGCTCCGGCGGCCGCCAATTGTGCGCATTTGCCCCCTGGCGCCGCGCACAGGTCGATGACTTTGTGTCCTCGGACATCCCCCAACAGACGGGCGGGAAAACTGGCCGCGAAATCTTGAACCCACCATTCCCCGTCCAAAAATCCGGGAAGTTCTTCAATGTCCCCGGCCTGCCGTAGTCTCAACATTCCGCCACGCAGCGGCATCCCTTCCGGCAGAGACGAGGCGTCTGATTTCACGTTGATGTCAATCGGCGCCTGCTTGAGGTGCGCGGCCGCAATCCTACGTGTGGTTTCCTCGCCATAATGAGTGCACCACCGCGACCATAGCCAATCGGGGGTGTTCAGCCGCGCGCTATCTTGTGAGGCCACAACAGCTGCGCCTTCTGTGGAAATCCGGCGCAGCACCGCATTGATCAGCGGTTTGAAGTGCACGGCTTTGGCATCCCGCGATGCCATTTCATTCGCAGCATTCACGGCTGCATGCATCGCTGTCTCCAGGAACAGAATCTCGCAAGCCCCAGCGAGAAGTATTTCCAAGGTAGAGCCCGCGCGATGCTGCGGCGGCAGCTTCGGCACGAAGTGATGAACAACCGACTGCAGTTGACCAAGGCGGCGCAAGGTTTCGTTTGCAATGGCACGCGCGAATCCGGCGTCCCGCGGTTGAAGCTTCGCTGCCGTCAAAACAGAATCGGCTGCTTGATCGAGCTGCCGCCTCCTGTGCAGAACCTCCGCGAGGATCGATTGGGCGGCGACGCGCGCTGGGATGCCGCTGACGGATCGGCGTGGCGGCACCTCAGCCCCAAGGACCCGGTTTGGGCGTCTGGCCCAGCTCTGCAGCCATGGCCTGCAGGCGTGCGATCCTCTCCTCCGTAGACGGATGGCTTGCGAACAAAGAAGATAAGCCGCCGCCATGTAGCGGACTG
>JAFAVP010000140.1 GCA_019242395.1 Alphaproteobacteria bacterium | reverse complement strand
CTTCGCAGAATTGCGCAGCTTGGACGTAGGGTGCGTTCGCCCGGAAAGCCGATATGCACACTCCCATCCGGAGCTGGTCCCGGCCGAGGGGGAGCGGATCCCCGCGCTCGGTGAGGTGCTCGATGTGGCGAGATCAGCATGGAGGCCATTCCACTTGTTCGTCGAACTGAAAACTTCGTTCGCCGACCGGAGCCTGTCTGCCGATCCCAAGGCGCTCGCCGAAGCGGCCCTACAAAGTCTCCGCAATGCGCAGTATCTGGACCGGAGCGTGCTGGTCGGCTTCGATTGGACGGCACTCCTGCATGCAAAACGCATCGAACCTTCGGTGCAATGCTGGTTCACGACACAACCGCAAAGCTGGTTTGGGGATTCGCCGCCGCCTGCGCAAGACGATCCCCCCGAAGAGCCCGTTTTGCAGAGGCTGCGGCACGGAGCTCGCACGGGAACCTCGCCTTGGGCTGCTGGGTACGACGCGGTGAACTACGGCGGCTCGACCTTGCGGGCCATTGCAGCAGCCGGCGCGGACGGCTGGTTTCCCATGTACCGCGACGCCACGGCGCAGGCGATTGGCGAAGCACACAATCTGGGCTTGAAGGTAGGAGCCTGGACCGCAAACCGTCCCCCAGAAATGCGCGCGCTTATCGAGAATGGCATCGATGCCATCTGCACCGACCGCCCGGATTTGCTTATGGGCGTTGTAAATTCCCCTTAGAGCGTTACCTCATCCTGCGCCTGCCATTGTGAGAACGCCCTATGCCCTCCTTGTTCAGCGAATTCCGCCTGAAGGATATCGCGCTGAAGAACCGGATCGCCGTTTCGCCGATGTGCCAGTACTCGGCCCAAGACGGCGTGCCGGAGACCTGGCATCTCGTGCACCTTGGCGGGCGCGCCGTGGGTGGCGCGAGCCTGGTGATCGCCGAAGCAACGGCTGTATCGCCAGAGGGCCGCATCTCTCCCGGCGACACAGGACTCTGGAACGATGCGCAGGCGCAAGCCTGGGCGCCGATCGCCGCGTTTGTGAAGCGATACGCCGTGCCCGGCATCCAGATCGCCCATGCGGGCCGCAAGGCAAGCGCCAACCGGCCGTGGGAAGGCGACGACCATATCCCCGCCGATGATCCACGCGCTTGGCAGACGATCGGTCCCTCACCCCTCGCTTTCGGCGCAAATTTGCCGCGCGCTCCTCGGGAGATGACAAAGGACGACATCGCGCGGGTGCGTGGCGATTTCGTTTCCGCCGCCAAACGTGCCCTGAATGCCGGCTTCGAGTGGCTAGAGCTGCACTTCGCCCATGGCTATCTCGCGCAAAGCTTTTTCTCACCCATCGCCAACAGGCGCACGGACGAATACGGCGGCAGTTTTGAGAACCGCAGCCGCTTCCTGACCGAAACCGTAGCCGCGGTGCGCAAGGTTTGGCCTGAGCGGTATCCGCTGACGGCACGTCTTGGCGTCTCGGATTTCAACGATGAAAGCCAGCCGCTGGAGGAATCGATCGAACTGATCCGGCGCTTCAAAACTCTTGGGCTCGACCTCATCGACGTTAGCATCGGGTTCAACACCCCGGATGTGCGGGGCGTGCCCTGGGGGCCTGCCTTTATGGCGCCGATCGCGGAGCGAGTCCGGCGCGAGGTGGACCTCCCAACCGCCGTAGGCTGGCTGATCAATGAGCCCGCGCAAGCCGATGCCATTGTACGCGACGGCCAGGCCGATCTGATCATGCTGGCCCATGCCGAACTGAGCGATCCTCACTGGCCCTATCGCGCCGCGAAGTCCCTCGGTATCGCGAAGCCGCAGGATGCCCTTCCTCCACAATACGCGCACTGGCTCAAGGGGCGCTGAGGTAGGGTCTGCTTGCGCTCACCCCGCTGTGGGGTCTTCCGCGTTGCCGGCGGAAAGCCCCGCATTGACAGGGATATGTTCCTCCAATTATCAAATGTTAAACTTGCGTCAACGAAGGGGACCCGATGAAAACCACCATTGCAGCATCCGCTCTCATGCTCGGCTTGGCGGCACCCGCGAGCGCTGCAGAGACACCGTCGAATTCCGCGGTGCTCTCCGGGGGGCCGATTTACGATTTGAATGCGACGGCCACATTGTGTTCCTTCACCAACATGGGAACGCAAAGCATCACACCGCTGAAGCAGGAGATATTCGTGGACGGCGCTAGCGCGACTGTCGCCCCCCAATGCGATAACAACACGCCGGTTGCGCCGAACGGAGCTTGTTATCTCTACACCTATTCCGTCGGAGCGCTTCATACCTGCAAGCTGACCTTCGGTTCTTCCGCCGCGAAGGTCCGGGCCACGCTCCAATCCCTTGACCCGAACCTCAATCCGCGGTCGTCCGCCGAACTGCGCCAGTAAAGCTTCGCCCGCGCCTAGCCGTACCTGGATTGTGACCGGGCCAAGCGCCAAGGGTAAATCCTCTTGGGAAAGCCTCAAAAGAGGTGTAGGCTGGAGTCACTTTGGGTCGCAGGGAGGCACCCTTGCAGAAATTCTTGATCGCGGCAGCCGCCGCTTCCGCAATAACCGGCATCGCTCCCGCGTTCGCGCAGGCGCCCATCCAGCTGGCAACGGCGACGGCGGTTTCTGGCTTTGGCCGGAGCGGCGAAGTGGTTCCGAACGTAGCGCCTGGCGACGAGATTGTCGTCGCCTGCGCTCCTATCGAACAGCGCGATGCAAACTCAGACGTCCGCGTGGTGCTGACAATAGCCGCCGTGCCAAGCGAAAGCTCGCCAGGCTTCAAGAAGGTGCTCGCAACCGATGAGCAGTTGAGCAAGTACGGCGTGCGCGTCCGTGTGCCTAATGTGCCGGAGCTTCCCGAACACACGGTCAATCTCAACGTGTATGTCGTGGGCGAGCAAACGCACGATTGCGATGGCGGGCATCTGAAGGTTGTTGCCAAGCACCTGCCCGATTTCCGCCGCCAGATGAAATCGGCACCGGTTTCCTGAGCGCGCGCACCTCCAGAGGGTATTAGTCCAGCCTTCCGGCGTTCCGGTCGTGCGACAAAGACGTTCTCGATCCTGAGTTTGCCCCCCGCGATGCTTGGCCGACCGTGTAAGTGCCGCCGTTGATGCGGGACAGCGTCTTTCCATCGCTTGTATAGAAATTGGTCCACTGGCCGCCCGTCACCAGCGGATAGTCCACTACGTAGATATATTGGTCCTTGGTATCGCCCTTGCCGCTCAGATTGACGCCGAAGGTGATGGCGGTGCCCCGGTTCTTGATCTTGCCGATCGTGCCTGCGCCGAAATGCGCACCCTTATCGCAGCCATTCCCGGTTTCGAGCGCCGCTTGAATCGCCTCGTTGACGGAAATGTTCATTCCATCGCACAGCCCGTCGAAAGAGATCGAGGTCTTTTTCGCGGAAGCGCCCGATGCGCAAAACGCAGCGGCTAAGACGCACGGCAACAATATCCTCTTCACGGCTCCATACCTCTCTGGCGATCTCCGCGTTCTTGCCCGATGCGAGACTGCCTCGCAAGCTTACTAGGGCCGCAACACCAACACGAACGCGAGAACGGCGAGTGCCGCGGCAGCGATCCAGATTGCGACGCGAATGTGCTTCGCCCGCCGGATTTGCACGTCGGCAAAGTGGCGCATCGTATCGGGGTGGAGCCGCAACCCGCCTTCGGCCAGCATCTGGGAAACGGCTTCCGCGTCGCGCACCAGCCGCGGCAGATGCTGTGCCGCGCGCGATAGCGCTTCCAAGCCTTCCGCCGCGTCGCGCAGCCGGGCTTCCGGCCCTACGCTCTGCACCATCCACCGTTCCACGACCGGGCGTGAGGCAGCCCAGATGTCGAATTCAGGGTCGAGCGTACGGGCCACACCCTCCGCAACCATCATGGTTTTCTGCATCAGCAGCAGCTGTGGCTGCACCGCCATGTCGAAGCGGCGCGTGGTATCGAATAGCTGCTGCAGCAGGCGGCCCATCGACATATCGCGCGCGGTGCGCCCGAAGATCGGCTCGCCAATGGCGCGCAGTGCTTGCGCGAACGTCGCAATGGGATGCGTGCGCGGGACGAACCCAAAGTCGTAATGCACTTGCGCGACGCGCAGGTAATCGCGGTTCAGGAATCCGTTCAGTGTCTCCGCCAGGAAGCGCCGCATCTCCGGCGAGAGGCGGCCCATGATGCCGAAGTCGACCGCCACCAGCCGCCCTTCCACATCCACGAACAAATTCCCCTGATGCATGTCGGCATGGAAGAAGCCATCGCGTAGCGCATGCGTGAGAAAGGTGCGGATGACCACAATGGCCAGCCGCCTGGGATCGTGGCCTGCCGCTGCAATCGCTGCGGGATCGCGTACCGTGATGCCGTCGATCCATTCGGCCGTCATCACCCGTTCGCCGGTGCGGTCCCAATCCACTTCCGGCACGCGGAAGTCTTCGTCTGCCCGCGTGTTCTCGCGCAGCTCGGAAGCCGCAGCCGCTTCCATGCGAAGATCGAGTTCAAGTGCGACAGAGGTGGTGAGCCGGTCTATTACCGTCACGACCCGCAGCCGGCGAGCCTCGGCGGAGAAGCGCTCGGCAACGCCCGCCGCGAAGGCGAACGCCGAGAGGTCCTCGGCAAACTGTTGCTCCACCCCAGGGCGGAGGATTTTGACGGCGACTCTACGCCCCTCGCCGGTTGTGCGCGCTTCATGCACCTGCGCGATGGAGGCTGCCGCGACGGCATCTCCGAATGCTTCGAACATTTCGGTGACCGGCTTCCGAAGCGCGAGTTCGACCTGCGCTTTGGCCACATCTGTCGGGAACGGCGGCAACCTATCCTGCAGCGACTCCAGCGCCAGTGCCACGTCATCGCCGATCAGATCAGGACGGGTCGCCAGCACCTGACCGAGCTTGATGTACGCGGGCCCGAGACTTTCCAACGCTCGAGCCAGCCTTATGCCTGCCGAGAGCGCTTCGGTGTCGGTGGCATCGCGAGTGCCGAGGATGCGGCGCATTACCCGGACCGAAAACGGCATGCCCGCCAGATATTCGCGCGGCACCAGAGCATCGTGCTGTGCCAGCACGCGCGCGGCATGGAGCAGGCGGCGAGTGTTCCTTAGTGTCCGAAGCATCTACAGCCGCCACGCTGAGTGCAGCGCGGCGACGCCACCCATCATGTTGCGCACCTTGACGCGGCCAAGACCTGCCTTCTCGATCATCCTCGCAAATGCCGCTTGGGGCGGAAACCGCCGGATGCTTTCCGCCAGATAGCGATATGCCTCACCATCCCTGGCCACCGCTTCACCCAGGCGGGGCAGAACGGAAAACGAGAAGCGGTCGTACAGCGCATCCAGGACCGGTGCTTCCACCCGGGAAAATTCCAAGCATAGAAAACGGCCCCCCGGCTTCAGCACGCGGTGTGCCTCTCTTAACACCCGGTCGATGTGCGTCGTATTCCGGATGCCGAAGGCAATGGTGTAGGCGTCCACGCACCTATCGGGCACCGGCATGTTTTCCGCATCCCCGCATAGCCATGCGATGCCACCCTCGCCTTTCTGCGCCGCGCGGCGCATGCCTTCGGCCAGCATCTCCTGATTGATGTCGCAGACCGTGATGTCTGCCTCGCCGCCGCGGCTCCTGGCTGCGGCTGCGATCCGGAAGGCGATGTCGCCGGTGCCGCCCGCCACATCCAGGACGCGCCATCCTGGCCGGGGGGTTAGCCACTCCACCATGGCGTCTTTCCACAACCGGTGGAGGCCGCCGCTCATCAGGTCATTCATCAGATCGTAGCGCCGCGCCACCGACGAGAAGACCTTTCGCACCAGCCGTTCCTTTTCGGATGCGGGCACCTCGCGGTAACCGAAGGAGGCCGTTGCGTCGGGGGCATTGCTCATGGGGCGGGAACATACACTATTGTTCTGATTGTCATCCCGGAAGCCGAGCGCAGCGAGGTATCCGGGACCCACAGTGTGGCGTCACGGTGGGTCCCGGCTCAGGCAACGCTGACGCGTTGCCCGGCCGGGATGACAGGTGAGGTGACGAATGCCCGAATTGCCCGAAGTGGAAACTGTACGCATGGGGTTGAAGCCGGTGCTGGAG
>JAFAVP010000015.1 GCA_019242395.1 Alphaproteobacteria bacterium | reverse complement strand
ACGGAGCGATTGAGCGTCAAGGCCTGAGTGGCGATTGGTAATCTCAGCAAGTGAGCCAAGTGTGTGAGGCGATGCATCTTGCGGGGTCGGTTCGGTCTTGCCGCCTGCCCTGCCGCTCGCTTGCGTAAGGCGGTGGTTGCAAGCTTGAGAACTGAGGCTCCGTGCGGCGGCTCCAGTCTGACGAGAAGATCGAATCCGCACAGGCCGCCAAGCCGAACGAAGTGAATACGAGAAGCGCAACTTTGAGCATTTGCTCCTCCCTTGCCATCGCGCGCCGAGCGAGTGTGGGTCGCAATATAGGGAAAAGCAAACTCGCATTGCATTCCCCCAAGGTCGCGGCGCTCGTAGTACTTCGCTCCGCGCTGGATAGCGGGCGCCCGACCGATGACGCGGTGTGCTCGATCCTGCAATTCGATGAACCTGTCGCTCCTGTTGCCGCCGTCGCATCCTCGAGGCGGTGGCGTAGCCGCGTCGGTGCGAGTGATCGGGTAGGAATGCAGGGGCGAAATGGCGGGGCCGTGCAGCGCCGAGAGCATGATCGCGAAGCTCTGCTTCTCTCGCCCAGATTGGCTGGAGGTGGCCGAGTGATCCCGTTGCTTGTTCGGCTCGGGCTCGCTACCCGCCGCGAACTATGCAATTCTTGCGAATGAAGCGGGTGGTGCGGAGCCAAACAAGCGCTGGTCCACTGGGAGGGATAAATGTCCAAACCGGTCATAGGTTGGTGCCCCGCCGCTATCATGGCACTGTTCGCGTTGCTTGTCGGAAGTTCTTTCGCGCATGCGCAGAAGCGCTATGATCCCGGCGCGAGCGATACTGAGATCAAAATCGGCCAGACCATGCCATTTAGCGGACCTGCTTCCGCCTATGCGACCATTGGCAAGGTTGAGGCAGCCTATTTTCGGATGATCAACGACCAGGGCGGAATAAGAGGGCGCAAAATCAACCTCATTGCCTATGATGATGGTTATAGTCCCGCGAAAACCGTCGAACAGATTCGCAGACTGGTCGAAGGCGACGAGGTTCTTTTCACTTTCCAGACTCTCGGAACTGCCGCGAATGCCTCAGTTCAAAAATATCTAAACACCAAGAAAGTCCCACAGCTTTTCGCCGCAACCGGCGCAAACAGGTTTACAGACCCGAAAAACTTTCCGTGGACCATGGGACTCAATCCCAGCTATCAAACGGAAGGACGGATTTATGCACGCTATATTCTCGACAATTACCCCGACGCCAAAGTTGGCGTGCTCTATCAGAACGATGATCTGGGCAAGGATTATCTCGCTGGTCTAAAAGGCGGTCTCGGCAATAAGGCTGCAGCGACGATCGTCGATGAATCACCCTACGAGGTCACCGATCCGACCATCGATTCGCAAATCAGCAAGATGAAGACACTCGGCATCGATCTACTTGTGGACGTCACGACGCCCAAATTTGCCGCCCAAGCAATCAAGAAAATCGCAGAAATAGGATGGAAGCCCGTACACATTCTGGACGTCAATGCCACGTCCATCGGCGAAGTGATGATGGCTGCCGGGGCGGACAATTCGAAGAATATCATCAGCGTCCACTACGGCAAGGATCCGCTTGATCCCGCCTGGAAGGACGATCCGGGCATGCAGAAATGGCTGGCTTTCATGGATAAATATTATCCAAGTGGCGACAAGACGAGTGCCTTCAATGCGTACGGCTACAGCGCCGCCCAGTTGCTCACTCACGTGTTACAGCAATGCCAAGACGATCTCACGCGAGAAAACGTGATGAGGCAGGCGGCTGGTCTTAAGGATGTCACGTTAGACTTGACGCTACCCGGCATGTCAATAACGACGAGTCCGACGGATTATCGGGTCTATAAGCAGGTTCGGATGATGCGCTTCACGGGCGAACGGTGGGAGGAATTTGGCCCGATCATCACAGATGATTCGAAGAGCTGAGTTCCTAACGGATCGATTCCCCGGATGGTCCGATTCGTCGGTTAAAATCGATCCACACCGTTATAGCTTTGGGGTCGGCCTATTGCGACAAAAATGGGAACTATGTGTTCCGGTCGAACCCCTGGAACACTGACGTGCGGCTGAAGATCGGGCGGTCGCTGCGTGCGAGCGCATGGCCCGCACCGTCCGTAAGGACATGTCTTTTCAGCAGACCCACTGAGCCGGGCGCCTGGCGCTTGCGTCAGGCTTTGTCACAGTTGCATTGGCACGCTCCAAGGACACCTTTTCACACTTATTCCATGACCTAGGCTTCTCCGGCGCGAACGCACATCAATGGGTGCAAACGTGTGAAGCTTCGCTTTCGTTGCCCATGAGCATCAACGAAAGTTGCATTGACGCGCTGTCGATCGATCCGCCATGGCTCAGACTGGGAAACGAGGCGCCCCTCCAGGCGTTGGAGAGCTGAACTGCGATCCTGATCGGCTAGCCTTTTGCCACCGGTGAAGAATGCCGAAGCGGGAGGAAGATGAAATGCGGCGGGGCCAACCCGTGGCTATCAATTTAGGGAGGTTGCGAAATGTCTCGAAGGTCACATGAGCGCTACGGCGGCTTCTCGCGCCGGGGCCTGTTGCATGCGGGTGCCGGGCTGGCTGGCGGAATGCTGCTTCCAGCCTCATTCGGCGCGCCCGCTTTCGCGGCGGGCGCTTCCGACAAGCCGGCGATCGGCACCTGGCCGGCCGGGGCGGAAGGGGATACCGTCTATGTCGGCGCGGCCGTGCCGCGCACCGGGGCCTATGCGGTGCAGGGCGAAGACGAGCTCAAGGGCTGGCAGCTCGCGGTGGAACATATCAACAATGGCGATCCACTGCTTAGCAAGA
>JAFAVP010000157.1 GCA_019242395.1 Alphaproteobacteria bacterium | reverse complement strand
GTCAGCAGCGCGCTTCCTTTGGCGTTGGCGAGCAGGGTCATCCCGCGGACATACCTGACGCTTGCATTCGTCACCGGAAACGCAAGATTGAGGGCCGCTTCCGGAAGTGCAGGCTGGTCGAGTTCACCCGCTCCGATCTGGGCATTGATCGTTGCGGGACCGACGATACCGGCTGGCATATTCTCCGCGATCCACTCGCGGGCGCCCTGCCCAACCCGCAGCGGCCAATAGCGCACGAGATCACGCACAGAGAGCGGATCGATTTTCCCGCGTAGCTCAAAGGCCGGCGATTTGTTCTGCGCCAGCACCACGCGGCCAGAGAGCGCGCCGGCTAACGGCGAGCCCGTCAGCAACAGGTGCTCTATTGTGAACGTCTGGTCGGCGGTCGTGTATGAACCGCGCAAGCTAACCCCGCCGATTGTCACTGCCTGCTGAAAGGCTGACGGCATGGTGATGCCGATCTTATCTGCATTTAGATCGAGATCGGCGCGGGCAAGCGAACCATCCGGGCCGAATTTGAGATTGCCGAGCCCCTGCGCGTGAGCACTCACACCGGTACCTTGCAACTCGCTGTCATCCACCAGTATCCGTCCGGTCGCGCCATCGTAACGGCCGATGAAACGGAAGCTCTGCACTTTCAGCGGCGAACCAAAGCCACCGACGATACCGGTGGCCGATATGCTGAGGTCCGCCGATTGTAGCCGCGTCGAATGCTGCACAACGAAAGAGCCAGAGACATCCGTGCGCAGGTCGAAAGGCTGGAGAAAGGCGAAGCGCGGCGAGTTGCGCGCCAGGGCCGTCAATTCAAGCCCCCGGACGCTAACGTCGCCAGTCAGGTCCCGGCCTGGTTTTGGCACCTTGATGGAAGCTGTGACATGCGCAGGCTGCCCAGTCACTTCGACATCCGCCTCTACCGCCGCGGTCAGTGGCGATCCAGGGTTCGCGCGGTCACTTGCAACCGCCACCTCAGCGCGCGGTGCCACCAAAAATAAGCCCGTGCGCTGGTCGTAGAACGCAAGACGCGCATCGCGAACTTCAAAGCGGTCCAACGTGGAGGGACCATCGCCAGACTTTTCGATGGCCTGCCGGATCCGCTCCAGTACATCTTCGCCGCTGCCGTTGCCCTCCACCCCAAGGTGAAGCTTGCCATCCTTCGTGCGCACGAGAGTCAGCTGTACGCCCACCAGGGCGATTCGGCGGATCTCCACATGGCCTTGGATCAAGGAACCGGCAGCCAAGCCGATTTCCGCCTTGGGCGCCTGCGCGATGATGCGCCGGTTCGAGTCGAAAATGCGCGCCCCCACGATGATGAGATTGATCCGGCTCTCGTCGCGCGACCATTCCAGCGCCGCATCATCGTAACGAACCGCCAGTCCGGGCAGGGCATTCAGCACTGCGTCGCGCAATTGTCCGGAAAACGGCCCCAGCGACACGGGGCCCATCGCAAGGCGCAGCACCGCGCCTACCACGAAGAACACCGCCACGGCGAGCATCGCCAACGTGGCAAGGCTCACATGGTGCACATGACGCCACCGGAGACGGAAGTTCATGATCCGCGCCATAAGCCTACGATGCCATTCCGGGAGCGGCGTGTGATGGACGTTCAATCGCTAGGCACCTAGTCCCGCGCCATTCAGCGCGCTTTGTTTTGGTCAACCGCCCCTGACCACTGACCCGATGGAGGGCCACAGCTGGTTATCGCGTATAGCCAATTTCTGGTAAACGCCCGTTTACAACTTAGAAGAGGACGATTCACATGGGGAAACCGCGGGAGGGGGACCCGGCCCCGGCCTTTAATCTGCCCACCGACGACGGAGAAATCTCCTCCGCCGAGCTTAGGGGTAAGCCCTACGTACTTTATTTCTACCCGAAGGATGACACCTCGGGCTGCACGAAGGAGGCTGTCGACTTCTCCCAAAATCTACGCAAATTCAGCGCCCTGGGCGTGGCCGTGATCGGTGTATCAAAAGACAGCTTGCAGTCTCACGAGAAATTCAGGAAAAAGTATGGGTTGAAAATCAAGCTAGCCGCTGATCCGGAGAAGACAGTGGCAGATACGTATGGCGTTTGGATTGAAAAGAAACTATACGGCCGGACTTATATGGGCATGGACCGGGCCACATTCTTGGTTGACCAGAACGCGGTGATCCGCCGAATCTGGCGCGGCGTGAAAGTCCCGGGGCATGTCGACGCGGTCCTCGAGGCCGCCAAGGCGCTCTGAAGCCAATCCGTAGATTAGCAGGTCTGGTGGCGTAAGAGCTTGATCTCGCAACGAGATAGGTTTCAAATGGTGTTTCGCGGAGGGCTCCGCGGGCGTCGATCAGAAAAGGGAATGACGGCATGATGGAAGCGCTCGTCGAGCGAGCGTGGACTTGGATCCACGCAACGTTCCCCGAACGGCAAATCTATATCCGCAGCGATGGCCGCGTTCAGTTCTTCACCTTCAGTGCGCCCCTCCAGGCCACATTGGCCGGGTTATCGCTCCTGTTCCTCGGTTGGTTTGCCTTTGCTTCTGTGAATGTGATCTTCAAGGATCACATCATTACGGCTAAAAACCATCGCTATCAGGCAATGCAGGCCAATTACGAGAACCGTATCGCCGAGCTGCAATCCTCGTATGATGACCTAAACGGTGCCCTTGTAGCGGCCCAAGACAATTTTCGCTCCACCTTGAACCAAGTCGTGCTGAAGCAACAGGCGATTGCACGTTTGATTTCCCCCAGTACAGAAGCTGCAAGCCCGCTGAACGGCGTGGCAGCCGCTCTTCTTTCCCAACCTGCCAGCCTGCCTCGCGCGCAGAATGCCGGGACCGCCGACGATAGTCTGATACTATCGCCTGGCCAAAGCAGTCTTGGTTCCGCTGAGGGCAATTCTGAACTGAACATGCTGCCGCAGACTGTGGCACCTCAACCCACAACGGGCAGCCCACCCACGCGCGCAAGTTTCCTAGAAGGAACGTTCCAAACCTTAGCGGGTGCCGCAGGCGCGTTGTTCCGAAGGAAGGTGCATCCGAAGCCGATTTCGGAGGCTGTTCTCCACAATCCCTCCATTCGCGCCCTTGCTCAGCTGAGCGCACAAGCCGAGCAGCTCAACTCTTCCGAAACTCCGCTGCTTCGAACAGCTGACGTTCAGGTCAGATCACGCATCGCAAGCGCTGAAAACGTGATGCAGCGGGCGGGCCTCAGCCCAAACAACATGATCCCCCGTGGTATCGGTGGACCATCTATGGCTGCCTCAGATGTCCGGATCGAGGGTATTGAGGATCCGGCTTTCACCTCAGCTTACCTTGGCGCGAGCGCGCACGGAAAAGAGCTTGCGGCATTAGTCGAAGCGCTGAAGCAAGTTCCCCTCACGACGCCGGTACATGGCTCCGGGTTCCAGTTGACGAGCGACTTTGGCGCACGCGTCGATCCCTTCACCCATCGTGTCGGCTTTCACCCCGGGCTTGATTTTGCAGGACCTTGGGGCTCGGCGGTGGCCGCCACCGCACCCGGCCGAGTCGTTTTCGCTGGTCAGCGGGGTGGCTATGGGAATATGGTAGAGATTGACCATGGCTACGGCATACACACGCGCTACGGTCATTTGTCATCGATTTTGGTGTCGGTAGGCGCTAAGGTCAGCAAAGGTTCGCCGGTGGGAAAACTCGGATCCACCGGACGCAGCACCGGTCCGCACGTGCACTATGAAGTGTGGTTGGCCAGTGCCTTGAGAGATCCGAGCAGATTCATTGAGGCAGGCCGCCATGTTCAATAAGCCCAAAGATGCCACCCCGGAGCAAACAACGACGGCTGCTGTCCCGATCCCTGCAGCCCCGCTCCAAGCACAGCCGGCGCCGAAACGGACTGCCAGTGCCCGCGCAGCACCCTCTATCATCAGCGCCGATCTTGTCGTGACGGGTACGCTATCTTCGACCGGCGATATGCAGGTCGATGGGCGAGTCGAAGGCGATGTTCACAGCGCGGCCCTCGTCGTCGGCGAGAAGGCTGTAATCCAAGGTGAGATCATCGCGGAGGAAGTGACGGTGCGCGGCCGCGTAGAAGGCAGCATCCGTGCGAGGAAGATACTTCTTTGCTCGACCTGCCATGTGGAAGGCAATATCCTGCACGAGGCCTTTTCGGTAGAAGCTGGCGCGTTCTTCGAGGGCAATTGCCGTCATTCAGACAACCCGACCGCCGATGATGGTAGCCGGCGTAATGCGGCACTTGAAAGGCGACCCTTGGCGGCCTCGCTGAGTACTCCGACGAATGGGGGAGCACCCATCGCAGCCAAAGCGTTGGATTCCGGCCCGAGCCGGCCGGCCGCCGGTGCATCGGCGAGCCCCGCAGCCTGAGCTCTTATCTTCCGTAGGAAAGCCCCGGTTCGCTTTGCGGGCCGGGGCTTTGTCTTCTTGGGGAACGCGGGCACGGAAACGGCGTTCACCCGAAGTCATCATTTGATGGGGAACGCATGGCCACGACCGTCCTGAACGATGATGCAGCCGCCGGGGTGTTGGAGAGCGAATCTTTCCGGCATCGGTTTGCTTGGGGGCCGGCGTTCGCGAGCGCCATCGTGGGAACGGCCACCATTTTCCTATTGCTGTCCTTGGGCGCCGGTGTTGGACTGTCGCTGGTACCAGCCCAAGGCGTGGCTTCTAAGGGCTTTTTGACGCTAGGCGCGATCTATTTTCTGGCCGCCCAGGCAATGGGGTTTGCGGTGGGCGGACACCTAGTTGGCCGCCTGATCGGACCTATGGCCGAAAGCGACCGGGAGGAGGAATTCCGTGCCGCTGCGCACGGACTTACCGTTTGGGGCCTCTGTGTCACCGCAACTGCCATCCTGGTCCTGATCTCGGGTTGGGTGGTGGCAGGGTCTTCGGCTGTCGCCCAGGGCCTATCGATCTCCGCGGCCAATTCGGCTGATCCGGCACCTGCCGTGGTGTCGTATTGGACCGATGTGCTCTTCCGGCCCGCACCGATGCCAATGCATGCAAGCCTGCCATGGCAGCAATATGCGCAGGCCGGCAACACCGCCTCGGATGCCAGCCCGGCCACCCTTGACGATGAAAACCCATCGAGCACCGCGCCAGCGGCAAAGCCGATGACCGCAGTGCCGAACAACACCGGGCGGGTGGAGAACGATACCGGACAAGTTCCTGCGCCTGCCTCACCCTCAACCCAACCTCAATCCGCACCTCCTGCGGCACCGCACGTCATCACCATTCCCGCCGAAGGGGAAAGTACGCCCTCCCCCACGCCCGGAGCGCCCCCGCCAGCGGCGGCGCGTAACCTTCCTGCCGATAAGGCAGAGGTAGGGCGAATCCTGGCGGCGAGTTGGGCGAACGGCGGCACAATTTCCAGCTATGACCGCGATCGAGTTGCCGAACTCGTGTCGCAGGAGGTAGGCGTCACGCCTGCCGAGGCAGCGCGCCGTGTTGACAATGCGGAGGCGCAAATGCGGCGCGATGAGATGCGGCTAGCGGAAGCCGCGCGCAAAATAGCTCGGAATGCAAGCTTGTGGATCGCGCTCGCGCTTCTCTTCGGCGCCGTTGTCGCCATAATGGCGGCGATTTCCGCACGATGGGAGGACGACCGGATCACATTCGGCTTCCGCCGCTCCGAGCCGGTTTGATGCAGGCGCGTCTCAGCGAAGCGCCGTCACGGTCACGGGTGTTGCAGCGTAGAGTCTCGGATAAACCGTCTTGAGCCGCTCAATCTTCGGAAGATCGTTGACCTGAATGTAAAGGCTGTCGGGGTGATGGAGCAGGTAGTCCTGGTGGTAAGCTTCGGCTGGATAGAAACCCCTAACGCTTTCGACCCGGGTGACAATCGGTCCTGAGAAAGCTTGCGCCTTCTCCAGCTGCGCTATGTAGGTTTTTGCGACCTTTTCCTGAGCAGGGCTGGTGAAGAATATTTCCGAGCGGTACTGCGTCCCCTCATCCGGTCCCTGGCGGTTCAGCTGCGTGGGATCGTGCGCGACAGAGAAAAACACCCGCAAGATCTCACCGTAGGAAACCTGCCGAGAATCGAAGGTGATCTGAACGGACTCCGCATGGCCCGTGTTGCCGCTGCTTACGGTTTCATATTCGGCCGCCCCCTTCGCCCCGCCGGAATAACCGGACACCACTTTGGTCACGCCCTTAACATGTTCGAACACGCCCTGCAGGCCCCAGAAACATCCTCCGGCAAGCACAGCTGTTTCGCTGGAAGCATTGCCGCGCGGATCGAAGGAAGGCGCGGGAATGGCGCGCACCGGCTCAGCACGCGCGAGGCCCATGAAAATAGCTCCCAGCAGCGGCAGCGCCAGCAGGCCGATGGCAAGGCGCGCCAAGAGCGAGGCGATTTCCGAAACGGAACTGCGGTTCCTGTTCATTAGGGCTCCCGATCAGGCTTGTTCTTTGCCGCGCCCGACGAGTCGCAGCGAAGCAGAATTCATACAGTACCTCAGCCCGGTAGGCTTCGGCCCGTCGTCGAACACATGACCAAGATGCCCATCGCAACGTGCGCAAGACACGGCAATGCGACTCATGCCCAGACTGCTGTCCGGCAACTGCGCCACATTTCGGCGCGAAATCGGCTGGTAGAAACTTGGCCAGCCGGTTCCGGACTCGAACTTGGTACGAGAGTCGAAAACAGCCGTGTCGCAGCAGATGCAGCGGTAAAGCCCATCAGCATGGTTGTTCCAATAGATGCCGGTGAAGGGCGGTTCGGTAGCGGCGTGCCGGGTAATCTCAAAGGACTTAGCCGGCAGCTGCTTCTTCCAGTTCGCTTCGCTCTTCACAACCTTTTGTACGCGCGCGCTGCCGAGATCTTGGCCTGCAGGCGAGAAAGTTTCGATGGTGACCCAGATATCGCCGCTCGCGGCCAGCGCAATGCGGGGCAGACCGGAAGCAGCCGAAGCGCCGAGCAACGCCGCACCAAACACCAGGAATGTGCGGCGGTTTGACTCAGGCAACCTTGCCACAGCGTTCATGTTGTCTCCTGGCAGCGAGGCTAGGGCTGGCGCAAGCCTCAAGCTCAGATAAGCACGCAAAATGCTGGAGCAAGAGGAGGCCGGATCACCCGGCGAGTGCAGGAAGGCTCGCACGGCCTCGTGGCCGAAAGAAGACAATGCCGCCGATCAGGCCTCCGATCCCGACAGCGTTGGTGATGAGATCGAAGGTCGTCATTGCATAAATCCCGAGCACGATCAGCAACAAGCCGCTCAGAGTTGGAAACACGGCGAGCCCGAGCCAACGCGCAAAAGATTCGTGGAGAACGCGGCGAAACGCCCAGCCAGCGGCGAGCCCCGCCAATCCGTAATAATAGGAGACGAGTACGCCCACGGCGTTCACGGAATCCAGGATGATCTGATGCACCGTCGGCATCAGGCTTGAGCCCCAGACGAGTAGCAAGCCTACGCCGACCAACACCAGCATGGCACGGACCGGCGTCTGCGTCCGCGCATCCACAATCCCGAACAGGGCCGGCATCGCACCATCGCGGCCCATCGCGAACAATGTGCGTGAGAACTGTAGCATGGTCGTCTCGAGCGTGGCGATGCTCGAAAGAATAACCGCGATGGAGGCGAATAGCCCTCCGGTGCGTCCCAGGCCCGCAGCTACCGCGATATTGTAGATGATGTTCGCGTTGAACCCTCGCGCCTCATTCAGTTGGAAAAGGAAGAGGGCTGCGAACACAAAGGCGATGTAATAAGCAATGGTGATGAAAACGCTCGCGAACCCCCCATTGCCCGCGTTCTCGCTGCCATTGTGTGTTTCCTCTCCCAGGTTCGCTGTAACGTCCCAGCCCCAATAAAAGAAAACGACCACGAGCGCGCTCGCCGCAAATGTCTTTGCCGAGTAGCCGAATCCGAACCAGGACCAGGAGAAGGCGTTCACGGCACCTGTGTGCCCCGCATGCACGAATGCAGCAGCCAGAACGATGGTGAGGATAACCAGTTCGATCGAGGTCATCACCACTTGGACGCCGCTCGTAACCTTGATGCCGACGATCAGCACCGTCGCAACGGCCAGGAACCAGACGCTCGCCACACCGGCACTCAGAACCACGTTGTCGGCCAGTGCTGGATCGACGAAGTCCAGCGTGGCGGTGGCAAGCGGCAGGCTCCCGGTCACCATGAATACCATGGAGGCCACCAACAGCGCCCAACCCGAAAAAAAGCCCCAGAAACGGCCGAAGTAGATGGATGTCCACTGATAGGCCGCGCCAGCACTGACATGGCGCCGATTGAGCGCCTTGTACGCGACCGCAATCCCCAGCATCGGCACGGCGAAAATCAATAACGCGCCGGGCGACAGCGCCTTTGCCACACCAAGCAGCACGGCGGTGGTCACCGCAATCGTGTAGCCAGGTGCGCTTCCGGCGACTCCCATCACCACGGATTCAAAGAGCGAGAGCGCGCCAGCCTTCAGCTCGGTTTTCATGCCGTCAGTGGCGATACGTGACCGTGATGCCGATCGTGCGCGGCCGCAGCGTCTCCGCCTCGAAAAGCAGCGTACCGCTGTCCTGATGCGTCAGATCCAGTTGCGGATGACTGTTCAACAGGTTGTCGGCGAACAAGGCCGCACTTACATCTCCGAAGGTGGCGCCGGCGCGCAGCCTGACGATGTTCGTTGCCGGGTTCGGGATCAACGCGGGATCGTAAGATGACGCCAGCGGATCGTTGGTCACTACATTGCTCGGCGTCTTGCTTTGGTACTCGTAATCCATCCGCACGAAGGCATCGTGGCCCAACACCGGCGTGGTGTATTGCGCGCCAAGCGAGAAGGTCCATGGTGAACCGGGAACGCTGTCGCCTTTCGAAGCGAGCAGCTGGCCGCCGCTGACGCTGGTGGAAGTGAACTGCGCGTTGGTGTAGCCGAGGCTGAAATCGATGGCGAGTGAATCGATTGGCAGCCATTCGCCTTCCAGATCGAATCCTGTACTCCTGGCGTTGCCGACATTCACCGTGTACTGAAAGCCGCAGGACGGCAGGTAGTTGAGCTGCTGAATGTTGTTCCACTGCAGGTAAAATACACTTCCTGACATCTGCAGGCGGTTATTGAAGAATCGGTCCTTGGTTCCTGCCTCGTAATTGACCACAGTGTCCGAATTGTAGGCGCCAGGTGCCTGAGAAAGCTCCTGGCAGGCGCCGACAGGGAACTGTGCGTTGGCGCCGCCGATCCGGTAGCCCTTCGAGACCGTTGCGTAAACCATGTCTGTGTCTGTGATCTGCCAGGTCAGGTTGGTCATGGGCGTGAACGGCGTTTCATTTTGCTTCCCGGAGTTCGGCGTGTTCGGTCCAAAATCCTGCGGGCCGTCGGCGTAGTTGCTGTAATCGAAATGCGTCCTGGCAATGCGCGCGCCAACCTGCAGCTTCAATTGCGGCGTGATCGCCAACGTGGCGTTTCCAAACGCAGCGAGCTGCCGCTCATGTCCAATCGTGTGGTTGATGTAATCGTCACCGTTGGGCAGCAGATCTTCGCACCAGACGTCGATGAGCGGGTCTCCGGCCGGTGGATCGACGCAAGAATAAGTGGTGGGATCACCCCAAAGATATTGCGTCAGAGCTGCAAGCTGCGGATCGTTGATCTCCTCGACGCTCAGCTGACTCTGCTGCGTGTAGAAAGCTCCCAGCACCCAAACAAGCTGTGCATTCGGATCTGTCGACTGCAGGCGCACCTCCTGCGTGAAGTTCTGCTGGGTATTAGTAACGATGTTGGTGGCCTTGTATGGCCCAAAGCCGGGTAGATTGATCCTGTCGGCTAACAGGAGCTGTTGCGGATCGTTCGCGCACAAACCACCTTCACATGGGCTGGTGTAATCGATCGGAAGAACTCCCGTACTCTCCGACTGCTGGAAGTACGACAGATCATACAATGTACCGCTATAATCCTGCACAAGCTGCTTGCGGTCGAAGTAGGAGGTGTTGGAGATCAGCTCCGCATCGCCCGCATTCCAGTCGATGCGCAAGGCGGGCAGCGTGAAATGGTCTTTGTTACCCATCAGCTCGGGCGTCTCATTGATATAGCGGCCGCTGCTGGGATCGGAGAGCGCCACCCAGTACTGATTATTGTTGTGTACGTTGCGGTCCTGGTAAAAGACGCTTGGGGTGATTGCGAGATCGTTGGTGACCTGCCACGTCAGCGCGCCATGCAGAACCAGCGTGTTGGTATGGTTCGCGTCTTTCTCGATCATGCTGCCGGAGTACGGATCGACGTGATCGATCCAGCCGCCGTCATGGCGCCACCAGCCGGAGGCCCGAAAGCCGAGCTT
>JAFAVP010000284.1 GCA_019242395.1 Alphaproteobacteria bacterium | reverse complement strand
AGGCCGGGTGATGTTCTCCACGCACACTTGCAACGCACGATCAAGCGAGAGCCCGGCGTTCAGCAGCACGGAGAGTTCGCCGAGGGCGTTGGCGATGCCTTGCCGCAAGGCGCTGTTGACACGCACCGTTGGGGCTTTGGCTGCTTTCCCGCCGGCGGCTTCAACGGCTTCGATTGGAATGAGCCCAAGGCGCTTGAGGCGCTCGATAGCTTCCGTGCGAGAATTGCCTTCCAGCATCCCCGTGCGAAGCTGTCCAGTGGCCGTGGCCGCGCGATACCGATATGTCGCCATCCTCAAACCTCGCGCGTGGCGCGAAGTACCTCTTCGATGGTGGTCAGTCCGGCTTGAGCCTTCGCCAACCCATCCACGAACATGGTACGCATCCCGCGCTGGATTCCCGCCCTTTGAATTTCGCGAGCCTCCGCCCGCGCAAGCACAAGGCGGGTGATGTCATCGTTCATCTCGAGCAATTCGGTCACGACCAACCGGCCGCGGAAGCCGGTGCGATCGCATGCATCGCAACCCACGGGACGATAGAGGCGCGCGATTGAGCGAGAAGTTAGCTCGGGCGAAAGCGCGTGAAGCGCTGCTTCCGAGGGCACGTATTCCTCGCGGCAATGTGGACATAGTCTCCGCACCAGACGTTGCGCAAGCACAGCGTTTAGTGTGGAGGTGATGAGGAAGGGCTCCACGCCCATATCAAGCAACCGCGTGACAGTGCTCGATGCGTCGTTGGTATGCAGAGTCGACAGAATGGTATGGCCCGTCAACGCCGACTGGACGGCAACTTCAGCCGTTTCCAAATCACGGATTTCACCTACCATCATGACATCCGGATCCTGACGCAAAAACGATCGCAAGGCTGCAGCGAAAGTAAGCCCGATCTGCGGCTTCACCTGCGTCTGATTGATGCCTGCCAGGCGGTATTCTATCGGATCTTCGATGGTGAGAATCTTGCGATCGGGTGAATTCAGCACAGATAACGAGGCATAGAGTGTCGTAGTCTTGCCGCTGCCGGTTGGGCCAGTAACGAGCACAATACCATGGGGCTGCCGAATGGCATGCAGGTATGGCTCGAGTGCAGAGTCGTCAAATCCGAGGGCTTTGAAGTCCAGCGACAGTTTCGACCGGTCGAGAATGCGCAGAACGACAGTTTCGCCGTGAATGGTAGGAGAGGTTGCAACACGCAAGTCGATTTCATGGCCCCTGACGGCAATGCGCAGCCGCCCGTCCTGCGGCAACCGCCGCTCGGCAATGTCCAGGCCGCTCATTACTTTAATGCGCGATACGAGCGCGGATTTGAGATGCGCCGGCAACGTCTCGATTTCCTTCAACGCGCCGTCTACTCGAAAGCGAACCTTCACAGCATCGTCGGTCGGTTCGATGTGAATATCCGAGGCGCGCGATTCCGAAGCGCGCGTTATCAGCCCGTTCACCAGGCGCACGACTGGAGCATCGCTGGCCAGGTCCTTGAGACGCTCAACGTCGGCTTCATCTGCCGCATTGGGATCCTCGCCGTCCGCTTGGTGCTCGGACCCATAGAGGCGGTCCAACGCGGCCTCGATGTCACTCATCCGGGCAACTATGGGAGCAATCTTTTGCTCGGTCGCAAATCCCAGCGCCTGGAGGGGATAGGGGTCCAAAGGATCTATTAGCGCCACCTTTAGGGCGCCATCGTGTTGGGCCAGCGGGACGGCTTTCACGTCCCGCAGAAAGCGGGTCGAAACTTGATCGAGAGCGACGGGCTCCTGAGGGAAATCTTCAGAAGTCGCGATCGGCAGCCCGAGTTCGTCCGCGATGGTATGCGCAAGCGTTTGTTCTGCCACGAGCCCTAATCGGGTCAATACGGCGTCCAGCCGCTCGCCTGTTTCTTCCTGGACCAGGCGGGCGCGGGAAAAGGTTTCCGGCGCGACAAGGCCGCGCTCCAGCACGAGCTGATCAAGGTTCTTCCGTCCGTCCATTGTCCAATCCCGGGCATTGCCGCCCAGTTCGGCTGAGCCACACGCAACTATCGCCTAATTTGGCAGCCACCCAATCCAAATGCCGCAGCCGCGGCTCCTCTATCCGAAAGTGACGTTAGACGCGACAGGTTGCGATAAAATTTCTTGGACATTAACAATAGATTACATCAGCCTCCTGCATCGAACGCAGTGAAGGGCCGCCCGAGGAGATCCCAACAAAAAGGGCCGCGGCATACACCGCGGCCCTTAGTGACCTTATTATTGGTCAGTTCACAGTGACCGGCGAAGCTGCCGACGCTATGCCGTTTACGACGACCTCAAGGCTGCTGGCACCTGCATCGCAGGAGTTCGGAACATCGAACTGCGCCGTCCCGGCTGCCCCTTTGGCCGAGATGCCGCGCGACGAGAAGTCATGCGTGCGCGCATAGCAGACGTTTTTCGTGGATGTATTGGTAATCCGGACCAGGGGGAAATTGGTGGCCGTTTGCGTGTCGTCGCCATAGTAGCCACCTTCGCTGAGCCCATTGAACTGGGTTCCTTGCACAGCGTTGTTGTTACTGCCCCGGGTGAGTGTTGAGGGTACGCTCGTGATCGTAGGCTTCCAGGCCGCCTTGGCTCGGCCCTTCGGGGTATAAAGTTCGACGTCGCCAACGTCGCTCGTCCAAAGCGCCTGGCCCGACGGCAACATGATCAGCCGGCCTTCGTACGAGGCTTGGCTGGAAGCGCTGGCCGGCTCGTTCACCTGTTTGACACTGACCTTGTCCAAACTCGTGACCGCCGCTTCGAAGAAGTGAGACGGCGCGCAGAACGGCGGCGTGCCGCATCCACTGTTCGGACTCACCTGCACCAAGGCATGGCCGTTCGGCAGGACCACGGCCGGGCCATCCCCCGCCGTAACCGCTCCGCCGTTCACTTTGAATTGCGGGGCGGCTTTCCACTTGCCGCTTAAGGGATCGTAGACGTCGTTGTTACCCGTCGCGCCGACCTGGAGAACGAAGCCACTCGGCAGCAGCGGCGCCGGACCAAGCTCGTGCGACGACGCATGGACCAGGCTTTGAGCGGTCTTCCCCGCAGCCGTCCACTTGTTGTTGTTCGGCGTAAATATCTCGACATCGTTCTGAGTGCCGAGATCGCGGTTAGCATCTACCGTCAACATTGTGCCGTCTGGCAGGGCAGTCCAGCCTTCTTCATTGTACGAATCTGCTTTGCCTGTTGCGGTGCCGAGCAGGATATTCCAGGTTACGTTGTTCCCGTTGATGCTGGCGAGCGCAGCATCTTTGGTGCAGCAGTTTGCCAACATGTAGGTGCCGTCCGGCAGAACAGAGCTCTGGGCATCGCCGATGGTGCTCCAACCCGACGGTGGTGAAACCGCTGTCCATTTATCCTGTACCGGATCGTAGAGCGCCCCAAGCGTGGTGTGCACATTTTGGCAGGCATTGTACTCGCCACCATTGACGATCAGCCGCCCATCGCTGAGTACCTGCGATGCGAAATAGAGCGGCTGGTAATTGGAAGGCATGGACGCCGTTTTGGTCCACTTTCCGTTGGCATAGCTTCCCTTACTGTCCGGCGTAAGCCTGAACCAGTTCGCCGTGCAGCCGTCGTGCATCACCACGGTTCCGTCCGTCAGCAACTGTGGCGTATCGGGAAAGGAGGCAGTTGGATTCTTGAGTGCGGTCCAGGTTCCGGAATTAATCTTCCCCGGCGCACGGTACGGCGGCTGGAAGTTCGCTTGATTCTTGGCGATACCCGGCAGGGGATCGACAGCGGGCCGTGCAAGCACGGCGGTGGCGGTGGTTGCAAGCAGGGCAGCCGACAAGGCGGCCACAGCCGCGCCCACCATACGAGTGTTAGGCATTGTTATCCTCTCTGTGAATGCCGGGAATTCACCTTACGGGTACAGCCCCAGCCTGCTGTCACACCCCAATGGGATTACCCGTCCGGAACCTTACAGACAGGACATCAAAGATTCCAGAGTTTTTCTGCAAGCCATGTCAATTCGTGGCTTCACAAATCGGGTAGAGACGACAGATTTGTTCAGTAGCTTTGGCAGCGGCGAAATTTCATACCGAAACACGCGTCTCCTTAGCGCGCTCCTTCCTGTCCTGCTCATTGGCACTACGGATTTCATTGCGAATGCGCTCCCAATCCGAATCGCCGAGCTTTGACAGGCTGGCGAAGTTGCCGCCCGACGCCAGATGCATGGCGCCATCGATCGCGATGGTCTGGCCCGTGAGATATTCGCAGCCGTCTGCCATAAGGAACACAGCCAGGTTCGCGAGTTCGTTCATCTCCCCAACTCGCCCCAGAGGGATATAGCCCGAGGAGCCGCTGCCTCCGGCAGATTGGGGGGACAATCTCTCCCAGGCTCCTTTGGTGGGAAACGGCCCCGGCGCGATCGCATTCAGGCGAATGCGATGCGGTCCCCACTCGCTGGCGAGCGATTTTGTCATGATGTTGATGCCCGCTTTGGACATTGCGGAGGGCACGGTGAAGGGGCCGCCATTCCAAATCCAGGTGGTCAGGATGGAAATGACGCTTGCCGTGTCGCCTGCCTCGATCCAGCGTTTGCCGCAGGCGAGGGTGACGTAGAATGTGCCACGAAAAACGATATCGGCAATCGCGTTGAAGCCGCGCGGACTGAGATCCCTGGTGCGTGAGATGAAATTTCCCGCGGCGTTGTTCACGAGGCCAGTTAACGGGCCTTCGCTCCAAATCTGCGCCACCAGCTCGTCAACCGCCTCGGGCAGGCGAATGTCGCATGCTAGGGCCTTTACCGTCGATCCTGTGGCATCGCCAATGCGTTTAGCCGTTTGCTCGAGCACATTGATGCGCCGCCCGCAGATGTAAACGATAGCCCCGAGCTGTGCATAGGCTTCGGCCATCACCTCCCCCAGCCCGGTGCCGCCGCCCGTGACGAGAATGCGCTTGCCGCTTAGCAGGTTGTCCCTGAACATCATCTCCACCATGATCGCTCCTTAGCTAGCCCATCTGCGATGCAAGCTGGAGATCACATACTGCAGGCGGGTCCGATTTTCCCACTCCATCTTCAAACCCTCCAGCGCATGAATCTCGTTAAGCTGCCAGAGCAATTCGCGTTCGATCTGATCGGAAATCACGCTTTCGATGAAGGTAATCAGGACCAGGCGTTGTCCACGGTTTACCGGAACCACCTCGTGCAGAGTGGTCGAAGGATACACCACCATCGAGCCCGGTTCGCCCTTAATAGATACCTTTTCGCTCCCGAGATGAATGGTGAGTTCGCCGCCATCGTAGGTGGAGGGATCGGCGATCCAGAGGGTGCCGGAGACATCGGACCGTAACGGGGCGTTTGGCAAGGGGATGAACGGCGCATCGGCATGAGTACCGTACTTCATCCCCGGTTCGTAGCGCGCGAGCAGGGGCGATGCGATTCGCTTCGGGAACACAAAGTTCCTGATCTCCTCATTGCGAGCGATAGCGGCGCCGGCGATGTTGGATGCCCGCATTGCATCCGGCTGGGTCACATCCATCTGCAGATTGTCTTTGGCAAGATTGTGCGGATTGGAAGCGCGCCCCTCTACAAACCGAACGCTTTTCGCGATGTGGCGGATCTGCTCGATCTCGGGCAGGGTCAGCACATTCTTCACAAGGAGAAACATGTCATCCCTTCCGCCAGCGCAGAAACCCGAATGGCCCCCTTTGAAGCCTGCTGGATGCCGCGTCCCGGATCCGCCGGCCCGCGTGCGTTGGCATTGTCTTGCTAAGCCCTTGCCGCTGGGCGTGATTTCACACGCTGAAACCAAGCGGCGATGTTCTTGTTTTCCTCACGCAATGGCTGCCCGACCTGCCGTCCGAAATCGAGGAAGCAGAAGAGCAGAATGTCCGCCAAAGTAAACCGGGGGCCGCAGACGAACTCTTTGCCCCCCATGTGAGCATCCAGCCACCCTATCCGGTCTTGCGCAATGCGCTTCAGGCCATCCGCGGCTTCGGGCACGGTAACGATACGATTCTGGAACAGTGCCAGGCCTTCGCAAAAGCGAAAGCCGTTCGCCATCGGCTCGCAGATGTTGAGGTCCACGCAGCGGGTCCATTTGCGCGACTCGGCTTTCTCCTCGGGTGTTGAGCCAATGAGCGGAGGGCTAGGGTGAGTGTCCTCCAGATACTCGCAGATCGCGACAATCTCCGTGATGCACTCGCCCGTCTCCAGTTCCAGCGCGGGCAGCTGCCCCATCGGGTTCTTCCGAAGGTAAGGTTCCCGGCGGTTCTCGCCCCCGATCAGGTCCACTTCGATCCGCGGGATTTCGATCTGCTTTTCAGCCGCAAACATGCGAACGGCCCGGGGATTGGGACCGATCGAATTGTAGAGCTTCATGGAATTTGGTCCGGTAGCACCCCATTTCTTAACCGAAGCTATGTAAGCCTTCCGGTCGCGTCAAACGGGCGCCATGTTCTGGGGTTTATATTATGCGCATCGTGGCGGTCGGGCTCTGGTTCGCAGTGATGCAGAAGACCTTTTGGCTGGTTCTCGGGTGGATGCTTGTGGCCGTCGGGGTTGTGCTGCTGCCGGCGCCGATCCCCGTGCCTTTGATCGGAGTTATGCCGATCCTGATCGGGCTTGCCATTCTTACCACGCATTCCAAGAACATGCGCCGCCGCCTGCAATTCACCAGGCACCGCTTCGACTGGCTTTCGCGCCGCCTCGACGGCTTCGCGCATCGGGTGCCCGACATGGTGAAATCCATGATTCACCGTACGCGTCCGAATGCTATACATCGCCACGCCCGCATTCAGTCACGACGCGACGACGGAAATAATTGAGCATTCCCTTCGATCTTTCTTTCGATGCTCCGTATGGAGAGGTGCGGCGGCTCTCCCCGATGGTGTCTCGGATGCTCGCGCGCAATCCAGGCCCGTTCACGTTCAAGGGTACAGGCGTTTACCTGGTTGGCGCTGACGAGCGCGCGCGCCATGTAATGGTCATCGACCCAGGTCCGCTCATTCCCGAGCATCTGGACGCTTTGCGGCGGTCACTGCACGGCAAGCACGTGACCCACATCCTGGTGACGCACACACATCTGGATCACTCGCCCGCCGCGCGGCACCTGCAGGAATGGACCGGCGCCACAACCTATGCCTTCGGCCCCCATGGCAGCGGGAGGGAAGATGGCCCGCGTGTCGAGGAGGGTGGCGATCGCCATTTCGTGCCGGACGTCCGGGTGCGCGATGGGGATGTTATCGAGGGCACGGGGTTTAGTGTCGAATGCGTGCACACGCCGGGTCATACGTCCAACCACATGTGCTACAGCCTGCCCGATGAGCGGGCCCTATTCAGCGGCGACCACGTCATGGGCTGGTCGACGACGGTGGTCGCGCCGCCGGACGGCGACATGGCGCAGTACATCGCAAGCCTGCGCAAGCTGCTGATGCGCGACGACCGTATTCTTTACCCCACCCACGGAGGGCCGGTGAGGGACCCCAAGCCGTTTCTTCAGGCGTACGTAGATCACCGGCTGGAGCGTGAGGCGCAGATTCTCGATTCGATCCGCAATGGCTGCCATACGATTCCCGATATCGTTTCCCAGGTATACGCCGCAGTGGACAAGCGCCTGCACCCGGCAGCCGCACGATCTGTGTTGGCTCATCTCATTCAGCTTCGGAGGGAAGGGCGCGTCCGCTCGGAACAAAGCGGCAGTGAGACGCAGTATTTCGTCAGCTGATAACGATCAGCTTTCTACCTCAGGGTCTGTCGGCAAATCTGCCGGGATCGATGGCCGCTCCCCGGCGGCGGAATCTCTGCCGGGAATAACGTAGTTGCCTTTTAGCCAGCGGCCAAGGTCGATGTCGGCGCAACGCTTCGAGCAGAATGGCTTGAACATCGCCTCCTGCGGGTTACCGCACACCGCGCAACTCCGGCCGCTATCTGGTGGAGACATCGAACCTGTTCCGGTCAAGTTCGTCACCGGCTTCGAATTCGACGCGTGCTGCCCCGCGGCGTGCCAGCCCACCGCGAATTTCGTCCTCGTGACGCTTGATCCAGCGGATGACGTCAGGCGCCGCGCGTGCGATTACGCATGCCCCGGGCGCTGCCTTGCCCGCTCGTTCAATCTGCCGAACGCCTTCCAGCGCTATGCTTTCGGCCGTGCGCCTGCGGCCGCTCGCGCGGCAAGGCGTGCAGCATTCCGTCATCAGCTTTACCAATGGATCGCGTGTGCGCTTGCGCGTGATTTCAACGAGTCCGAACTCCGACATGCCTGAAATCTGCGTGGGCGTGCGGTCATGCGCCAGACTCGAGTGAAGCACCGTCAGAACGTGTTCGATATTCTCCGGTTGGTTCAGGTGAATGAAGTCGATTACGACCAGGCCGCCGATGCCGCGGAGTCGCAGCTGGCGGCCAATTTCCGCGGCGGCCTCCAGATTGACGCGAAGGCTGGTTTCCTCCAGCCCCGTTGCCTCTGTGTAGCTGCCGGAATTGACGTCCACTGCCGTCAGTGCTTCGGTGCCTTCGATGGTGATCCAGCCGCCGGAGGGCAGGGGAACCCGGGGCTCTATCAGCGTGGCGATCTCGTCTTCTAAGCCGTAGGAGTCGAACAGTGCGCCGGGCCCGTCATACAGTTCGATTATGTTTTCCGCTGCTGGCATGACGCGGCGGCAATAGGCACGGGCGGCGTTCAGGGCTTGGCGGTCGTCAACCACGACGCGCGAGGTTTCCGCATCCACTTCGTCGCGCATCGTGCGCTCGATGGGATCAAGGTCGTGGTAGAGCGTTGCAGGCGCTCGAGCATGCTTTCTTCTCTGCTGAACAGGCCGCCAGGCTCCGGCCAAGCGCTCCGCATCTTGGCGTAGATCGCCCAGCTTGGCGCCGATCGCGGCGCTGCGGATGATGTATCCGACGTCTGCGGAGCCGGTTCCGTCAATGAGCAGCGTCTTACACAACTCAGTCAGGCGTTCCCGCTCCGCCTCGTCTTCGATGCGGCGGGACAGCGCCACACCGCGCTGATTGGGCACGAGCACAAGCAGCCGGCCTGGTAGGGTGACATTCGCCGAAACGCGCGCGCCCTTCTCTCCTATGGGATCTTTGACGATCTGGACTAAAACTTCCTCACCTTCGCGTACGCACTCACTGATCCTGGGAGCACGCTCTTCCTCAAAACCCGGAAGACCTGCCAGGCATCGCGCCTCCCGCGCGCCTAAGAAGCCTGCACGATCCAGCCCAATGTCGACGAAAGCGGCCTGCATGCCGGGCAACACCCTTTGCACGCGTCCAAGAACGATGTTGCCGATCAGGCTCTGCCCGCCGCGGCCAAGAGGCCGGAGTCTCGCTCCTTCAGCTTCCGGTCGCGCGAGGCGTTCCAGGAACAGCTCCTGCAGGCGGCCGTCTTCCACGACAGCCACCCGAAGCTCCACTGCACCGGCGTTGATCAGGACTTCCTTGTCCATCTGCACATCAGGATGAGTGGGAACACGTTATCACAGGACAGGAAAGCCGCACCCCTTTAACAGCTGAACGGTCTGAAACAGCGGCAGACCGACAACATTGGAATACGAACCGCTGATCTGCCGTACCAGGCCTTCCGTCTTCCCTTGGATCGCGTATCCACCGGCTTTCCCTATACCGTCTTTGCTTGCGACGAGAGTGGCGATGGCTCTGTCGGAGAGTTGCGCGAATGTCACCCGCGTGGTGACGAGGCGCGAGCTAATCCCGCCACTCGTATTCACGAGGGCGACTGCGGTGAGCACTTGATGCGAACGTCCGCTCAGAAGCCGAAGGCACGCGATAACGTCAGTGTCATTGGATGCCTTAGGTAGAATTCGGCGGCCGCAGGCAACCACAGTATCGGCGGCCAAGATTAAAGCGGGCTCTCCTTTCCAGCTTCGCCGGACCGTCACGGCCTTTTCAGAGGCGAGGCGAGCGGCATACGCTCTCGGTTGCTCGCGTTTGAGAGGGCGTTCACTCAAATGCGCGGGAACAACGGCGTCCGGAACGATGCCAACCTGCGCCAGGAGAGCGAGGCGCCGCGGACTTTCGCTGGCCAGCACCAGCAAAGGACGCTGGCTCCTATTTGAAGCGATAGGTGATGCGCCCTTTCGTGAGGTCATAGGGCGTCATTTCCACGAGAACTTTATCCCCGGTGAGCACGCGAATCCGGTTCTTTCGCATCTTGCCGGCGGTGTGGGCGATAATCTCGTGTCCATTCTCAAGCTTTACGCGGAAGGTCGCATTGGGCAGCAATTCGCTGACCGTACCGGGAAATTCCAGCAGTTCTTCTTTGGCCATTCGACCTCATTGGCGCCAAGAGCGGCGCGAGATTGCACCGAAACGCCGGAAAAGCAAGCCGCGCTCAGCTCAGCCTTTAAGGTGCAACACGCAGATCAAGGTAAAGAGCCTGCGCGCCGTATCGGTGTCCAGCGTCACCTTCCCTTGCAGGCGTTCGACCAGAAGTTTGGATCCCTCATCGTGAACTCCGCGTCGGCTCATATCGAGCGTTTCGATCTGGGAGGGCGGCGCGTCCCGGATCGCCTTGAAATAGCTTTCGCAGATCATGAAGTAATCCTTGACCACGCGCCGAAACGGGGTCATCGAGAGTAGGATGCGACCGTGTGGCGTGTCGTTTTGAAGCCGAATGTCGAAGACTAGCCGGCTCTCTTCGATGCTCAAGATGAGTTTGTACGGACCGCCCGGTGAACCGCTAGGCTGAAAGTGGTTCTCCTCCAGCAGGTCGTAAATCGCGATTTCACGTTCCTGCTCGATCTGCCGCGTCCGCCGCACGACAGTTCTTTCATCCAGTTCTATCGCGCTGATGCGGTAAGAGTGGTCCTCGCCCATCATGCCTCAATTGGGTGCGAAGGGCGGCCAAGTGCCGGCCACTCTCCGCTGAAATCGACGAGGCTCGCTTCGATGCATTCGACTTCGAGGCGGATTGCGCCGCCGCCGCTGAAGACGAATTCGATAATGCCCGAAGGACCGTCCTCGCCATGCGGCGTGAACCGGATCGCAAGCAACGAGAGAACTGCTTCCCGATTGGTGAATTGTATGTTGTGTGATTTGGCAGAAAGAACATGTTCTAAGTGGAACCCCGCCCGCACGCGCAGCCCTTCCGCGCCCCCCACGGCGTCTTCCCACTTAAAGCGGTTGAACAGGGCCGCGAAGCGATGTGTCTTCGGCAACCAAACCAGATCTTTGACGCGTGCCACGGCGTCCTGCAGCCGCGCTGAGACGATCTGGAGATCGTCGGCGTCCTGTACAGCAAGTTTGGCGGAACTGCTCATTCCTTCAGCCGCTCGATCTCCGCGCCGGCCGCGGAGAGTTTCTCCTCGAGGCATTCGAAGCCGCGGTCCAGATGATAGACCCGGTTGATAATTGTCTCGCCCTCCGCCGCCAAGCCCGCCAGCACCAGACTGGAGCTGCCGCGCAAGTCCGTCGCCATGACCGGGGCACCCTTCAGATACTCCACGCCTTGGATGATGGCTGTGTCACCCTGAACTTGGATGTCGGCACCCATGCGCAGCAGCTCAGGAACATGCATGAAACGGTTCTCGAAGATGGTCTCCTTGATGTGCGAGCGGCCCTCTGCCGTGGCCACCACCGCCATGAACTGTGCTTGGAGGTCAGTCGGAAATCCGGGAAAGGGTTCCGTGCTGACATCGGCAGCTGTCGGGCGCACACCGTTGCGGCGGACCGAGATGCCGAGGTTGGTGGAAACGGCCGCTGTGCCGGTGGCAGCGAGCAGAGGAATGACCGCGCCGATCAAATCAGCCGAGGTTCCAGTGAGCTCGATGTCTCCGCCGCATATCGCCGCAGCCATCGCATAGGTGCCGGTCTCAATCCGGTCCGGAAGTACGGCATGTTGGGTTCCGTGCAGCGCTTCAACGCCCTCTATCTCAATGCATGAGGTTCCCAAACCGGAAATCCTGGCCCCCATCGCAGAGAGGCAGCGGCCGAGATCCACAATCTCCGGTTCGCGCGCCGCGTTGTCGATGACGCTTTTCCCCCGCGCCAGAGTCGCCGCCATAAGTGCGTTCTCCGTCGCCCCAACCGAGACGAGGGGAAAGTCGACGAGCGCCCCCGTGAGCCCCCCTTTGGCGCTCGCCAGCACGTAGCCTTCTTCCAGCTGAATATCGGCCCCGAGCGCCTGCATGGCCCTGAGGTGCAGATCGACCGGCCGGGCCCCGATCGCGCAGCCGCCCGGCAGCGAAACCTTTGCCTGCCCGAAGCGCGCAAGCAGCGGGCCCAGCACAAGAAAGCTCGCGCGCATTTTCCGCACCAGGTCGTAGTCGGCGGTGGTGTTGACGATGTTTCTGGCGGTCAGATCCAGACGTCCGCCCTCGCCGAATCCGGGGCCCCGGACGTAACTCGTCTCAACCCCGAAACTTCGCAGCAGCTCGCTCATGAAGCCGACATCCGCGAGCCATGGCGCGTTGATTAACGTCAGTTTTTTGTCGGTGAGCAGACAGGCGGCCATCAGAGGCAGCGCGGCATTCTTCGCCCCACTGATCGGGATTTCGCCCTTGAGCGGCTTGCCACCTTTGATCCGGATGCGGTCCATTACTCCGCCGTAGGTAAGCGAGAAGTTCTCTCAGCGCCAGCGCCCGGCGAGGTGGGAATGCGCCGCCCAGTGTTTGAGCGCTCCGCGACGGCGGATTTGCGTCGCTTCAAGTTCTGCCGCAAGGCGGCTGCAAGACGCTTCTTGCGCTCCTCCGATTGCGGTTTCATCTGCCCTTCCCCTCATCGGATGCCTACGCTATGAGGCTGGCGTCCCAAGTTATTGGCCGCCGGAGTAGCGTAGTGGTAGCGCAACCCCTTGGTAAGGGGTAGGTCGTGAGTTCGATTCTCACCTCCGGCACCATTTTTATCACGCACGTAGCCTGGGGCATCGGATTGGGCCCCCGAGCGCATTGCGCCCTCAAGCCGCCGCCTACGTTTCGCGAGACACCTCGTCCGCTATATGCTCTGATACATTCCTCGATGTTGCGAAGGTGCTATCCAATCAATGAGGCACGCTGATCCTTGGAGCAACCTACTGTTCGATAGTTGCAGCAGATTGCAGGGCTTCCTCCTCACATGCGACCTGAACGATCTGTTCCATTCGCGTCGTATGCTCATCGATTGGAGAACTCGTAACATCGCATTCTGAAGCGCCCGAAGTGTCCAGATAATGTTTTGAGAACAATCGCATCACGTGAGCAACCCCAGCTTCCGTGATGTCACGAAGATTGGGCCCGAAATACGCGCCACGATTGAAACAGCCGGTGATCACTTCGAAAGAAGGAAAATACGCGACATCAGGCAGCGTTCTTGCCAGCTCGCTACTGGCGACTCGCAATACTGCCTTCGAGTAGGTGGTTGCTTGGAGCACGCCTTCCTGTGCCATGGTGGCGACGAGCGGGACTGGCGAGACAGTCAGGATGACCCGCACCTCCGGATTCCGTATCCGGATGAACTCGATCGCCTTACGCATACTATTCACGACTTCCGAAACGGAGAAATTGTGAAACTCGTGACGGGAACTGTCGAATTCCCCGCCTGAGACGCCGGGACATACTGGATAGACTGCACCGTCTTCGCGGGAGCGCCACGCCTCTGTCAGACCCAGCGTGAAAATGAACACGTCCATACGTTCGACCATCTGTCGAACCGCCATTAGGTGCTGACGCCGGTCGGCTTCATACTCTGGTTTGGATGCAAAACCGCCGGGTTGTATCTGCGGTCGGAATGGGTCGATGTAGTTTCCTTCGCGATCTAACCAAAATTCTTGTTTGGGGTGGAACACGCCGTATGCGCGAAGGAGCAGTTGTAGTAGCTGTTCCACTGTATATATATTTCCGAATCGCGCTGGGTACACCCCATAGCCAAAGATTGAAGCGAGTTCTTCCGAAAAAATCGGGTGCGCCCGTTCGGTGACTAGGAAGTCGAAGCCGCTTGTCCTTAAATGCCGGGCAATGTGTTGAGCAAAACAGCTACCTGCAGTCGCTATCTTGCTCTTTCGGTTGAGGCGGAACGCGACGGAAACGACAGGGTCGACCTCTGCTGGAGGCACGCCAGCAACCATCCCCCTCCAAAAATTTTCCGGTGGCAAATTCAAGTACGGGTGCTTCTCCACCATCATGCGACTCCGCACTCTTCAAGTATTTGCCTGAAAACAAGTTTGCCGTACTCGGTGTTTGCGTGTGTCGGGTCCGCGCCATAATAGGCAGTCGCCAGGCAGCCGGTTTGGTCTATGGCATCGGCAGGCGGCTCCAGGCATTTGATGTCCAGCGGCTCCGATATGCTGCGCAGAAAATTACAGTATGTTCGCCAGAGCCGCTGTCGAAGCGCGACTGGCGCAATCTTTCCTTGCTCCAGCGCCTCCTTAAACGGCCCCGGCCGCCGCCGGATGTGTTCTTCGGAGGCGATTGGAGGAGGGGGTAGTATTTGCACGGAAGGCCGTTTCAGGTAGCCCCTAAGCACCTCGAGCGCGATTTTGAAGCCGCCGTTTCTATGCGCGAACATGGCCTCCATCATCGCGTACGGAACCACTTTCGTATGGGGAGAAATTCTGCGCCTCCTAACTTCGCCCGGCAAAAAAACATCGAACGGCACAGGATGCTGGACAAGCCCCACAACGTTGTGAACATTGCCGCCCAAGGAGTACACTATATAGACGGGATCCGAGGTCTCTAGTGCCCGATCGATATCTTCTTTTAGCGCATTGTTGACATCGAAACAGGACGGTTTCCGGATGATCAGAGGGTTATACTTCGGCAGGTTTAGCTGCAATGCAGTCAAACCCAGGGGTAGATCTTGCTCGGCATGGAGACGTTCGTAACCAGCAGCTATCGCGTTAAGATGGCTTGCCCCAATCGCCAACACACTTGGTACAGCCACGGTCTTTTATTCTCGGGCCGGGCTGGTTTCGATGCGTGTATCCGTGCCCAGGCGCATCCCACCATCTGTTTGCATCATCCCGTTCTCCTGCGCTCCAAGATAAGAACATCCTGAACCCCAAACATATGCGGATAATGTGCCAGCACCGAAAACATCGGCTCGACAGCTGCAGTGACATGTGGGTAGGCTTGAAACGTCACTCGGTAATACCCAGTCATTGCCTCGCCAAGTGCAGGATCTCGCATCTCGTCCGAAATACCGCGCGCCTGTATGCTATCGAGGACGGATGAACTACGCCCCTGGTAAAGAGCAGCGATCAGTCCATTGAATGTGAGGTAGGCAATGCCGCCCGGCTTTAACAGGCGTGCTAGCTCCACAAACCAGGCACGCTGCACGCTCTCGGTCAGATGTGTGAGGACGCTCAATCCGTAAACGAGATCGAAGCTGCTGCCGCGGGCCTTTGTGGGGGGCATCAAGGGAAAGAGTAGCGTACGGAGTTCCGGCAGATTTTCCCGGCACCATTCGAGATTAAAGTCATCAATATCCGCTCCGGTAAGGCGTGCGCTCGGAACAAGACGTTCCTTTACAAAGCGCGCGACTCGGCCACAGCCGACGCCCCAGTCCAGCACCGATTTGAACTGATTCAATCTGCGGCCCGTGGTGGCCTGCAGAAGTGCATCCATCTGCAGCGCTGCCGCGCAGCCGCCATCCAGAAACTTAACCGGGGTGTCGGCGGTCCCGGCCACCCGACGCATACGGTCTTTGCCAGGCAGCGGAATGCGATCAAAATCTGCCTTGCCCGGAACAACGGCAAATTTGAACGGCTCCACAATATCGCCCGTCTCCCGATCCCTCAGCTGAAAGACTACGCGTGAGCCTGAAATCGGCCATGGTTTATGAAGATGGAAACAGTCACCCTGCAAAAAGGCGAGAATGGCCTTCAGCCGCTCATTGTCGATGAAGTTCGGGCTCACGGATGCGCCATCGCTTGCCAGTTGCAATGTCTCGCGGTGGCGTCCAGGCCCGACCACGCAATATCCGCCTACGATCACCTGGTCCGGCTGACCGGGATATTCGGTAACAGCCGGCCGCCAGAGCACATCGCCTGCAAGTTGCGCGGAGAGGCTGTAGTCTGGCTCGCCCCCTGCTCCCGGGGAGTGAGTGAACGCTGGCGGCTCAGAGACTTCGCGCATTACCTACCTTGCGAACACAAATTATTTCACTTCCGAGCCTGGCCTCACACCGAGAGACTTGGGCCCACCTTTTTGATCCAGAGGCTACCGCCCCCGTTTGCTAAGAACTTCGGGAACGTACGGCCAATTACGCTCGTGAACGCTGCCGTGAAATAGTGATTGAAGAATTCAATCTCATAGTCATTGTTGTGCATCAGGAATGCACGTACGGCGTAGATTTCATTCCAAGACAAGTTTTTGCCGAACACCCATTCGCTCGGGTATTCAAACGGATAATGAATGTCATGGAAGTGCACGTAAACCCCCGGCTTGAGGACAGGCAGAACCTTGAACAGCTCATAGTGAACATCGCTGCCCGTCTTGAGAACATGCGTTGAGTCGATCAGCAGAATGTCCCCGCCGTTGAGGGAGGCAAAAACGTCAAGTGATACTTCCTGTACCGGCTTTTCCACGATGCTGACCCTTTCCGCATCCTGAGGGCGAAGCACCGACCTCAGCCGTTTCGCATAGGGTTCAATAAAAAGAAATTCCGTCGGCAGGGAGAATTCGTCTGCCGTATCTAGTGCGCACGCCGATGAAAAGCCGGAGCCGATCTCGATCATTCGAACCGGCCGCTTGTCGGCCAGCATAGCACGCAGGATTGTGGCGTCGCCGATCGGATAGATATTGTTGTCGCTGTAGTACCGAAACCCGGGTGCTGCGTCGATCGGAAAGGGTGTACCGGCTATTGTGTCTGCGTTCCGGTTCCAGAACGTGAGCATTTTCTGGCCGTCTATATTGATGCCCGGGATAAGGGACGGAGAGAGGCTCCGGGCCGACAACTTCTCCTTGTCCAAACTATCCGGGTCTACAATTGGGCTATAGTAATGGCCTGGAGGATAGGTACAGCGCACCCGGTTCTTATGACGATATTCCGGCGACCGGATAAAGCGAGCGATGATCTCTCGATCCGCCATACCCTCAGCGAGTTTCGTTGCCCAATGAGTCAGTTCTGGCTCCCTTGGCGCGCGCTTTAAGAGGGCCGAGTATAGATCCGTCAGAAACTCTAAGTCATTCATGATCCAACGGCTGTTTCTGATGGTGCGCGCTGTTGCAAGCGCCAATAGGTGGAGTCTAGGCTGTATCCGTAGGCATCCATTTCGGCGCTACAGCTCTGCTGGAAGACCTCGATCTGGTCTTGGCTCCAACGAGTTCCTGTAAGATCAAGCAACCTGCTAGCTGTACCATCGGATGTCTGCTGTGGGCGTTTCTCCCGGAACGTGTCTGCAATTATTCGCGCCGCACTATCGTTTATGTTCAAGAATGTGGCGATCCGATCTGCCGTATTTTCAGGAAATTGAGCTATTTCCTGCTGGTCAATCTCCAGCCTGGCGTGTCCGGGAAGGGTATCGCGGATGTCGCGCCAACTCCGCATGTTGCGAGCCCAATCGTCGCAATGATATCGAAAATTGTGTTGCGGAAATTTTTTCAATCGCGAAACTACGTTTTCGATCCCGCGGCGCTTGGCGAAGATAAACACACTGTCTGTCCAGAGCGCACGTAAGGCTGGGATCGCCTGAACCATCTCAGGATTCCCCGTCTTGTCCAGCCATGGTGCTGACTTGTTATGCTCCTCGACGATACGCTTGAGGGCCTCAAACAACTCGCCTTTCAGACGATCCTTGGGTACTTGGGAGATTAGAAGCTTCGGATTTCCCGTTGCGAAGACCGAGTAGTGCCGATCTATGATCGTGCTTAGCGGCGTGATGAGGGAGAGAAAGCTTCCCTCACGATATCCCTCGTAACCGGCGGAAAGCAATCCATCAACAAGGATGCTTGTGCCGGATCGAGGGGAGCCCACGATGAACACGGGCGAATGAGCGTTACGTGAGACCATCTACTTCGTAACCGCGGCTATGAAAGCAAGGCTGAACTATACGGCGGCCATTGCGACCACCGTCGTCTTCTCCGTGGCATGGCGAGCGCTTCCTTCAAGTCCGTACACCTCCAGAAATTTGTGAGCCATTTGCTCTCCCGATGGGGGCAAAGTGATTCCCTTCACCAGCTTGTCCCACAAGCCCTTCTCCGTGCACGCCCGCCGCATAGTGGCGGCCAGCGACCGCGCGTCCCCGATCTCGAAATGAAGCCCATCCACGCCATCGCTCACCCGCTCGGCCATCGCGCCGACATTCGAGCAGATCACCGGACGGCCGAACATCCAAGCTTCGGAAATGACCAGCGCGAAAATTTCCCACCAGAGAGAGGGGACAACGACCCAGTCCACCTTTCCCATCCGGACAGGCAATCCTTCGACCTGATATCCGCCGTTGAAGCTCACGACGCGTTCCTTCTTCGGCCGCTCCGCTTCCGCCTTGGCGAACGAGTCGATCTCCTTGCGGACGGCCTCGGAAGCAAAATTCAGATTGTCGCCATTGATCTGCACTTCGAAATCGCTGAAGCCATCGGCCCGCAAAATCTCTACGGCCTCCAGCAAGATTTGCACCCCTTTGGCGTCCACCATCTGTCCAAAAAAGCCGAAGCGGTTCCGTTTACCCCTTGGCACCGGATCCTTTTTCGCGCCCCCACTCGCGTAGTTGCGCTGGCCGTTGGTGACGTGCACCAGTTTTTCCTCGGGAAGGCCCCAGGTTTTGAAGTGCTCGATCATGAATCTGGTGGGGCAGGTAAACAGGTCGACGTAGCTGAAATTGTCTTGCACCCACATCTTGCGCATAAAAAAGTCTTCCGGCGAGTGCTGAGGAAAGCATTGGTGACAGCGCACCTGGCTTTCGTACCGACACAACGCATTCTCGGACGTGCGCCGCATGTGCCCGTCGGCGGCGCAAATGGCGAGAAACTCGTGCAGGGTAAAGATGATCTTAGCGTTGGGCAAAATCCGACGTGTCAGCGGGAGCAGGTTCAGTCCCAGGGTTAGGAAGTGGTGAAAATGCACGACATCGGGCTTTACCAACTGCAGAAATTCCGCAAAGGATTCCAGCAGTAGCGGGTTCGTGGCGCGGTGCCACCAATAGTCATAATCGCGGGACAGGAACACGTATTCATCCGGGCGCCCGTCGAAACCGGTAATCCGCGCACCGCTCTTGAACAGGGCGGGGTAGGTCGAATCGACGCTCGCCAAGAGGACGGGCTTGATGCCTTTCACCTGCTTCAGCGCTTGGAAGAGCTCGTAACAGACCTGCTGCGCACCACCACGCACCAGTTCCGGGTGAAACAGACTGATCAGCAGAACCGTGCGAATCGGAAGCTCCTATTCAGCCGCTGTTGCGAGCGGGCGCATGCCAGCACCGGCCCCGAGCTGCCGATTTGCATTTGCCTCCAGCGCGAACGCCGCCGGCTCCGGTCCAAGCCAGCCAGAGCGCAGCAAAGTTCCCCATCTCTGCGCAAAAGACCAGCGGTTCACCAGCGACGCTCCATCATGGTGCGGAAGCCGGGTGGAACCTTTACCTTCAAGATGCCACATCGGAACGTCATGCACCCAAGCGGCCGCGCCCGTCTTCATCGCCCGCAAACATAGGTCAGCATCTTCATAATGCCCATAGATCACTTCGTCGGAAAAACCATTGAGACGCTCGAACAGGCCGCGGTCCATACTGATAAAGGCACCCGATACGGCCGGCACCCGGGCCGAACCGCAGAATCGCCGGGCTGTGGGCGGAGCTCCCTTGCCATAATGCTCCACGCGCACCAGCTCACGGCTGCGAAGCTCATTCTGGTTGAGTGAGATACCTGGCTCCATCTCGAAATACATACCAGCGTGCATCAGAGAGCCGTCGGCGTAAAACAGACGAGAACCAAACAGCCGGGTTTGCTCCTCCGGCAGTCCCCGTAACACCGTTTCGTGCTTCTGCAACCAGGAAGGTTCGCACGGAAAAACATCCGGATTTAAAAAGAGGAGCCGCCCGCTGTTTGCATACCTTGACGCAGCGTTGTTCGCACCGCCGAACCCGACATTCCCTGACAGCCCAACGACAGTCAGGCGCATGTCATACACCACCTCGCATGCGGCGGCGGTCTTCACCAACGTCTCAAGTAGCTCTGGGCTGTTACAGACGTAAATGAACTCATACTCCGACGCAGAGAATGAGCGGAAGAACGATGAACTTTGCAGAAACATGAATTCCGGCTTGCCGTACAGGCAAACGATGATTGAGGCGCGTGGTTCGGTACTGACGTTGTTTTGCCACACAGACTTGGCGGATCGGAGCAAGCCTGCATTGATCCTCTTG
>JAFAVP010000002.1 GCA_019242395.1 Alphaproteobacteria bacterium | reverse complement strand
GGAAAAGCAAATCGGTAGGTCTTGGAAGAATGAGCGATGCGGGATCGGTCGTTGCTCCGCCGCCGCGCGACTGGCGGCTGCCGACATCGGCGACGCGCTTGCGTTTTTGAAGCCGTTGGAATGGCAGCACGGCATTGGGCATGCTCTTACAGTAGCCGACGCCGCGCTTGCCGCGCACGCTGATCTCAAGGATGGTTTCATCGGTCGCGGCGTCGCGGACGATTTCCACGTCGCGAAACTCAAGCCGCGCCGCCTCGTCGGGGCGCAGGCCGGTATTGACCATGAAGAGCACGAAATCGTGCAGCTGTTCGCATTCCCATTTCCAGCGAGGCTTGGGCGGATTGGCGGCGCGCTCGCGCGTCGCCTCGTAGAGGGTCTTGTATTCGTCAAGCGAGAACCAGGCACGGTGACTGATCTTGCCGGATGATTTGTAAGGCGGCGAAAGGTCGGGGAGGAACTTGATCCAGCCAAGGCGCTGCGCCGTCTTGAGCACGTGGCGCAGCGTGACGATCTCGTGATGCAAGGTGCTGCGGGCCGGAGGCGTCCAAGGCCTGCTGGGCTTGAACACCCGGCCCTCTTCCCTTGCCTTCTTGGCTTCTTCAGCCTCCCTTTCGTCGCGGTCCTTGATGGCCTGTGACTTGGTCATGCGGTGCACCCGGTAGTCCTGCACCGTTTGCGGGGTGATGTCGGAGACGACCATGTTTCCGAAATAGGGAAGCAGATGGACGCGCAGCCGGTCGCCGTGCCCCTTCACATAGTCAGGGTTACGCTCCCCAATCGTCAGCGCTTCATATTCGGGGAGAAACTTCCCGGCGGCGGCACTGAACAACTTGCCGCCACGAAGCTCGCCATTGCGGTGCTTCACCTTGAGGGTCAGATACCACTCTTCGGCGACGCCCTTGGCGCGTTCGAGATCGTCTTCCTTGGTTGAAGCGCGATGGTTGCGGCCCGCAAGGTAGGTCGAACACTGCCACGCCGAACTGTTTTCACGCTGATAAACGTGAAGCTTTCCGCCGATAAGCGTGTGTGTCAGGGACATACGCGTACGCATACGCGATTCCGCGGAAAAAGTCCAGTTTTGTGTAAGGACTGTGTAAGTTTTTGATTTTAGTTATATTATTGATTTTGTTGGATATTTTGACTGTTTTTGCTGCTTAAATTCGCTTTTGAGTCTGCCGCGTCTACCATTCCGCCACAGGGGCATCGAGCAAAGAAAGGGAATGGGCCTGGGATCATACTGGCCCTCCCCTTCCGGTCAACAATCCGTACCCAGGGCGCCTAGCGCGAATGCGCCACCAGTTCCTTGTCCTCCTGCAACTTGCGCTCGAACTTGAGGAATTCGTAGTAGCCGCAGCGCGGCACCTCCGGATAGCCCCGGCAGGCGAGCGGACGCGCCTCGTAGATCGTGCAGTTGCGCTTCTTCGTGTCGAAAAACTGGCAGATGCGGCCGAAATGCTCGTCCGCCTTGCGCCGCATCGTCATCTCCTCGTCCTCGCGCGGCACCGTGTACTTCAGCTTCGCCGCGCGCTCGCTGAGGCCGAAATAGCGGGCAAGCCGGGCAAGATCGCGCTTGTTCAGCGGGATAATCGGATACGAGCAGCAATAGCCGGGGCACTTCGAGCAATTGTAGCTTGGGCGCGCCTTTGGAGCCGTACTCACCACCACCACCACCCACTTTTCGGGATTCGCGCCGCACTATAGACGAATGGCTGATTTGCACGAAGCCAAATCGCCGCTCGAATACAACTGTCCGTGCTTCTCTTTTGATGCTGCTGCCGGTATGAGCGGATGGTACTCTCAAGTCTCCATTCTCATGAACCTGCGCCCTGTCCGCCGAGCCTTGCTGTCCGTCCACGACAAGAACGGATTGATAGACTTCGCCCGCGCCTTGGCTGCAAAAGATGTAGCGCTGATTTCCACCGGCGGCACAGGGAAGGCGTTGCGCGAGACGGGGCTTGCCGTCACCGATGTTTCGGAGATCACGCGATTTCCAGAGATGCTGGATGGCCGGGTAAAGACCTTGCATCCGCTGATTCACGGCGGGCTCTTGGGAATGTCCGACAACCCGCAGCATGCCGAAGCCATGCGGATGCACGGCATCGAAGGCATCGATCTGCTGGTCTCCAATCTATATCCCTTCGAAGCGACTGTAGCGCGGAACGCCGGCTTCGACGAAACCATCGAGAATATCGACATCGGGGGACCCGCGATGATCCGGGCCGCGGCGAAGAACCACGATTACGTGACGGTGGTGGTCGATCCCGAGGATTATGCCGTGGTGCTCACCGAACTGGATCAGCACGACGGCGCAACCACACTTGAGTTGCGCCGGACACTTGCACAGCGGGCCTTTGCGCGAACCGCCGCCTACGATGCTGCGGTATCCAACTGGTTTGCCGCGGAGCGGGCGAAGGACGGCGAGGCTTCGCCTCCACGTTACCGCAGCTTCGCCGGCCGCCTGAACAAGGCGCTGCGCTACGGCGAGAACCCGCACCAGCAGGCCGCCTTCTACGCCACGGGCGAGCCGCGCCCAGGCGTTTCCACCGCCGAGCAGGTGCAAGGCAAGGAGCTGTCCTACAACAACATCAACGACACCGACGCGGCTTACGAGCTGGTGGCGGAATTCGATCCGGCGACGGCGGCCTGCGCTATCATCAAGCATGCCAATCCTTGCGGCGTGGCCCTGGGCGCTTCGCTGGCGGATGCCTATCGTAAGGCGCTCGCCTGCGATCCGGTGAGTGCCTATGGCGGCATTCTCGCCTTCAACGCCACGCTGGATGGGGAAACGGCGGAAGAGATCGCCAAGCTGTTCACCGAAGTCATCATTGCGCCGGATGCAGACGAGGACGCGCGCCGCATTCTCGCCAAGCGCGTGAACTTGCGGCTGCTGCTGGCGGGAGGGTTGCCCGATCCCGCGGCACCGGGCCTCATCTTCAAATCCGTGTCCGGCGGCTTCCTCGCCCAATCACGCGACAACGGCCGCATCGGCCGAACGGACCTGAAGATCGTGACCACGCGTCAGCCCAGCGAATCGGAACTGGCCGACATGCTGTTTGCCTTCACAGTCGCCAAGCACGTGAAGTCGAACACCATCGTCTACGCCAAGGACGGACAAACAGCGGGGATCGGTGCGGGGCAAATGAGCCGGGTGGACTCAGCGCGCATTGCCGCCATCAAAGCCAGGGAAGCAGCGAAGGCGGCGGGGTGGCCGCAGCCGCTCACCTTGGGTTCGGCGGCGGCTTCCGATGCCTTCTTCCCCTTCCCCGACGGCTTGCTGGCGGTAGCCGAAGCGGGGGCCACCTCGGTCATCCAACCGGGCGGCTCCATTCGCGACGACAAGGTGATCGAAGCGGCCGACGACGCAGGGCTCGCCATGGCGTTCACCGGCATCCGCCACTTCCGGCACTAATTGAAGGGTCCGGCGACATCACCGTTGAGAACGGCTTGCCAATGTCGCTATTGCCCAATATGGTTTTATGGAAATATGGATTCGGCGGGCGTGAAAACAACAATCGAGATACCGGATGAACTGTACCGCCAGGCAAAGGCGAAAGCAGCATTGCAGGGCCGCAGACTGAAAGACCTGATCGAGGAGGGGTTGCGCCACGTGCTGGCTCCCTCCACGAGAGGTCAACAATCCAGTCTCGCAGGCTTGATGAAGCCTGCGCGTGGCGCCATAGCGTCGGGAGTTTCCGATCTGGGTTCCAATCCCGCTCACCTGAGGGACTTAGGCCGCAGTGCCGGCCGCAATCGTTGATACTGGTCCGCTCGTCGCGTTTCTTGACCGGTCAGAGCGTCATCACCGATGGGTGGCCGAACGCATCGAAGAGTTGGCTGCACCGCTTCTGCTATGCGAGCCTGTCCTGACGGAGGCGATGCACCTCGTGGCGCGTTTTCCAGGTGCGGAAGATACGTTGTTGGCCTTACTGGCCAACGGAGCGCTCCTTCTGGGCTTTCATGTGGAGGAACATCTTCCGGCGCTCCGGAAGCTTCATCGCAAGTATCGCGATAGGCCCATGTCGCTTGCCGATTGCTGTATCGTGCGAATGGCTGAGATCTATGAGCGGCACTCGGTTCTGACGCTTGATTCCGATTTCTCCGTGTATCGCAAGAACGGCAACGAGCACCTGTTGCTGATATCGCCGCTCGCGAACTGAGCTTTCTAGGCGGCTGTAGCGCGCTCCTCCTTCACGAAGAACATCAGAAGTAGTCCGATCCCCAGAAAGAGGACTTCGCCAAGCAGCCCCACGCGCTGGCTTTGGAAGGCCAGCGTCATCCAGCTCACAAGTCCTGTCGCAAGGAAGCTGGTGGACTGGCCCGACAGCGAATAGAGCCCGAAAAATTCCGTCATCTTCTCCATGGGCGCGATGCGCGCGAGCATGGTGCGGCTGTTGGCGTAGCCGGCGGTGATCAGAACGGCGATGAAATTGACCAGCAGCAGAAAAATGATTTCGGGCCAGGTGTTGAAGAATGGCGCGCTCCAAACATGCGGCGCGCGCGTATCGTATGGGATGAACCAGAAGATGCGGTCGGGCGCCATCGTGACCGACAGGATCAGGAACAACGTCGTGCCGCCGATACTGATGAAGATGGCGCGCTTGGAGCCGAAGGCATTGTCGAGCCAGCCGCCGACGAACCCGCCCAGCGTGGCGAACATGCTGAGCTCGATGCCGTAGGCCAGCATCGGAATGGGACCCCAATGAAAGATGCTGGACGCATAGATGCCGCCGAAGGTCAGCACCGCCGTCATGCCGTCGTTGAAGAAGAGGCGCGCCAGCAGATACCAGCCGACGTTGCGGTAATGGCGCAGGCTGCGAACGGTGCGGATGACGCTCTTCACGCCTTCGATCATGGCGCGGTGGAGCGGCAGGTTGGTCGAAGGCCGATCCGGCGTGAAGAGAAACAGCGGAACGCTGAACACGATCAGCCAGATCGCACAAAGCGGCCCTGACAGCCGTTCTGGTTCATGCGCGGCCTGATCGACGCCCCACAGCGGATGCGCAGGGATAAAACTCCAGGGCACATTCCCCGGCAGCGAAAACGCGATCAGCATGAAGAGCAGCAGGATGATTCCGGCCCCGTTGCCGAGCGCCAATCCCAGGCCCGACAATCCCGCCACGCCACGCGGGCTCGCTATTGTTGGCAGCAGCGAGTTGTGGAACACGGCCGAAAATTCAAACGCCACGTTGGCGGCGGCGATCAACGCGCCTACGAAGAACAGCTGCCAGCCGGTGGAGTGCGGCATGGCGAACCACATGGGCAGCATCGCCGCCGCCATCAGAACGGTGTAGAGCGCGATCCACGGTTTGCGGCGGCCGCCATTGTCTGCAATCGCGCCCAGGAACGGCGCCAGCACGGCGATAATGATGCCGCTGTAGGACTGAATCGCGCCGGTGAGCCCCTGCCCTCGCACGCCGCCACCGACTACCTCGTTCGCGAAGTAGGGCGCGAAGAGATAGATGGTGATCACCAGCACATACGGGTTGCGGGCCCACTCGTACATCGCCCACGAAACCTGCCCCGCCGGGCTGGCGACGCGGTCGCCGCTGGCCGAGATTGCCCCTGAAGAATGCATCCACCGGGCAAGCCCTGTGGCCTCGACCACGGCGGTAGAGGCGGGGGCGCCGGAGACTTCCTCGGTCAGACTCTCCGGTGCCGACATCCTCGCTCCAGCCCTGCTCAGGTTTTGAGCCTAGCAGCGCATCTGCTAAGAGCAAACGATTGCCTCACCGGAGTTTTGAATGCCGGCCCGGCCGCGCGTGATCGTGACCCGCAAGCTGCCCGACGCGATCGAAACGCGGATGCGGGAGCTGTTCGACACGCGCCTCAACCACGACGACAAGCCGATGGACTCGGCCGCCCTCGCCGAGGCGATGCGCGAAGCCGAAGTCCTCGTGCCCACGGTCACCGACCGCCTCGATGCCAAGCTCATCGATGCAGCCGGCGCGCAACTGAAGCTGATCGCCAATTTCGGCAACGGAGTCGACAACATCGACGTCAAGGCCGCGCTTGCCCGCGGCATCACCGTCACCAACACCCCCGGCGTCCTCACCGAAGACACCGCAGACATGACGATGGCGCTCATTCTCGCCGTGCCGCGCCGCCTGGTCGAGGGCGTGAAGGCGCTGGAGACGGATCAGTTTCACGGCTGGTCGCCATCATGGATGCTGGGCCACCGGCTGTGGGGCAAACGGCTCGGCATCGTCGGCATGGGGCGGATTGGCCAGGCGCTCGCGCGGCGCGCCAAAGCGTTCGGCCTGCAGATCCACTATCACAACCGCAAGCCCGTGGCGGACGACATTGCCCGTGAGCTCGAGGCGACGTACTGGGACAGCCTGGACCAGATGCTGGCGCGGATGGATATCGTTTCCATCAACTGCCCCCACACGCCGGCCACCTATCACCTCATCTCCGCGCGCCGGTTGAAGATGATGAAGCCCAGCGCCTACATCGTGAACACCGCGCGCGGCGAGATCATCGACGAAGAGGCACTTACGCAACTCCTCGAAACTGGCGGGCTCGCCGGCGCGGGGCTCGACGTCTTCGAGAACGAGCCGAGGGTGGACCCGCGCCTGTTGCGCCTCAGGAACGTGGTGCTGCTTCCGCACATGGGTTCGGCCACCATCGAAGGCCGGCTCGACATGGGCGAGAAGGTGATTATCAACATCAAGTCTTTCGTGGACGGGCACCGCCCGCCCAACCGCGTCGTCCCAGCGATGGTGTGAGTCACACCCAGGGTAGTTAGAATTTCAGACGTTGTCGCATGCTCCACCGCCGGCAGCGTTAATGTGCGGCTAGGTTGCGCGCGTGTCAGACTGCCTTAGCAAGATGAAGGCGCCGGGCTTCGGCCTGGCAATCGTAAGGCAGTTCCTTGTCGCGGCAGAAGTCGGGCCAGTGTCCGCTCGTCTGCCAGTACCGCAGCAATCCGATCCGATCCGCGAAGGCCATGAAGCGCCGGTCGAACAGGAACGGGCGCATATGGACGCGGAACAGCACATAGCTGTCGCCGCGCAGCAGCCAGGCGATCACCGCGGGCCGGTTCACGTAATCGTAGGCGGCGTCGATACGGCCCAGATGCACAATGCTCGGCAGCGCGCTCAGCGGATTGAGAAACGCTGAAATCGCTTTCACCGCCACGTCGATGTTGGCTGGCGTAGGATCGGCGCGGGCCAGCAGATACGCGTGCATCCATCCTTTTTGCGAGGTTCTTGAGGAGTAGGGCTCCAGCAGCGCGCCTTTATCAACTTGCGCCAGCAGCCTTTTGGCATCTCCATAGCGGAAGTCGAAACTCAGGCGCGCCTCGCGCACGGCTTGCGAGGCCGGCCAGATGCGCTCTGCGGAACTCAGCTTGGTCGCTCCGGCCCCTATGTAACCGGCATAAGCGAGCGCCAACGCCAGGTTGGCGGCACATGCGCTTGAACTTGGCTCCAGCTCCGCGGCTGCAACGGCTTCGTCGCGCGCGTCGTCTGTACGGCCGGTATCCTGAAACACGTTAACCTTGAGAGTGTGCAACTCGGCAATTTCAGGATCGGCAGCCACGCCGCGATCGAGGAGCGAAAGTCTTTGCGCCCATCGGTTCTTGGGAAGCAACGCCGCTTCGGCCGCATAGGTCAAGCCAAGCGATGGCTGCAGTGCGCGCGCATGCAGGAGGTCGCGGCGCGCAGTTTGGCGCAAGCGAGATTGCTCCGGGCCCGTCATATAGGCCAACTGGGGAGCCTCCTCCGCCCAGTTCGCTTCTTTGAGCGCGAGCGTTGCGATTGCGCGCGCATTTTCCTGGTTTCGGGCAACGACCCGACGCCACATTTCGATTTGCATACCGCTTTCGAAATCGTCGAGGCGCTCGCAGGCGGAGAACGCGAGACGCAGAGTCTGGTCGTCAGAGCGGGAACCATCGTTGTTCGTCTTCAGTGCGCAGCCCACAAGCCGGAATACGGCATTCGCCACCCGCTCGCGCAACAGCGGCTGATCATCTTTTGGCGCTGAGACGGTGGTGCTCCACAACAGATCTGCAGCGCCTGTCCGGAACAGACTCACGTCCGCCTGGCCGATGCTGCCGTGGGACTGAAGGGCAACAGCAAGACGATAATCCGCGTGCGCGCCTGCCGGTCCCTCCGCGAACGCGAGCGTGTTGGGTCGCGCAGCGGCCAGATGCGTCAACTCGCCGGCCAAACCGTCCGCAAATTCGGACGCTGCGCGACCGTGCTCTCCCGTAACGGCGATCGTCGTAAGGTCGGAGGCAGGAGAGCGCGTGAAGGCGACCAGTGCGACGATGACGGCAAGCATCAGGAGGGCTGCGCCAACGAGGAAGGGCTTGTAGGCATTCCGCCGCTCCACCGGCGGCAGTGCCGGCTCGACCGGAGCGGCAATCGAGCTTTCAGGCGCAGTGGCGTGCAGCGCAATCAGCCGGTAACCCACCTTGCTGACCGTTTCGAGCCGGAAGCAGCCCTCGCCGATCCCGGAGGCCACATCCCGCAGCCGGGACAGCGCGCGGTGAATGGCGTTGTCGCCAACGATGCGGCCGTCCCAGCAGCGGGCGATCAGATCGCCGCGGCTGACCACGGCGCCGCGCGCCTCTGCCAGCGCCACGAGAACCTGCATGACCCGCGGCTCAAGTGTTTCGCTCCGCCCGTCGCGCGCCAGCTGCCGGGTTGCCGGGAGGACCTTCAGCGGCCCCAGCCAGAAGGGCGACACGCGCGCGAGATTGATCGCGTCGCGTTCAGCCGCTTGCTTTTCGCCCAGCACGCGCTTTGCCCCATGAACCCAAGCCGCAACGACAATATCAGCCTTTCGTCAGGGATTCATCAGAGTTGGGGTGTGTCGCGCTGCCCCCGCTACTCGCAAGGATGGCCCATCCCATAAACGGGCTCCGGTCTGCGGTGCCCGCGAAACGAAGGAGAAGCTCCATGACACACATTTCCATTCTGGCTTCGGCAGCGGGCGCACTCGCCCTCAGCGCGTTTGCAGCCCAGGCGGCGACGGTGACGTTGCCGCAGCACGGTCCCGCCATGACCGCCGGAATGTCCGGAAACAAGGGGATCGCCGGCACGTGGCTCACGACGTATGACGGCCAGCGCAACACCTTCACCCAGTGGCGCAAGGACGGGACCGCCTCGCAGATCATCGACTTCGCGCCTAAGACCGGGAATGCCCAGCTCGGCGACTGGAAGGTCAACGGCGATGGCACCGTGTCGCTCTATCTGATCGGCTGGAGTTTCGACGATAAGGGCAACGCGCTGACCGGCTACTTCACCAAAACGGAAACCGACACGGTGAGCGGCAATAGCTACAGCGGCAATTTCGAGGTCACCTTCTATGACCTCGGCGGAAACATCGTGTTCCAGCATGACGGCACGTTGACGGCGACGCGCGTGGGGCAATAGCACTGGCGGGCAAGCATGGGCGGCGCGGCCGGCTGTGCTTGCCCGTTCGAAAGACGGCTCGCGCTCACGTCCGGCGCTACTTCGTACGCTTCACCGTCACGTCGAAAGAGGATGCGTTCTGCTTCACCACCTGCACGCTCACGCCGAGCGTGCCGTTGTTGTACGTTTGCCCAGCCGCGAACTCCGCATTGCCCAGCGCGTAATCCGGCCACTTGCGGCCGCCGGAGTTGCAGTTCTTGCTGTCGTAATCGCCAGGCGTCGCATCGATTGGGACCACCCAGCCGCTCTGATTGTTGAAGAAGCAGCCGCCGCCAATGGCACCGCGGTCCGACTGGAAATCCTGGACGAGGACGCCATCGCCCGGCTCCCCTTTCTCATACGACTTCTTGTGCAGCCGCGCTTCCACCGTGAGGTAGTGCGCATGGGCGCCGCTGCAATCCTGTCCGGCAAGGCAGATCTTCACCAGCTTGACGGCAGTGGTCAGCGGCCAGGAATTGGCCTCGAGCGTGACATTCTTGGTGGCCGGCGCGCTCAGCACCACCTGGTTCGCGGCCGGAATCCAGCCGAGATAATCCTTATGCGGAGCAATGTAGCCGTCGCCCGGCGCGGAGCAGTAGATCGTCTCCATCTTGCCGCCATTGTTCGCGGAGGAATAGCTGCCGCACTTAGTGGGCTTGACGGGCGTGCCCATGCTCATCACGTCCCACGGGCTGTCGTACGAGTAGTACGCCCAGCCCGAATGCGGCAGCCCCAGCGCGTGGCCGAGTTCGTGCGCGTAGAGAGCCGTCTCCTGCCCCCAGGGGGCTTCCCAGGTGCCGTGAAACACGGTGCCGTTGTAGATGAAGGAGCCGCCCCAGGAGCAGCAATCGAGATCGTTGTTCAGCACGAAGTTGATGGCGCTGTAGTTGGCGGGGTTGATGCCGGCGGTGACCGCGAGCGCCAGCCCATCGGCGGCGATGGCGTTGATGTCGGCGCAAGCCTGGCTGCTGCCGCAATTGGCATAATGCGTCTTGCCGAACGGCAGGGTGAGCCAGTCCGTGTGCTTGAGGCCGCCGACGCCGCCCACATCGGCCTGCCACTGCAGCTGGTTCCACGACGTCTTGCTGAAAAACCCGTTCAGGGTGGCGGGGATGAGCGAGCCTTTCGGCGGCGTCTTGGGATTGGTCAGGTCCAGGTAGAATTGCGGATCGTGCGGTTCCTGACTGTCGTCCTTGTATCGGAGCAACAGGAAGAGCGTGGGCTTGGCGGCAGTGGCAGGCGGCGATGGCGCGACGGTGCCGCTCACATCCGGCGCGATGCGCAGCACGTGGATGGCTTCTGCGCCCGCGCCGTTGCGAAAGGCTTCTCCGCTGACGACGACGCGCTTGCCGTTGAAATGCAGCGCTGTGTTCTGCGAGGCCGGCGCGATCGCCAGCGGATACGCGGTGCCGTTCGGCAGCGTGAGGGTGAAGCGCTCCTCGCCGCCGGCCATCCCGGGCGGCGGGTCGCCCCAGACGACGGTGAGGATGCCTTGGAAGCGCTCTGCGGACTGGGCAACGCCCGTGCTCGCGCCGAGAACCGCCGCGCCCGCAAACGCGAGCGACGCAAGCGCACGAATACATCGCTGCATGGATTCCTCCCCCGGAACACCTGTTCAGCGTCTCACACTCCGGCGTGCCGCGAAAGCGCAAACCGCATGCTTGCTGTTGTTATCTAACGCGTCCAGTGGACAGGTTTATGCGCCGTGAGCGGCGCGCAGACGAAATGCATCAAATGAGAACCGTGCGAGAGCGGAGTGCATGCAACTCAACCTTCCCGCTCCGCCGATCTGTGCCGCACCAGAGACAGCACGAACGCCAGCAGCGTGAGCCCCAGAATGCCCATATTGATGTAGAAACCAATCGGCGCGGCACAGCCGGTGCTCTCCTGTAGCGTGGGATGAAGCAGGTGGACTCCGCGCGCACCCAGCTGCACGGCGATCAGCATCAGCAGCAGGAACGGCACCATCGCCCGGTAGCGCACAAGAGCGGCAACGCCGATCAGCGGCAGCACCAGCAGGTACATGCCCAGCAAGGCAAACATCTGCGTTGCTTCCGCGGCAGCGACAGGGCTGAACGAGTCCACCGGGATACCGTCCGCGCCGGTCATGATCTGATGTGTCCTGATCATCGAATTGAAGCCCTGCAGCGCCTTCACCGCGATGATCAGCACGAACAGCACGAGCCCCAGCCAATGGCCACGATAGGTGTTGTCGAACGCTCTCGGAAACATGCGGCTCAACATTTTCTCCCCCCTCAGCGCCAGCGATCGCCGGGCTGCCTCACATACTTCTCGAACACGTAGCCCCAGGGCATGAACGGGATGATGATGACGATCGGCGCGATCTCGAAGAAGGATTGGCGCGTCTGCGCATCGAACTGGTTGGCCAGCCACAGCGGCAGCGCAAAGCCGGCGAGCCAGATCAGCTTCCACGCGATCTCATAGATCAGCAGAGGCAGCATCTGCAGCGGATAGCGGATGCCCACGAGCGACAGCAGCGCCAGCGCCAGCAAAAAGCTGTGCGCCGCGGCGCTCGTCACCGTCCAATGCGGGTGATGGAAGAACAGCGGCAGCTGGATCATCCCCTGCCCCACCGCAAGCACGGCGAAGAAGAAGCGCAGCACATAGAGGCGCCAGAGCGCCACCTCCGCGCCGCTCCGGCTCGCAGCCGGACCTGCCGGAATTCCAGCTGCAATTGCTTCGGTTTGCGCCATGGCCCTGCCCCTTCCGCCATATGCCTCAATGATAGATGGGGAGCCTGCGGCCTTTGCCCAGACCTGGCTCGCATCAAAAAGATTGGCGCAAGCCGGCGCGGCAGCCGGCGTGTAGGTGGACCCTGTCGGTGTGGGAGCGGGTGCGGGGACCGATGGCGTGGGCGCCGGCGCGCATGTGGGACCGGTGGCGCGAGCACCGGCGTCGGCGTTTGTTCGCACACCACCGCTACTGCCGGAGCGGCTGGCACAGGCGTCACCATTATCGCGTCTGCCGCCGCTGGTGGCGCGAAGCAGCCGAAGCTAGCAGCGGCTGAACGCCTCAGACCGCTTCGTCGATTCCTTCCGTGAAGTCGCCAGGGGCGGCGAGGGATATGTCCTTCATGCCCTCTGCAATAACGGCTGCATCGATTTCACTCACGTTCTTTTCTGCAGCATATTTCATAATCTTTGCCGCATTTGACAGCACGTGCGCGGGTGCAAATTCTGCTTCTGAAGCAGCGCGTCAATTCCATCCTGTGTGAATGGCTTAATGGTTCCGAGTTGCGTCTTGTCCATACGGTAGTGATCAAGATGCGCCTTGATAATCTGAAGCGCATGATCTTTGTCAGGAAGCGGAAGCTCAATCGAATTTGGGGAAGAAGGATCAAGGCGGGCGATAGAGGATAAGCCGGCATCCGCCCACGCCTGTGCCAGGCCCACCGAGGCTTGCTGGTGCGTAGTTAGCACGCACGAGAAGAACCCGTGTGCAGTATTAGAATATCCGGGTCTCACCGTACACAGACCAAATTCCTTCGCGAACTCGATTCGCTGTTTCCGCGTCATCTGATCGACAAGGTTCTCGATATCATCGATGAACAAATATCCACCCGCAAAGCCCGCCGTTCGAAGATAGTCGACAATGGAATTGAACAGGAGGGCACGGGAGTAGTCCAGCAGCTTGAGGTCTTTTGGCACGTAAAGCGGCTCAAGCTGCCCGTCCTTCCGGAACGAACGAAGGTATTCTTCGAAACGGCCCTGTGCTAAGGCTTGGGCGACAACAGGCTCTACTCCCTCCTGCACAAGCGTATCAGCTATTGTTTTGTCTAGATCGCTGGTCGAAATCTCTAGCGACTTCAGAACAACGTCGTCCAAAAGACGCCCGGCATCAATACCTCCGTCATCAGTCTTCATTACGTCTGCAGCTTGGCTTTCTCCCAGCTTCGACAAGCGCAATGCCGCACGTGCCGATTGCAGGAGTGGCCCCTTGCAAACATCAACGAGAGCAGACTGTGCGAGCTGCTCCATATATCTTCTATCTACCTGTGCCGGAAACGATACGTAGACAACAGCCGCCGAAAACTGACCGCCAAACTCGGTCGTACCCCAATCGTGATTGATGCGATGGCGGAAATAGCGAAGCAAAGCCGTCTTCCTCATTCCGCGGCCGCTTTCTTGGTCACCCTTCGACCACAGATAGGCAAGCTTTGCGCGATTGGAAAAATCATTCGGTCTGATTAGTAGCTTTTCAAACTTGTCGATTTCCGCCTGAACCGGGGCCTGGGCGAATATGGCACCGTTCGTCCTCTGGTCAGTGCTATATGGATTGACGACCGGATCGGTAGGAAAGGGCAGATCGCTGAACCCCAGCTTCTCGTAAACAGATTTGGTGGGCTTCTTCGAGAGCGTAGGAATGTGAATCATTGTGATCCCCTTATAAGATTGAAGAGCTGCGATGACTCACCCGGTCGGAACAGGGGTTTGCGCCGCGCCGATATGCGCTCGTAACGTAGGGCGACCGTGAATGGAGACGTTGACGAATCTAGCACCCGTATAAGCCCCTCATCAAAGGATGCTTCTGGAATGCGCAACTCCTCGCAGACCAGATCGCGCACATCTGGCAAATCATAATAACCGGCTTCAGACTCAAGAGTCTTGAAAGCTATGCGAATTGAATCTGCGATTCGTTGTTGAACGCTTTTTGACTCCGGATCCGGATCGGAAATGAAGTATCTAAACAGCTCGCCTTCCGGCCCGTTGGCAACTAACTCCGTGTACCATTTATCTCCCGGATTGCTTCGACATGCGACAGCGTAGCTTTCCAGGAACTCAAGATGCTTCGCCGACGCCCGCCGGATATTAAGGATGCGGAGACTATTGAGTCGGTCGCAGAGAACTCGAAATAGTGCGACGCCCATTCGGTCAGATGGCAAATCACGCGCTAGCATTGCAGCAACGATGACATCTTCCGCTTTCTTGCCCGGCAGCCCTGCTATCTCGGAACCAAGCTGGACCGGCATTTCATCGCTGCTAAATGAGACACTTGCGATAGAGTCAAGGTCGGCGTTGGTAAGTGGTGTTCCCGCCTCAAGAATGGGACGCCAAAGGGGGCCGAGATCTAAGTGCCGTTCGAACACCGCGCGCAGATTGTCATAAGTGCCCAAATGGGCGGATACCATCGCACGCCGCAGTTCTCTGTAGCGGCGCTCGCTCAACAGTTGAACCGCGCGGAGCCCGTTTGGTGCGAGCTCATAGGGCCCGCCGCGGGACAGCTTGGCGAATTTCATCTGCACAAGCTCTTGGCAAATCTTCTCGCCAATAGCATCGAATGTCCCCTTAGGTTCGGGGAGCATTAGCCTGAGCGCCTTATCAGTGGCGTACTTATATGCGTTGCGAGATATAACTTGTAACTGCTCCTTGCGCGAGGCTCCCTCAGCCGTAAGTCCAGCCAGCACACGCAACCCAATGTAGTGGTAACCGACGTCGTTGATATTGAAGCTTGATATCCTCACGGTTCTATCGAGCCCTGTGCCAAATTGAATATGCCAATCAGCTCCGAGCACTCAGCGTTGGCTTGACGAAGTTCACCCGCCGCTTCGTATGACTCTGAAAACGGAACTGCGCGAACGATTAGTGTGTCCGGAGCGCGAAAGCCATAGCGTGCTGACGGCCATGTGGGCTCAAGAGCAATCATGAGCCGGTTGAGCCGGGCACAAAAGTCCTCAAACTTCGACCTGCTTTTGTCTGGAACTGAAAACCCTTCATGGATCCTTTTCGACCAATATAGCGCGTTCCGCACGAGCACCGGCATCGGCCGAATGTGAGGCGATATCGGATGGATGCCGAGGCCCATACACGCAGCGAGGGGTGGGTCTTCGAACATCATGCTGCTCATGAAGGTGAGACATAAATCTCTAAGCGCTAGTTCCCCGTTCGCAGATAAAAAGTCGAG
>JAFAVP010000112.1 GCA_019242395.1 Alphaproteobacteria bacterium | reverse complement strand
GATAGCCTGGCGGGAACGCATCGCGTCCGAGCAGGCGTGTTAGTCGGAGGCGGACCTGGGTGCGCTGCCGATGAGAACGCTGCCGCGCGTTACGACGTTAAGTGAGCTTCTGTCGGCAGCTCCCTGTGCGGGGAACCCCGTGTCTCGTTACCCCCTGAATTCCGGTCCCGTCCCGCGACCAAGAGGAGGGCAGACGCCCCGTTCGGCTGGGGCAACTGTGAGCACCTTGTGGACAAGCTGTGCGTTGCCTGGGCACACAATATATGGGGTTGCCGTCAGTAACCGGGATCAACTGCCAATCGAAAAAAACCACCCTATGGCGCGGCACAAAATCATGTAACTGTCAGATTATTAACAGGAAATATGATATGACAGAATATCGTGGCAAGCCTTGACGCCCGCAGGGTGCCTCATTAGGCTCAGTTCCCCGACACAAGATCTTGTGTTCGCAAGCGGCGACCCCAAGATCGGAAAGGCGGGAGGCTCAGGGGGTTCGGCTTCGGCAGTGCGGATCAGCGGATCCGCTTGGCCAGCCGCCGTCGTCGGCGCAGACCGGGCACCCTGGTCGGATGAGGAGAGCCGCCGGAAAGGGCGGTTCCTGAAGGCGAGGCACCGAGGGCTCGCTGAGCTCATCCGGGCGACAGGCGTAAAACATCAGGAGCGCCGCAGGTTCATGAATACCGTCGTGAAAATCGCACCCAAAGACCTTGATGCCATCGCTTTCCAGGAGGCTTCACTCGATATCTGGGACGAGAAGTATCGGCTCACCGCCAAAGACGGAACTCCGATCGACAAGACGATGGATGACACCTACAAGCGCGTCGCGCGCGCTCTTGCAGATGTCGAGCTGCCGGACGTGCGTGAGCAGTGGTACGAGCATTTCCTCTGGGCATTGCGCCGGGGTGCGATTCCGGCGGGCCGGGTCACTTCCAACGCGGGCGCTTTGGAGCACAAGCCCGCAACCTCCACTATCAACTGCACGGTGTCCGGCACGATCCGCGACTCCATGGACGACATCCTCAAGAAGGTCCATGAGGCGGGTTTGACTTTGAAGAGCGGCTGCGGAATCGGCTACGAGTTCTCCACACTGCGACCCCGAGGCGCGTACGTCTCCGGCGCCGGCGCGTATACCTCCGGGCCACTGTCGTTCATGGATATCTACGACAAGATGTGTTTCACCGTGTCTTCGGCCGGTGGCCGCCGGGGCGCACAGATGGGCACCTTCGACGTGGGTCATCCGGATGCCATGGAGTTCATCCGGGTGAAGCGCGAGAACGGCCGGTTGCGCCAGTTCAATCTGTCGCTGCTGATCACGGATGAGTTCATGGAGGCGGTGCGCGCGGATCGGGAGTGGAAGCTGGCTTTCCCCCTGTCCCGGCGGGAGTTCGAGACTGAGTCGCCCGACCTCTCCGATACGAGCCGGTTCATCTGGCGCGAATGGCCCGTTCACGAGAACTACATCGTGAATGAGGAAGGGCTCGTGGCCTGCCGGATCTATCGGACCGTCCCTGCGCGCCGCATCTGGGACATGATCATGTCCTCGACCTATGACTTCGCCGAGCCCGGATTCATCCTGATCGATCGTGTCAATGAGATGAACAACAACTGGTGGTGCGAGAACATCCGTGCCACCAATCCCTGCGGTGAGCAACCTCTGCCGCCCTATGGCTCGTGTCTGCTGGGCTCGGTCAACCTGACTCGCTTTGTCAAGCATCCCTTCAGCGAATACGCCGAGTTCGACTGGGCCGAGTATCGGGAAGTGGTCAAAGCGTTCACGCGCATGCTCGACAACGTGGTCGAGGTGAATGGTCTGCCGCTCGATAAACAGCGCGAGGAGATCCTGCGCAAACGTCGGCACGGCATGGGATTCCTCGGGCTCGGCAGCACGTTCACGCTGCTGGGAATGAAGTATGGATCGCCCGAGTCGGTGAAGTTCACCGAGGATGTCTCGCGTGAGATGGCGATCGCCGGGTGGGAAGCTGGACTCGAGCTGGCGCGCGAGAAAGGCCCGGCGCCCATCATGAACGAAGAGTTCACGGTGACGAAGGAGATGCTGAGAAAGCGACCCGAAATGGCACGCGACGGCTGGAAGCCGGGCGCCAGGATCGCGGGCCGGCTGCTGCACGCGAAGTACAGTCGCTACATGCGGCGTGTCGCCGAGGTCGCACCGCAGCTCGTGCACGAGCTCGCGGAGGTGGGAGCGCGGTTCACGCATCACACCTCGATCGCGCCCACCGGCACGATCTCACTATCACTGGCCAACAATGCCTCCAATGGCATCGAGCCCTCCTTCGCGCATCATTATTTCCGCAACGTGATCCGCAAAGGACGCAAGACCAAGGAGAAAGTCGATGTCTTCTCGTTCGAGCTGCTCGCCTATCGGCAGATCGTGAACGCCAAGGCGATGCCCGGCTCGAGCACTGCGGTGGAGAAGCTGCCCGACTACTTCACCAGCGCAGATGAGGTCACTCCGCGGCAGCACGTGGACATTCAGGCGGCGGCGCAGCGCTGGGTGGACTCCTCCATCTCGAAGACCGCGAACGTGCCGACCGATTACAAGTACGAGAACTTCAAGGACATCTATCTGTACGCCCACCAGAAGGGTCTGAAGGGCTGCACGACTTTCCGCTTCAATCCCGAGGCCTTCCAGGGCGTGCTGGTGAAGGAAGAGGACCTGAAGAACACGACTTATGTGTTCACGCTCGAGGACGGAAGCGAGATCGAGGTGCAGGGCGATGAGCAGATCGAGTATGACGGCGAGACGCACACCGCCGCCAATCTGTTCGATGCGATGAAAGAAGGTTACTACGGCAAGCTTTGAAGCAAGCGGTGAAGTCATGAAGATCGAGAAGCGAATCGTCAAGTACCGGGTACGCAAGCCGCAAGAGCGGCCCACCGAGAAGGCGGCCGCGGCGAGCGACCCGGATGTCTTTCAGGACAAGAACGGCAAGACCGCCAAGGTCATCCGGATGCACGAGAAGGTCGAGCG
>JAFAVP010000172.1 GCA_019242395.1 Alphaproteobacteria bacterium | reverse complement strand
AATTTGCCCTCGGGAGTCCGGTAAAACTCCTCACCCACCTTGAACTTCGGATTGGTGGCGATGCCGACGATGGCGCCGTCGTCGTTGATGGAGCGTGCCTCCGTTCCGGTAGTGCCTTCGAACGGAGCGTCGAAGGTCGTCCAGTTGCTCCCGTCCAGCGGGCCGAAGAAGCCGTGCTCCACATTGGCGGAGTCGCGGTAGCTTCCCGCCACGATGTTCTTGTTGTTGATGGAGAATGCGATCTCCGACACCGCCCCCGGCACCATCGGCACCGGAATGTAGGTCCCGGCATTCGCCGATCCTGCCGCCGCTGCGACCGCCACTGCAGCTGCTGCCACCCGATACTTGCACATGTCTTTCTCCGCCCGAGGCGAAGAGAGACTACACCCGCCGAACTCTTCAAGCCAGAACCACTTCGCCGGTTGATGTGTTCACCGAGAGAGGTTTCCATCGGCCGCTCGCGTTCACGCCGGCCCGTGGGCATCGACTCATGAAACACGGGCTTTACTGCCGATGCGCAAGCTCCACCGCGAGCTTGTCGTGCGCCGCCTGCCAGGCGCGGAAGCGCGGCAGTTGCGTCAACCTCCTCCACGCCGTGCTCTTCAGGAAGTCGCGCGGCGTCGCCGGATCGAGCGGCAGCACGTAGAGCGTGAGGTCGCCAACCTCATAAGCATGCTGCAGCAGCGGCACCGCCTCGCCGTACTCGCCAATGAGCAGGGCACTCTGCCCCAGATATGCGGGATCGCCTTGCTTCTTCGCGATGCGCTCATGGACGATGCGCCTGGCTTCCGCGCGATCGCCGCGCATGCGCGCGGTTTCCTGCGCACAGCCTTGATAGTAGCGCCCTTCCTCGGTCTGGTAGAGCCGGGCCATCAGCTTGCGCGCCTCTGCGAATTCCCCGCGCATGACATGGGCGATGCACACGGATGCGAGAGTGCCTGCGGTTCCCGGCGACAGCGCAAGCGCGGTATTGCCGGCGGAAACCGCTTCGTCGTTGCGTCCGACGCTGGCATCCAGGTTCGCCAGCGATCCCCAGGTGTTGGGCGCAAGCGGATCAAGTTTGGTCGCGAGTTTGAAGGCGGCGCGCGACTGTTCCGGGAAGCCAAGGAACTCGTAATACAGGCCCAGTGCCCTGGCCACCGTGACATTGTTCGGATTGATGCGCTGCATACGCCGGACAAAATCGCCCGCGGCGGTCCAATCCTGGCCCCAAAGCGCCAGGTCCATGTAAGCGATCAGCGCCGTCAGGTTGCGCGGGTTCAGCGCCAGCGCGCGCTCGAGCGCTGCGCGGGTGACACTCACGGCCATCTCGTGGTCGGCCCGTGTCAGATCCAGGGTTCTTCCCAGATAGGCGTAGCCCAGCATGGCAAAGCCGTCGGAAAAGTCCGGCTGCAGGATCGTGACTTCCTTGAACAGGACAATGGCGCGCTCGTTATCCACCTCGGTGTGCCGGTCGAAATAGGATTTGGCGAGCAGGTATTTGCGGTAGGCCGCCGGATCGACCGCGCTGTTCGAAGCGGGGCGGCCGCTCAACAGCTTGTTCGTCAAGGCGCTGGCGATGGCGCGCGAGATGTCATCCTGCACCTTGAGAATGTCAGTCAGCTGCCGGTCGTAGGTTTGCGACCAGAGATGATATCCGCTGGCCGCATCGATCAGCTGCGCAGTGATGCGCACCCGGTTTCCAGCCTCGCGCACGCTGCCTTCCAACACCGCGCGGACGTGCAGCTTGTTCGCGATCTCCTGCACGTTCGCGGGCTTGCCCTTGAAGGCAAACGAGGACGTCCGCGCCGCCACGCGCAATTGCGGCGCGTTGGCGAGATCGTTCAGCACTTCTTCGGAAAAGCCGTCGCTGAAGTAGTCCTTCGCGGGATCACCACTCATGTTGAGGAACGGCAGCACCGCGATGGAGGCGTCCGCGGGTGAACTCACGTTCAGCCCCGGCGGTTTCCAGAGCAGCGCGGCGAGCGCAGCGGCGGCAACCAGGGCTGCAACGACGCCAAGAATCACGCCCAGCCGCGGGGTTCTTGATGTGGCCGGTCCTGCAGACGGCGCAGGGGTTTCCGCAACCGGCGGAGTCTCCCCAGGAGCAGCGTGCACCTTGAGCCGGAAGCCAACGCGGGGAATGGTCTCCACCTCGAAGGCAGGCGGATCGCTCAACTCCGCCACGGC
>JAFAVP010000250.1 GCA_019242395.1 Alphaproteobacteria bacterium | reverse complement strand
ACTGGCCGCCGCGGGTGAAGGCGATGTTCGGGATATCGCCGGACGCCCCCGTCAACATGGATGAGGACTTCTACCCGCGTATCCATCCCGAGGATCGCGCGCATGTCGTAGCCGCCTACGCGGCAGCGAACGATCCCGAGCAGCGCGCGCTTTACGATGTGGAGTATCGCACGATCGGAAAGGAAGACGGCATCACGCGTTGGGTTCATGCCAAGGGGCGTGGCGTCTTCAATGAGGCTGGGCGCTGCCTGCGCGTGATTGGCACCGCTATCGACATCACTGGCCATCGCGAAATGGCCGAAGCCTTAAGGCACAGCGAAGAGAAGCTGAGGCTCGCGACCGACAGCGCGGAAATCGGCCTTTGGGACATGGATGTTCTGCACAACCGGAACTATCCCGATGCGCGCGTTCAGGCCATGTTCGGATTGCCGCCCGATGCTGTTCAGAGTGCCGATGCGTATTTCGCGCAAATCCACCCCGACGATGCAGAGCGCGTGGTTGCCGCCTATCGCGAAGCCTTCGATCCAGTGAAACGCTCCGTGTACGATGTCGAGTATCGCGTGCGAGGCAAGGATGGCGTAACCCGCTGGATTGGGGCGAAAGGGCGGGGCGTTTTCGATTCGAACGGCAGCTGCCTCCGCGTCATCGGCACCGCCATCGACATCACGCGAAAGAAGGAAACCGCAGAGGCCCTGCGCCGCAGCGAAGAGCAGCTCCGTCTGGCAACAGAGTTCGCGGAAGTGGGCCTTTGGGATGTCGACGTCCCCAACGACCAGCTCTACTGGCCGCGCCGGGTGAACCGGATGTTCGGGCTTAGGGAAGACGCGCCGGTCGCCATGAAGCAGTTCCGCGCGCTCATCCATCCGGAAGACCGAAGACGCGTGGTTGGCGCGGCACTCGCTTGCTGCGATCCGCAAATTCGCGCCCCTTACGATCTCGAATACCGGATTGTCCGGCAGGACAACGGCGCAGTACGCTGGATCGCAGCACGCGGGCGCGCGATCTTCAGCGACGACAATCGCTGCTTGCGAATGCTCGGCATCATCGTGGATGTCACGCAGCGAAAGGAAATCGAGCAGGAAATCCGCGAGCTGAATGAAACGTTGGAGCATCGGGTCGCCGAACGCACGGCGGCTTTGGAGAAGAGCGAAGAACAAATCCGCAAGGCCGAGCAGGCCTTGCAACAGGCCCAGAAAATGGAGGCGATCGGTAATCTCACTGGAGGCATCGCCCACGATTTCAACAATCTGCTCCAAGGCGTGGCGGGCAGCCTGGACCTTATCCGCCGCAAGCCGGAAAATGTGGAGCGTGTGCGGCGTTGGGCCGAGGCCGGGCTTCAGGCGGCCGAACGGGGCGCCAAGCTGACGGCCCAGCTTCTGGCCTTCTCCCGCGCGCAGAAGCTCGAGCTGCAGCCGGTGAACGTGCCGACGCTGTTGCAACGAAGCCGTGATCTCTTGACCCGCACACTCGGCTCGAATGTGCGGCTGCGCTTCGACCTTGACCCCAAGGCGACCACCGTTCTGTGCGACGAGACGCAACTGGAGCTTGCGGTCCTCAATCTTGCCATCAACGCACGCGATGCGATGCCTGACGGCGGCACCGTCGCAATATCCACCGCGGTGTGGAACGACATTGCGGACCGCGAGCTGCCGGCGGGGAATTACGTCGAATTCCGGATCAGTGACACCGGCACAGGCATGCCCCCGGACGTCGTGGCGCGCGCCTTCGACCCCTTCTTCACGACGAAGGGAGTAGGCAAAGGAACGGGCTTGGGCCTAAGCCAGGTTTACGGCATGGCGCGGCAAGCCGGCGGCGTGGCCAGAATCGACTCCGAGCCTGGGCGGGGCACTTCGGTTTCGATATTCCTTCCTGTCACGGAAGCGGTTGCGGAAGGCACCCCAAAGCCGCAGGCGGTGCTGGAAGCCCATGCGGGTCCGGCGACCATACTCGTTATCGATGACGACCGCGATGTGCGCCGCTTTATGAGCGAGACGCTGGATGCGCTGGGCTATGCCGTGCTTCAGGCGGAGGACGGGCCAGCAGGCCTCGAGATGCTGCGGCTGTCACCCGACCTCGTGATCCTGGATTATGCCATGCCGGGAATGACCGGCGCGGAAGTGGCACAGAAGCTGCGCGCCACGCATCCGGCGCTGCCGATCGTGTTTGCCAGCGGGTATGCGGATACCTCTGCTCTCGACGGTGCCATTCCAGGCGCCGCCGTGTTGCGAAAGCCTTTTCGAGTGGGAGAGTTGCAGGATGCGATCCGGGAGGGTCTCAAGCAAAGCGAGCGGAGGCCGGCATAAAGCTGTAGCTGGCCTTGTCGGCATGGCAGCGATGGCTTGCCTCACAACCGCGGGCGGCCATGCTCAAACAGAGCCGCCGGTCTGCGCGGACCGCCCGACCAAATCGAACAATGCCTGCACCGCGGACCCCGGAACATGGCAGCTCGAAACCGACCTGTTCAACGCGAGCTTTCAGCGGAGCAATGGCGCCACGACGGATATCTACCTCCTGACAAACCCCACCCTGAAGTACGGACTTGCACCCGCGCTCGACGTCGAGGCGAACCTGGTGCCCTACGAGATCGTGCGCATGCACCAAGGCGTTGTGACCACCCGGTTCGAAGGCGTCGGCGATCTTTTTCTTCGAATGAAATACGAAGCGATAGCCCAGGGGCCGGTGCAGATGGCACTCATGCCGTATGTGAAGCTGCCGACGGCGCGAATGAGCATTGGGAACGGCGCGGTCGAAGCCGGCGCGATTGTGCCGCTGAATGTCATGCTCTCGGACGCATGGTCGCTGGGGGTCTCGCCGGAGTTCGATGCGCTGAAGAATGCGGGCGGCAGCGGACGTCACTTCAACACCAGCCAAACTGTCGTAGTGGGCTACGCATTACCTAACGATGTGACGCTGAACGCAGAACTGTGGGCGGATTGGAATGCAGACCCCGCCGGAACATCGCGCCAGTATTCGGTCGACTTCGCAGCAGCAAAGCTCGTCACGAACAACTTTCAGTTCGACGGCGGCGTCAATATCGGCCTCAACCGCGCCACGCCAGATCTTCAGGTCTACGCGGGAGTGGCGACCAGGTTCTGACTGTTCCGCTCACTTGCGCGCCTGCCAGGCATGAGCAACGTCCGGCGGCAGGTGGTGCATGCGGCTGACGAAATTCGCCACCTGCCACATCTGCCGTTCGCTTAGCATCCCATTCCAGGCGCCCATGCCTGAGTAACGGACGCCGTCGCGGATCGCGACGAACGCCTCCTGCGGCGCCGGTACATCGTCCTCCTCCACGCGCCAGAACTGGGGGACCCGCGGATAGAAATTGCGCGCGCCCCATGAACTGTCCGCATGTGCGCCGCCATGACAGCCGGCGCAATTCTGGCGAAACAGCTTTTCGCCGGCGAGCAGCGCTGCGGTATCGCTCGAGTTCACGGGATTGTGCAGACCCTTCGCCCGCCTCCCCAGCGATGCGTCCAGTGCACCTTCCCCGATCGCCTGCTCCAGGCCCGGCGGCTGCGAAACCGCATCGGAGGGGAGCCAGCCAACCAGCGCCACCACGGCGAGGATCACCGGCAGGACCAGCAAACCCGCAACGAACGCTAGTATCAAACTCCGACCCTTCCGCATGGTCACCGTCCAATGCCGCGCCAATCATCGTACGTCTCGGGAGCGCCGCAAGCGATATTTGCATTCTCCGCGTCCCTGCTAGGATGACCGTAGCGAAACGGAGGTGCGCATGAGCACGGTCCTGGTCACCGGTGGGTCTGGCTTCATTGGCAGCTACTGCATTTTGCAGCTGCTGGAGGCAGGACATCAGGTGCGCACGACGGTGCGCAACCTTGCCCGCGAAAGCGACGTCCGCGCGATGCTGAAGACCGGTGGTGGGCAGGCTCAGGACCGCCTTTCCTTCTATTCAGCCGATCTGATGAGCGATGCCGGCTGGGCAGAAGCGGTCAACGGTTGCGATCACGTGCTGCACGTCGCCTCGCCCTTTCCGGCTACTCTGCCAAAGCATGAAGACGAGTTGATCGTGCCGGCGCGCGAAGGCGCGCTTCGCGTCCTCCGAGCCGCCCGCGATGCCGGCGTCAAGCGTTTGGTGTTGACGTCTTCGTTTGCAGCGATCGGCTACGGTCACAAGGCCCAAACGATGCCCTTCGATGAAACCAGCTGGACCGATCCCAACGGTCCGCACGTGCAGCCTTACGCGAAGTCCAAAACGCTTGCAGAGCGGGCCGCATGGGATTTCGTTGCGCGCGAAGGCGGTGGCCTTGAATTGTCCGTCGTGAACCCGGTCGGTGTTTTCGGGCCGGTACTCGGCCCGGACTATTCGACATCTATTCTCCTTATTCAACGCCTAATGGATGGCGCCATGCCCGGTTGCCCGCGGTTGTATTTCGGCGTGGTGGATGTGCGCGACGTCGCCGCCCTCCACATAAAAGCGATGACCAGCGATGCTGCGAACGGCGAGCGCTTCCTCGCCGTTTCCGGCGACTTCATGTCCATTCTCGACATCGCCAAGGTCCTGAAGACGCGCGCAGGCGCCGCCGCCCGGCGCGTGCCTACGAGGCAAATACCGGATTGGCTGGTGCGCCTCGCCTCGCTGCGCGATCCGGCGGTCAAACAAATTTTGCCGGAACTCGGTAAGACCAAAAATGCCACCTCGGCCAAAGCACAGCGCATGCTTGGCTGGTCGCCGCGCTCACGCGAGGACGCCGTGGTTGCGACGGCAGAGAGCCTGCTTCGTCTCGGCCTGTTGAAGGACCACGCCCGCAAAGCTGCGGCTTGATTCAGCCAGCGCTTCGCCGCTAAGTCGCGCTACCGCCCAGGAGACTTGCCATGTCCTTCACCCTCTACGATGCCTCGATCCCGCCGATGATCCGCGGGCTGCAAAATCTCTCGAAGATCCTCGACAAAGCAGTCGCGCAGGCGAAGTCCGAAGACCGCGATCTCAACACCTTGCTGGAGGGGCGCCTCGCCCCCGACATGTTTCCTTTCACGCGCCAAATTCAGATCGTGAGCGACACCGCAAAAGGTTGCGCCGCGCGCCTTACGGGCAGCGAGCCCCCGGCTTTTCCGGATGACGAGAAAACCTTTCCGGAATTGCGGCAGCGCATCGTAAAGACAATCGATTACCTGAAGAGCTTCCGTGCGGAGCAGTTCGAAGGCGCCGACACACGCAAGGTGACGCTGAAATTCCCGAACGGATCGATGTCGTTCTCCGGGAGCGAGTATGTGACCGGGTTTGTCCTTCCGAACTTCTACTTCCATGTCACCGCGGCATACGCCATACTCCGCCACAACGGCATAGGCCTCGGCAAGATGGATTATCTCGGTCCGCCGCCGGGCTAAGCGCCCGGCTAGCTCAGCCAGCGCATCAGGAGATCCGGGTGGAAGGTGGAGCCGGCGAACGCGAGGGCAGCCATCGTGAAGCCCAGCGCGCCGAAACCCCAGCTCACGCATAGAAGCCAGAACAGATCCGTAAGCGCCGCTACCGCAGCTAGCGAAATGCCGATGGAGTTGAAGGCTTCGGCCATATCGAGTTGCTCATGGTGCAGATCGAGCCTTCCGTAGTGCTCGTCCTCGCCCTTTGCCTTCTCCATCAGCTCCTTGGATTCGACATCGTATTTCGCGATCTTTTTCTGCAAGCGCTTGGTCTCCGCGCCACGGACAGCATCGCTGCCGTTGCTCAAACTGATCGTGCCAAGAGCGTCTTCGTCGGTATGCAGTTTGATTTTGGTTGCCTGATATTCATTCCAGACATCGACGGAATTGCCTTTGGTGAAGGCCATCTGCTGGGCGATGTTGCTGTTCTTGATGTTGCCCAGCGCGGTAACGACCGAGATTATGGCGACCGTCACAGCCACATAGGCGTTGAGCCGCGCGTGTTCAGCCTTCAATTCCAGTTCCATGATTCGCCCCGAGGGAAAATGCGGGCGGCAGAAACCATGCGCAGCGCCGCCATGCAAGCGGCGGTTGGGTGCTTAGGCCTCTCTACGGAGGCGCCGGTACGCATGCCAGGCCGTGCCCGTCAGTACGAGACTGCCTGCGGCAACCAGCACAAGAGGGGCAAACCAGAGCAGGTACGTGTCCTTCTCCAGCGGCGGCTTCATCAGGATGAATTCGCCGTAACGCAAGACGAGATAGTGCTTCACCGCGGCATCGCTATCGCCCGCGGAAATCCGCTCGCGGATCAGGGCACGCAAATCTCCGGCCAGCGGCGCAGAGGATTCATCCAGAGACTCACCCTGGCAAACGAGGCAGCGTAGCTGTTTCTGAAGCGCAGCGGCGCGCGCTTCCTGCTTCGGATCGGACAGTTTCTCGGGCGCGGCTAGCGCGGACGCGCTCAGCAGAAGCACAATCGCCGCGGTTAGACGGGCGATCATTCCGCCGCCACATAGGCGACCGGCCGCTTAGCAACCAATCGCACGCGCCCGAACAGGCTGGAGAGCCCGCCCAAGGCCATGATGCCGCCTCCGAGCCAGATGCACGGCGCCAGCGGATTGAGATAGGCGCGCACAACCCACCGGCCATGATCCCGTTCGTCGCCGAGAGCGACATACAAGTCGGAAAAGCCGGTGGTGCGAATCGCGGTCTTGCTGATGGATTGTCCTTCCGCGGGATAGGAGCGCTTCTCCGGTGCAAGCGCCGCAATCACTTGCCCGTTGCGGGCCAGCTCGATATCTGCGCGTTTGGCGGAATAGTTGGGGCCGTTCACATCGGCGACGCTGCGAAATTGCAGCGTGTAGCCCGCGAGCGGTAGAGACTGTCCCGCCGCAAGCACATCGGAAGCCTCGCTCTTCCAGATCGTCGTCGCCGAAATGCCAATCAGCGAAATGCCAAGCCCGGCATGCGCCAGCGCCGATGCGGCCGCGCTCCAGCCGAAGCTGCGCTCGCGCCTGCGGCGGAGAACATCGATAGCACTGCTGCCGATCAACCAGGCCGCCAATGCGAAAGCGCCGGCGCCTGCAAGCGATACCGGACGCGCAATTGCCAGGAGCACAATGGCCGTCACGGCCGCCACCGCGACTGCCGGCGCCAGGCTGCGAAGAGCCTTCCACAAACCGTCGCGTTTCCAGCCAAGCCGTGGGCCGAAGGGCACCAGCAGAAGCAACAACAGAAACAGTGGCGCAAAGGTGATGGCGAAGTACGGCGCGCCAACGGAAATCTTCTTGCCCGTAAGCGCATCCAGTGCCAACGGATACAATGTGCCGACGAACACCGTCGCTGCGGCAGCCGTGAGCAGCAGGTTGTTCAGGAGCAACGCCATTTCGCGGCTCACCGGATGAAATGCGCTGCCGCCCTGAAGCTGCGGCGCCCGCCAGGCGAATAGCGCCAACGCCCCGCCGATCGCCAGCACCAGCATCAGCAGGATGAAAAACCCCCGCTCGGGATCGTTGGCAAAGGAATGCACCGATGTCAGGACGCCCGACCGCACAAGGAAGGTGCCGACAAGGCTGAGGGAGAATCCGATGATCGCGAGCAGCAACGTCCAGGTGCGGAAGGCGCCGGTGCGTTCTGTGGCAAGCGCCGAATGCAGCAACGCTGTCGCGACCAGCCATGGCATCAGGGAAGCATTCTCCACCGGATCCCAGAACCAAAAACCGCCCCAGCCAAGCGTGTAGTACGCCCACCAGCTGCCCCCGGTGATACCCAGCGTCAGTGCGATCCATGCCACCAGCATGAAGGGACGCGCGGCGCGCGCCCATGCCGCGTCCGCTTCCCCGATGATCAGCCCTGCCGCGGCATAGGCGAACGCGGCGGAAAGCCCGACGTAACCGGCGTAAAGAACCGGGGGATGAAACGCGAGGCCTGGATCCTGCAGCAGCGGGTTGAGGCCCGCGCCTTCGAAAGGCGGCGGATCGAGGCGAAGGAAGGGATTCGAGGTGAGCAGAATGAAAAGCAAAAAGGCAACTGCAAGCAATCCCTGCACGCCAAGGGCAGCCGAGGTGAGCCGCTCAGAGCCTCGCTGCGCAAAGGCCATGAAGCCGGAGTAAAGCGCGAGCACGAACACCCACAGCACCATGGAGCCTTCGTGGTTGCCCCATGCACCGCTGACTTTGTAGAGCAGCGGCTTTGCGGTGTGCGAGTTCCGCGCGACGTCCAGGATGCTGAAATCGGACGTCACAAACGCGAGGATCAACGCGCCAAACGCCATTGTCACAAACACCAGCAATCCCATGGCCGCGGCTGACGCAATAGCCGTGGATCGCCCGCCCTTTGCACGCGCGCCTGCGAGCCCGGCGATACTTTGAACCACGGCAAGCCCAAGCGCGAGACACAGCGCCAGCAGACCGATCTCACCCGTCACCTGCCGTCCTCCTTCCAGCGGCCGGAGCGCTTCAGCGCATCCACCACCTCCGGCGGCATGTATCGCTCGTCGTGCTTCGCCAGCACTTCGCTCGCGTGGAAAACACCGTTATCCAGCGCGCCCGTGGCCACGACCCCCTGCCCTTCCCGAAACAGGTCCGGCAGCGCGCCAGCGTAGTTGACGGGCACGCGCTTGCGGCCGTCGGTAACGACAAAGCGCACCTCAGCACCTGACCCCTTCACAAGGCTCCCCTTCTCTACGAGCCCTCCAATCCGGAATCTTACTCCAGCCGGGACGTGTTTCACGGCGACATCTGTGGGACTATAAAAATAGAGCACATTGTCCTGAAGAGCCCGCACCACCAGAACCGCGCCAGTAGCGCCCGCCAAAACGAGCGCAATTGCGAAATACAGGCGCCGCCGCTTTTTGGGAGTCATCGGCAGGATTATAAGGGGGCGATCCAATTGCTCAAACGCGGCGCTCCGCCCCAGTTAAGTCAGATTGGCTCCGGTGCTCGCGACAGGGGTATGTGATGCTGACCTTGATACGAATAACACTGTTCTTGGCAGCCTCGCTATTGGCAGCCTGCCTGCCCGTCACCAGCAAAACGCCGGTGGGGAGCACCGCCGGATTTAGGACAGATCCGAGTCTTCTTGGCACCTGGAAGGCGCAGGTGCCTGCCGGTCCGCCTGCCTACCTCCATATCCTCGGCGGCGAGGACGGCACGATGACGGCTATCCTGGTGAACCCGCCGCATGCTGAGGACTTGGGCGACTGGACAACATACACTCTCCGTGCCGTCACCCTGGGCGCAAACCATCTCCTGAACGCGCAGGAAACATTGACGAACGGGGAGGCTTCCGACGGGCCTCTGGCAGAAGAACACGTCGTTCTCCTCTGCCTTGAGAAGGGAACAAATCAAATCACGCTGTACCAGATGGACGATCAGGCGGTAGCCGCCGCCATTCGGGCCGGCGAAATCGCGGGCGTGGCCGAACCCGGGAAAGAGGGGGACGTGCGGATCACCGCCGGTGAGCCGGCGCTCGATGCGTTTATGAAAACGAGCCGCGCCGCGAAACTCTTCAGCAAAGAACTCGTGACGCTGACGCGCGTGCGATAAGGGTCAATGCGGAGAGCGGTGAAGAAGCGCGTCCGCCAAGCCGGTTTCATATTCGAGTCCCACCGCCGTAAGCGTGATCCGGTGGGGCCAATCGCCTCTCGCCAAACCCTTGCGTTCCAGGGCGTGCCAGACCTTATCGTTGTAAAGGCCGTTCATGTCTTTCCCGGAGACTACGCCGTTGCCAAGATGCAGGTGATCGCCATGCGCTTGCGGAAAGCGCTCGATGGTCACTTCACCCGCGGCAGGACCGCGGGTGGCGAGCTCCGGCAGCGCCGCGAGCGCCTGCAGGATTGTGAGCGTGCGAAGCTGAAGCGAATTGAGCTTCAGCGGGTTGTTTCTCGGCGGCATGAAGGCCGCTCCTACAGGAGCTCCGTGATTCCCGCAACGCCGGGCGTCAGGCCGCTACGGGCTCGGACACTGCGGCCCGCCCCCGGCGGCGCAGAAATTCTCCTTCTTCCGGGCTGAACAGGATAGCGGTCAGCTCCGTCGCCAGTGCCGCGAACTGCTCGGCATTGAAGCGCTGCTCGTCGCTGGCATCGCGAAGAGCCCGCACGATATCTTCATTGTAGCGCTGCAGCGACACGCCAGCCTCTTCATCCGCGCGCTTCAGCGAGGCCGCAAACGAGGCAGAGCTGGCAAAGCTCCGGCAACCGGCAAGCAGGCGCGCATAGCTCAGCGCCCGATCAGACTTTTCGGGATCGGCGGGTTGCGACATGTCAGGTACTCTTGGCGTCCCGTCAGCCGCTTCCAGCATGGGCAGCGCCGCGAAGATTTCCATCGCCGCGCGCTCCATCAGATTGTCCATGGCTTCGGCAACCGCCGCGCGATCCTTCACCAGGCGTTGCCCCCACGCTCCATCGCGGCGCAACTCGATTTCTTTCGCAACGCCCGCCGACAAGGTCGCGAAAGCCTCGACATGGGCGACCAGAATGTCTGCGTTGAATTGGTTCGGCTGGGCGGCAAGGATCGCAGCGGCATGTGCTTCGATCGCTCCGAAGAGGATCTCGCCCGCCATCCCCAATTCGCTGTTCGTCGATGCGGTTGCTCCCGCCTCGCTGTCCGGAGGGATTTCAAGCGGCAGCCGCAGCGCTTCCCATGGGTGCTCCAGCCGCTTCATGACCACGAGCGGCAGGTACGGTGCCACCTCTGGTGTCTTCAGGGCAACCTCTTCGTAAATCTCGCGGAACGCGCGCACGATGTCGTCCGTCAGGGATGGCACGCGCCGCGCCAGCCGCTCTTGCAGCCTGCAAATTTCAGGGCCCGCCTGGAGCATGATCGCCATTTCGCGCGCATCCTCGACGATCGCATCGCCGCCGACTGCTTGCCGGGCGGCCCGGCGCCCGCTCTCGCTCGCCAGCTTGGCGCGCATGGTGCTTGACGCTGTTTTCCAGAACTCGGCGGCGCGGGTTTCTAGATCTTCCGTGCCGTAGCCCATCGCTGCCGTCTTCACCGCAAGCGAGAAGGCATTCAGGACGTCGGGGATCAGGTCCTGTGCGAGCCAGTTCCAGACCGGCGTGATGGAGCTGCGGGAAATGCGGCCCTTCAGCTTCTGCGATTTCTGGTCGTTGGCCAGCAGGTCCTCGAAAGGCTGGCAGAACAGGCGCATAGGGGTGTGCGTCCGCTCCGCCCGTTCCTCATCCCGCAAGGAGGGGCGCAGGCTTTCGAGAATGAGATCGTGCGGCAGCATCTTGCCGTTGTTGAGACGGTCCACTTCGACCGCCCGGGCCACCTTGCCGGCGAGGCCCGCGGGCAGCGAACCCAGGAAGGTCCGCAGCAAATCCATTTTGTCCCCTGATGCCATGCTGCCCTCGTGCTGTCGCGCCCGCAATTTCGCCGGCCGCCGAGGTTCACTTTATGCGCTTGCGGTTAATGCCCCCTTTCCGGGGGAGCGCGGCACAAAGGCCTAGAATTCGCTGTCGCGAAGTTTGTTAACGATCTCCAGGGTCACAGGCGGCGCCTTGGCGCAATCTGTTAGCAGCGGCACGCCATTGCGTAACGGACATGGGGACGCCGAGCCGCGAGACACCTGCCTGGCCGATGGCAACGCCAGCCCCTGACCATCCTTTGCTCGGCAGCGAAGCGATCAGGGTTGTCAGCCTGTCTCAAAAAAACGCCTCTCGCATGCATTCATAAGTTGCAGCTCGCTTACCTATCTGAGCCCGGCATGCTTTCGTCCAGCCCTTCCGCTAACGCCGCAATAGCGGTGACGGAGCCTTGCCGGGCGACGCACCATGGACTGCGGTCGAACCGGGCGGCAACGCGAGCAGATAGGGATAGCCGTTGTTGATGCCAGCGCTCTGACCCCAGATATTCGGATCGAAACCGGATGGCAATCCGGATTTCAGCTGAGCGTCGCTTAACCCCGTGAGGCCCGGATCGTTTGCAACGTTTCCCGCACCCTCACTCACGCCGCTGGTATCCAAATCCCAATATCCTGCCGTCGCGCTACCGCTGGATGCATTGTCGAAGCCGATAACACCGCCGACATATGACCCAGCGCCGCCACTCACGGAACCCGTCGAATATACCTGCGAAAGGGCGCTTCTATCTGCGCCTCCCCCTAGCCCGCCCACCGAGCACGAACTGGGACCGCAGGAGACGTGACCCGTTGCGTAGGAGTTTGTGATAGGTGAGGCAGCTCCAGCCAATCCTCCGATTGTCGCACCCGCACCACTCCCCCCCCCAGCAGATACTGATCCACTCGCCCAAGACTGGTCAATCGGCCCTCCTTCATCTCCTACAAGACCACCTACAGAAACATCCGACCCAGTTCCGGCGGTCACGTTACCGGTGGCGAAGGACCGTGCTATGGGAACGCCCGCGGCATCTCCAACCAGACCGCCGGCGATTATTTCCGCATTATTGGAATTATTGTTCGGCGCGATCACCCCGCCGGTAGCATGTGAATCGACAATTGAGCCGCCGTCCAGTGTTCCTACCAGGCCCCCGAGCGTCTGACCGTTCGAATTCACAACATCGTTGGTGGACTGAACATTGCCCGTGGCGTAACTGCCGCTGATGGTAGTGTTTCTGGAGAAGGCCACGAGACCGCCTATGCCGCCGTCGGAAGTCGGATAAGCCGCGGTGACAGAGCCTGTCGCGTAAGAGTCAGAAATCGAAGCGTAATCCGTTTCCCCGATCAGCCCACCGGCCTTGGGAAGGGTGCCCGCCACGACCGTGGTCGAAGAATGACACCCGGTAATGCCGCTGCTGCTTGCCCCGCCAAACAGGCCCCCAATATTGCCGCCGCCTACTACGGTGACCGAGCCTTCCGAAGCGTCGTTGGAAATTGTGGCCGCGCTCACATCTCCAATCAACCCTCCAATCCCCCCACTGCCTTTGCTTGTCACGGACACGTTTGCATGATTGTCGATAATGAAGGCGGCACCCGAAGCCTGACCGGCCATACCGCCGACGTACGTATTATCGAGACTCTTTTCCATGAGGGTGCCCGCGACCGAATTGTCGAAAAGCGACGCGCTACCGGCTGCTACAAGCATTCCCATGTACGACGCATTACCCGTTACCTTCACGCCTGTGAGGCGCATATTTCCAATCGTTCCTGGTTGCAGCACTTTGGCGAACAGGCCCAAGTAATGTTGGTGTCCAGAACTATCGATCGAGAGATGCGAAATCGTGTTTCCCAATCCGTCCAGAGCGCCCTTGTACACCGTAGGAATAGGAGCCTGCGTGTAAGTGCCGTCAGGAGTCGCATCGTAGCTTTTGGAGAGCGCAAAATTGCCCTTCGGATTAGCTGCGATGCCGCTGGCAAGCGATGCGATATCATCGATCAAGGTGAAGCTCTTCTTGTTGATGATCAGGCCGCTGTTTAGGTCCCAAAAATTGACGTAGCCAGATGCGCCGAAAGTCAGGACACCGCCACTGCCGCCATCGTTGGTCGTGAAGGTCATCGCGCCGGTACCAGTTATCGTGACAGATTGTTCCACCATGATGGAATCGTGGGCATCAAGTGTTAGCCGCGAGTTGCTCGCCCAGCTCAGGGAGGCGGCAATGTCGATGTCGCTAGCCAAGCTTCCCGGCACCAGTCTGACGTCGCCACTCGCAAGCATGTTAGCGAGGTCGGTGACGTTCAGCACGGCATCGGCGGCGGTTGCCGTGCAGACGTGTTTCTTCGAGCAGCTCACGTTGTTCGTGGCGCCGGTCGAGACCGTCAGCGCGGCGCGCGCGCCGCCAGTGACGCCACTTGCAAAGACCAACGCCGCTGCAAGCGTAACCGGATTTGCGAAACCTTCGAACCGCATGGCGATCTCCTTCGAATTCAGAAGCAGAGATCAATGAGCGCAAGGGCGCCCGCGGAAACGTAGCGGGCTTACTCAGGCTGCGATTGTGCCGATTGGTCCCCCGACCTTCAGGCGCGATTAGGCGCTTCAATTGTGGCAATCTAGAATGAAACTTGCGTAATCCTTACGCCGCTCGTGGCAGGCGAAGGGTGGCGCGCAAGCCGCCCAGCGGGCTTTCACCGAATTCGAGCGAGCCGCCATAAAGGCCTGCAATATCGCGCACGATCGCCAGGCCGAAGCCGGAGCCCGGCACGCTTTCGTCCAATCGTTCGCCACGCGCACCGACGCGTCCCCGCTCGTCCGGATCGAGGCCCGGGCCATCGTCGTCGACGCAGATGTCCAGTTCGCCGTCCGGCTTGCCCGCGGTGTGCACGCGAACGCGGGACTTGGCCCACTTACACGCATTGTCCATGAGATTGCCGGCCATCTCCTCCAAATCCTGCCGGTCGCCGCGAAACGCCAACCCAGGCGGACAGTCTGCGGTAATCGACAATGCGCGCTGACCGTGGATGCGCGCGAGCGTGCGGGCGAGATCGTCGAGCACCGGCTTCACGGCCGCGCGGCTGCCGAGAATTTTCGCGGCACCCGCTGCGCGCGCCCGCGCCAGATAATGATCGATCTGCCGCCGCATGCTGTTCACGCGGGACGAGACGATCTCTCCCAACGGTCCCGGTTGCGCCGAAGCTTCCGTTGCCAGAACCGAGAGCGGCGTCTTCAGCGAATGCGCCAGGTTCGCCACCTGCGTGCGCGCGCGTTCCACCACTTCGGCATTGTGATCGATCAGGCTGTTCAGCTCCCGGACCAACGGGGCGATCTCGGCAGGGAAGCGGCCATCCAGCCTCGGCGCTTCCCCGGCGCGCACCTGCGCAAGGCCGGCACTGACCCGCCGCAGAGGACGCAGGCCAATGCGCACCTGAAGCAAGATTGCGGCAATCAGGCCGAGCCCGAAAATGGCGAAGGCCCAGAATAGCATGGTGTTGAAGCGGGCGACTTCGGCTTCGACCTCCGACATGTTGCCGGCAACGAGGAAGGTGTAGACGCGAACATCCTCCCGCTGCGGCGTGGCCGTGATGGGAAATTCGATCCTTCGCGCCACCACGCGCACCGGCTGACCTTCCGGCCCCACCCCATGCCCCCACGCGATATTGTTCCGCATGCGGAAATCGGTCAGCCGCACCGCATTGTCCCACAGGGAGCGCGAGATGCGGATATCGCCCTTCGGCTTCTCCGGCACGATCTGCCAGTACCAGCCGGAATAGACGCGCTCGAAACGCGGATCGGAAAAGCGCTCGCGCAACGAGACGCGGCCGCTGCTGTCCGGCTCGGCTGCCGCGATCAGGCCGTCCAAATCGAACTGCAGACGCGAATCGAAATCGCCCTGCACCGAAGCGCGAAAAAGGCCGGACAGGACGGCGCCGCCGATGGCCAGCGCCAGCACCGTCCAGACTGCGGCAAAGGCAATCAGCCGGCCGGAAAGCGAATCAAGCCCTGGCGCGAGCCTCGTTCCGAACGGCTTCCGGAGTTTCGAGAACATAGCCAAGGCCGCGCACCGTCTGGATCAGGTTGGGATCGAGCTTCTTGCGCAAGCGCCCGACAAACACCTCTATCGTATTCGAATCGCGATCGAAATCCTGATCGTAAAGATGCTCGACCAGCTCGGTGCGGGAAACCACCCTGCCGCGGTGATGCGCAAGGTAGGCCAGCAACCGGTATTCCAACGACGTCAGCTTCACGGGATTGCCGTCGAAGGTGACGCGGGAGGAGCGCGTGTCGATGCGCAAAGGGCCCACTTCGATTTCGGAGGTCGCAATCCCAGCCGCGCGCCGTACCAGCGCCCGTACACGCGCGAGCAATTCTTCGGTATAGAAGGGCTTGGCGAGATAATCGTCCGCGCCGGCATCGAACCCGGCAACCTTATCGCTCCAGCGATCGCGTGCGGTGAGAATCAGCACCGGCATCTTGCGGCCCGCCTTGCGCCACTGCTCCAGCACGCGCACGCCATCCATCTTCGGCAATCCGAGATCGAGGATCACCACGTCGTAAGGTTCGGTGTCGCCGAGAAAATGGCCTTCCTCACCATCGCCGGCGCTATCCACCACGTAGCCCGCGTCGCTCAGCGCCGTCTTCAGCAACCGCTGCAGGTCCTTGTCGTCCTCGACCAGCAAGACTCGCATCTTATCTGCCCCTTCCTCCATGGCCGCGGAACCCGCCCAGTCCGAAATGGCCGGGCCCGCGCCAACCATGCATCCAAACACCGCGCGGCCGGAAATAGCGCGCCGGCGGACCCTCCGGCACCCCAACGGCGCGCGGATAATACCCACGGGGATAAGGGCCGTAGCCGCTCCACCCATGATTGACACCCAGAAGATGGCCGGTGCGCGCGTCCGTATCCAGCCAGATCACACGTCCGTCTGGCGTCAGCCATTTGATGCGGTAGTGAAGCCGTCCAGCCGGATCCGCGAAGGGGCCGTCCACATCGGAAAACGTGCCGGGATGCGCGCTGCGGATGTGCGGCAGGATACGGTCGAGAGGCACAGCTTCGCCGGGGCCGCGCGGGTGCACGAACCTGTCCTGCGCAGAAGCCGGCGAGAAGGCCAGCAGGAGCGCCGAAACCGCGCATATCAAAAGCCGCCAGCACATGCGCTTTCTCTAATCGTTCCGCGATGAACCCTCGATGAATGCGCTGTCCAGAGTGGGTTCAGCGCCGCACACCCATGATCCTGCCCGTACATACAACGGCAGCGCGAAGCGGCGCCAGCGCGAAGAGATAACATGCTGAAAATGCTTGCCATCGCAGCGGCGCTTTCCGGATTGATTGCTACGGCTGCTTCCGCAGTTGCGCCGGACGCGGCCTCGCATGCAAGACCCCAGCCGCTCCTTTCACCCGAGCGCGTTGAGAAAATCGTCCGCACACAGCACATCCGGTTCGCGGGAACTCCTTACCTCTACAACGGGCGCTATCTTCTGCGCTGCTTCGACAAACTCGGCCGCCGCAGCTTCTGCGAGGTGGACCCTTATTCAGGCGCATTCCTGGGCATCGCTTTGCGCCTTTGAACGTTCTTGAGGCGACGTGTTTCGCGGCAAGCCCCTCCACGCGGAATGCGAAGTATCAAGCGAGAGCCCGCGGGAGCGAAAGCTTCCGCGGGTTTTCTCTGTTCACGAAGCCCTGCCCCGGTAAAGCTGCCGTTCACCTGCGCTTCATCAAGCTGAACGGAGAATTTTTTTCCAGCCCAGAGTCCGTTCAGAGGCGCTTCGCCATTCTCGCGCCATCGCTCGCCGGTTAGCGGCGGGGAATTGGACAAGGAGAGTGGACATGAAGAGCAAATTTATCGCCGGCGCGATCGGCGCTCTTGCGATGGTGGCAAGCACCGTCTCCAACGCCGCCGTCGTCATCGAGAAGAAGCACAAGGTGATCGTCGCGCCGAACAGAGCGGTTGCTGCGCGCTACATCGATCGCGGCCGCGTTCTGGAAGTCGTGAAGGCCCGCAACATTCGCGTGGTCGGCGCGCCTTACATGTATCGCGGCTACTATGTCGTGAAGTGCGTCAACCGTTTCGGCCGGACCGCTTTTTGCAAGGTGAACCCGCGCACCGGCGCGTTCATCGGCGTCAGCGTCCGGCTCTGATGCTCTTGTAGCGGAGGCGCCGTGCGGCAAGCCCCTCCACGCAGGGCACCGAAGCGAAAAGAGAGAACCCGCGGGAGCGAAAGCTCCCGCGGGTTTTCGCTTGTGATGGCTGCTGGCGCTCGCATTATGGCGATTCGTCTTGCCAATGCCGGGGTGCTAACGTTCCCGCCTGATGTCGAAGCGCGGCAGCCTTCCAGCGGCTGAGCCGGCCGGAGCTGCGCTCGATACAAAGGGGCAAATCATGCGTTCTCCGATCATGTTTGTACGAACGGCATTCCTGGGTTGGGTCGCTCTGATTGCTGCTACGCCGCCAGGCGCCATGGCGGCGGCTCCGGGATATCAGCTGATCGCAAGTCTGCACGGCTCGGATGGCGGGCTTCCGTTTTACGGCGCCCCCGCGGTGGACAATTCGGGCAATGTTTATCTCGCCACGCGAGTGGGCGGCGCCAACGGTGCCGGGGCGGTTGTGATGGTGGCGCCCGGGCAGGCTCCGGCTGTACTTCACGATTTCAATTCGGCGGACGGCGCGGACCCTTACGGCGGCGTGCTCTACGACCAATCCACCGGCAGGATTTTCGGCACTGCTTGCGAGGGGGGAGCTTATGGGTACGGTGTGCTCTTCGAGCTCGATCCCGGCGGCGCTTATCAGGTGCTGCACGATTTCGATCATGCGAATGATGGCGACTGCCCGATTGACGCGCCCACGCTAGACGCGGAAGGCAATCTTTACGGCGTGGCATACGAAGGCGGCGGAAACAGCGGCGGCACGATATGGGAGCAGCCTGCGGGCGGGGCCTTCACGGTGCTGCACACCTTCGGCGGCGATTTCGATGGCCTGAATCCTGTCGCGCGGCTGATCAGGAGCAAGCGCGGGACGCTGTACGGCGTGACCGGGGGCGGCGGCAACGGCACGATATTCTCCATTATCCCCGGAGGGGCCTACGCGACGCTTCACACTTTTGATCCCCCCAACGAAGGCGCGGTTCCGGAAGGTTTTCTGACTCTCGACAAGGCGGGAAATCTTTACGGCACGACAAGCACGGGAGGGAGCAGCGGCGGCGGTACCGTTTACAAATTGGCACCCGATGGGAGCTTTACCGTGATCCATGCCTTCGCGCCCGACAGCGGCGGCACCTATCCGGCAAGCAGCGTCGTGCTGCTGAAAAACAAACTGTACGGCACCACCTCATCTTATGGCGACGCCGATTGTTCCTGCGGCACCGTGTTCGCCGCCGGCCTGGATGGAAGTTACACCGTGCTGCACGCCTTCACCGGCTATAACGGCGGCCACGATGGTTCTGCGCCGTATGCCGGCCTCTCCGTGGGGCCGCACCATTATTTGTATGGCGACACCTATCAGGGCGGCACCGACGCTTACGGCACAGTGTTCCAACTGAAACCGCCGAAGCGGTAAACCGGTCTCGCCACGCGGGTCTGACGGCCATCGCCTGAGCGCGGCAACCACAACATCTGGTATGCGGATTCGCGCGGCACCATTCGTACTCAGCGAT
>JAFAVP010000227.1 GCA_019242395.1 Alphaproteobacteria bacterium | reverse complement strand
GCCCTCCGCGCTCGACAGCCCTTAACCACATTCCATCAAAGGACTCGGCCCGGCACAACAGCGACGAGGCGAAGCATCCACAGGGCCGGATTAACGCCTCCTTTGGCCTTCTGGGGGATACTGGCAACCAAATGAGTGTCCCCTCCGCCAGCCCGGTCGATCTGGCCCACCTCAGCCGCTACACGGGCGGCAGCCGCGAGCTGAATTCGGATGTTTTGCAACTATTCCTAAATCAGTCGACCGAGTTGATGCTCCAGCTGCAGGCGGTCGTGGAGGCGGCGGACACCAGAACCTGGCGTCATATCACCCACTCCCTGAAGGGCGCCGCGAGGGGGATCGGCGCCTTCGGTTTGGCCGACGTAGCAGCCGAAGCCGAGCCGTTGGACCCTGCAGCGCAACACGGGCAAGCACTGAAGGTGCTGCTCACCCTGAGGAACCGCGCCGAAACGGTACAGGACTTCATCCGTGCTTATTTGGATGAGTAGCTACAGGGCCTTGGTCACCCGTCACCCATTGCGCAAGGTTGCACTGCCCACTTCCCGCCTGTAAGCCCCGCTCTTCGCGAACAGGCCAAGAAGGATGCCGATGCCGGGCAGGCATGAGACGGATGTTGTTATCTTGGGCGCAGGGCCGATAGGGCTCTTCGCCGTTTTCGAGCTCGGCCTGCTCGACTTGAAAGCACACTTGGTGGACATCCTGGACCGGCCGGGCGGGCAATGCACCGAGCTCTATCCGGAGAAGCCGATCTACGACATTCCTGGCCTGCCGGTGGTCAGTGGCCAGGAGCTGACAGACCGGCTGATGGAGCAAATCAAGCCGTTCGCGGCGGAGTTCCATCTGGGAGAAATGGCGAGCGGCCTCGACAGGTTGGATGACGGCCGCTGGCGTCTGAAAACCGATGCGGGAACAGAGGTCATCGCCCCGGTGGTGGTGATTGCGGCGGGTGCGGGTAGCTTCGTGCCGAAGCGGCCGCCGATTGCCGGTATTGCCGAATACGAGGGTGAGTCGGTGCATTACGCCGTGCGGAGGATGGAGGCGTTCCGGGGCAAGAACATTCTGGTCGCCGGCGGCGGTGACTCCGCATTGGATTGGACGATCAACCTCGCGCCCATTGCTGCAAAGCTCACGCTGGTGCATCACCGCGATGGCTTCCGCGCGCAACAGCATAGCGTGAATCAAATGCGGGAGTTGGCCGCGCACGGGAAGATCAATTTCGAAATTGCCAGCGTCAAGGCGCTGCACGGCGGGAATGGACAGCTCGAAGCCGTAACCCTCGCCAGCCCCGACAAGCGGGAATGGGTTCACGCCTGCGATACGTTCATGCCGTTCTTCGGACTCACGATCAAGCTCGGTCCCATCGCGGAGTTCGGCCTCAACCTGCACGAAGACCGTATTCCGGTTGACACGGACAAGTTCGAAAGCTCGACGCCCGGCATTTTCGCCATCGGCGACATCAACAGCTACCCTGGCAAGCTGAAGCTCATCCTTTGCGGCTTCCACGAAGCCGCCCTGATGGCGCAAGCCGCGTTCCATATCTGCCGGCCCAACGAGAAGCTGCGCTTCCAGTACACGACCTCCTCCTCCAGCCTGCAGAAGAAATTGGGCGTGGCATGAAGATCGTCGCCACCGACCGCAAAGGCGAGGTGCACACGCTGGAAGGCCGCGATGGCTGGAGCGTGATGGAAATCTTGCGCGATGCCGGGTTGCCTGTGGCGGCGGAGTGCGGCGGCGCCTGCGCTTGTGCCACCTGCCAGGTGTATGTCGATCCGGAGTGGTACGAGAAGCTGCCGCCGAAATCGGATGCTGAAACAGATATGCTGGATATGGCCATTGCGGTGGAGCCCAACTCGCGGCTTTCCTGCCAGATCACCTGCGGCCCGGAGATTGACGGCATCAAGCTCACCATCGCGCCGGAATAATCCGGCCGCAGCAAAAAAGGCGGGCTGTTTCCCGCTCTTCCGGCCGGCGATGCTGCAGCCCGATCCGGAAAGCGCGGTGTGTGACCCGCCTGGCCCTGAGCTCTGGCTCGCCGCCGGTGTGCTGGCCCCATTCAAGTGGCCGCCGGACGGCACCATGCTCCTCCCCACGGGCTCTGTTGCGACATCCGGTGAACCTGCCCATTGGCGCGCAGTGAACGGCAGCGTCCTGCCAGCTCCCGCATGGTCCCTGAGTTCGCGCGGGTGCGCGCGAGGCCGCACCCTGTCCCTGTATGTCCCCGCGAAGGCCTAAATCATGGCACCAGCACTCCTTATGCAGAAAGAACATATAAGGAACATACAGCGGGAGGTCAAGGCCCAAGGGCCTCACGTCAGCCCGACAGTTGCGAGATGGGTCCAGATGACGCGCACGTGCACGTACCCCCCTGGTGTGCATACCGGCGCGACAATGTGGGCCTGACGGCGTGCGCTTGTACGGGCGGAATCGCTAAGCTATGGCAGACGCGCGAGCCGCCTTAGCTCAGCCGGTAGAGCAACGCATTCGTAAT
>JAFAVP010000083.1 GCA_019242395.1 Alphaproteobacteria bacterium | reverse complement strand
TAACGGAGGTATTCCGCCATGGCCATGCAAGTGGCGTCGGCAGAAGGCGACGAACCGGAACTGAACACCACGATCAACACCACGCCCTTGGTGGACGTGATGCTTGTGCTGCTCATCATCTTCCTGATCACCATTCCCGTGATCGTGAAGGTGGTTCCGGTGAACTTGCCCAACGCCAAGAACATTCCAACCACCACGAAACCGGAGAATATCGTGCTGGCCGTGGACAAGGACGAGAACATCTATTGGAACAACCAGCCCGTGGACAGCAATCAGGAGCTGATCCAGCGGCTGGAGGACGCCATGCTGCGGGCCTATCACTCAGGGCGCGCGCTGCCGGAAGTGCACATCCGCGCCGATAAGGATGTACGGTTCGAAGCGGTCGGCCGGCTTGTGTACGACGCGCAACGGGCGAGCGTTCCGAAGATCGGCTTCCTAACCGAACCGCAAAACACCGCCGCCGCTGCGCCGTAGCATCGAGGATATTGACCATGGCCATGAATGTCGGTTCCGCCACAGGCGCGGATGAGGTGATGGTGGAGATGAACACGACGCCGTTGATCGACGTCATGCTCGTGCTTCTCGTCATGCTCATCATCACCCTGCCCATCCAGACGCACGCGGTAAAGCTCGACATGCCGCCGCCGAACACCAAGCCGCCGCTGGTCCAGCCGACGGTCGACAACATCATGGTGGATTTCGACGGGACGATTTACTGGAACAATCAGGCCGTAGATTGGAAGACGCTAGACTCGTACTTCTATGCGCAAGGCCAGAAGCCGACGGAAGAGCAGGACGAGATCCACATCACCGCAAACCGGCTTGCGAAGTACGACACGGTCGCCAAAGTGATGGCCAACGCGCAGCGCCGCGGTGCGGTGAAAATCGGGATCGTGAACACCAACAACTACATCTAAGGGAGAAGGGCTCGGAAGCTCGCCGGGCACTTCGCTCCCCTAACGAGGCATTTATGACGTCGAGACTCCTGCAATCCGTGGGATTGGCTTTTTTGTTGGGAACCGCAACGGCGCTCACCGCCGGCACTGTGTTCGCCCCTGCCGCGTATGCCGTGACTGTGCGGCCGCAGGTGGGTAATCCGCTGAAGGAAGCAGTGTCGCTTGCAAATGCCGGCAAGGGTGCTGCCGCGATGGCCAAAGTGAACCAAGCCGCCGCTGTGGGAGGACTGACCGGCCAGGAGCAGGCTGCGATCAACCAGACTCGGCAGTTCATCGCTGCCAAAACCGGCGCGGGCGGCAGCGCGTTGGGTTGTAAGGCAAAGTTCGCGACAGATTACAACGCCGGGCGTTATCGGGACGTGGTCGGCGCCGACGCAGCGTGTCTGCGCAAAGGCGGCGGCTTCGATTTCTCCAGCCAGGTGATCGTTGCGCAGGCGTATTACCTGATGGGCGACTACGGTACTGCCATCAAGCTGCTGAAGGGCCTTGGCAATAGCGATCAGGTTCTTTCGCTGCTGATGAGCGCCGCCGGCAAGGCGGGCGACACGCAGACGGAAGGCCAGGTCGCCGAGCGGCTGATCCTGCAAGGACAGGCGAAATACTGGACTTACCTGCTCGCTTCCGCCGACGCCACGCCGCGGCTGACCGATCACCTGAACCTCGACATCTATCGCATCCGGTATGCGACAGGGAACATGCGCAACGCGGAAGATTATGAGTTGCTGACTCAGCTGGCGCTCGAATTCCACTTCCCGGCCGAGGCGTTAGCGGTGGCGCAGAAAGGCTTCACCGTAAAGCTGCTGCAGGGCGAACGCGACCAGCGATTGCTGAACCTCGCGCAGACTCAGGCGGCAAAGGACACCGCGACCCTTGCGAATACGCAGAAGCAGGCAAACGCCTCCAAAACCGGAGACGATCTCGTCGCTTACGGCGAAAACCTGTGGGGGCGTGGACAGTATGCGGACGCGCTAAATGCCGTGCAGGCCGGTATCAAAAAGGGCAATTTGAGCAAACCCGACGAGGCGCAGATCTCCCTCGGCATCGTGCAACTGGCCGGCGGACAAAAGGAGGCGGCGCTCAAGACCTTCGCTGCCGTGAAAAGTACGCCGGCTGCACAGGCGGTTGGGCGCCTCTGGTCCGTCTATGCGCGGTCCGGTGGAACTGGGACTTTGGCCGCCAACACCGCCGCCCAGCAGCCGTCCGGCGGCAGGAAACACCACTGATTCTTTCGCCGGCTGAGGCCCAGGCGCTGCTGCTGAGCCTGAAAGTCTCAGCGGCGGCGGTTGCTGGAGCGCTGCCCTTTGCGATTGCCGCTGCTGCGGCGCTCAGCACGCGTAAGTTCCCGGGACGGGCGCTCGTAGACGGCGTGCTGCACATGCCGCTGGTGCTACCACCGGTGGTGGTCGGTTATCTTCTGCTTCTGACACTGGGCACGCGCGCGCCCGTTGGCTCCTGGCTGTTAAGCCATCTCGGCATCCGCTTCGTCTTCAGCTGGACGGGCGCGGCACTCGCCTCCGGGATCATCACCTTCCCGCTGCAGGTTCGCGCCATCCGCTTCGCAATGGAGGCCATCGACACCCGGCTGCATCAGGCGGCGGAAACGTTGGGGGCCAGCCGCCTCGATCGTCTGCTGAATCTCACCTTGCCGCTGGCGCTGCCGGGCATCGTAGCCGGCGCGATCACAGCCTTCGCGGCGAGCCTTGGCGAGTTCGGCGCAATCATCACTTTTGTCTCGAACATTCCCGGCGAGACCCGGACCTTGCCGCTCGCAATTTATGCGGCGCTTCAGACCCCGGGCGGAGAAGCGGAAGCCGCACGGCTTTCCACCCTGTCAATTGTATTGGCGATTGCCGGACTAATATTGGCCGAGATTGCCACTCACCGTGCTGCCCGCCTCGCCGGCCGATGAACCTCGACGTCAGCTTTCGTCATCGCTTCGGCGATTTTGCACTGGAGATCGCATTCACCGTGCAGCGCACCGGCGTCACCGCGCTCTTCGGCCCCTCCGGCGCAGGCAAGACTACGGTGCTGAATGCCATTGCGGGGCTGCTGAACCCGGATGAAGGCCGCATTGCAATCGGCGAACGCGTTCTGTTCGACAGCAAGGCCGGCATTTGGCTGCCGCCGCGCCAACGCGGCATCGGGTATGTCTTCCAGGACGCGCGGCTGTTTCCGCATCTCGACGTTGAACGCAATCTCCGCTTCGGCTGGCGCCGCGCTTACAAGCGGCTTCCGGAATCCGAAGTCGCCCGCATTTTGAAGTTGCTGGGACTTACTTCGCTGCTGCGACGGAGGCCCGGCAACCTCTCCGGCGGAGAAAAGGCACGCGTGGCATTGGGGCGCGCGTTGCTGGCGGCACCGGACATCCTGCTGCTGGATGAGCCGCTTGCCGCGCTTGATCTCGGCCGCAAGGCGGAAATCCTGCCGTATCTCGAACGGGTGCGCGATCAGGCAACGCTACCCATTCTCTACGTCAGCCACTCGCTCGACGAGGTGTCACGGCTCGCGCAAGAGATGATCGTTATCAAGGACGGCCGCGTCGCGCTGAGCGGCGCAGCGAGCGACGTGCTGACCGATCTGCGCCTGCCGGACTATACTGGCGGCTCCCCCTACGGAGCGATGATAGAAACCGAAGTGAGCCGCCACGCCTCGGATGAAGGGCTGACCCGCCTCGCCTTCCCCGGCGGTGAACTACTGGTGCCTCTGCTTAGCGAGGCGGAAGGCACGCGGCTGCGAACGCGCATCCGTGCGGAAGATGTGATGATTGCGCTTGAGAAGCCCAATGCCATCAGCGCCAACAATCTCCTGCCCGTTACCATCTCACAGCTACGCGAAAGCACGCCTGCGCACGTGGACGTGCGGCTGCTCTGCGGGCCCACGCCCATTGTCGCACGGATCACGCGCAGCTCTTGCGCGCGGCTTCGATTACACCCGGGCCAGCGGGCTTTTGCAGTCGTAAAGTCCGTGACTCTCGCGCCGCAGACCGGCTAGTCGCCGACCATAGGAGTTTCCGCCGTTTCTTCGATCACATGGGCATCCGGGAGAATATCCCCCGCATGGCGGAGCACCGGCGACAGATACTGCAGGGCCAGCAGGCTCAGCATGGCCGCGGCTCCAAAGACATACGGCACGTAGGGCGAGAGCTCGTAGAGCCAGCCGATCAGCGGCCCGAACACGAAGCCCGCCGCACCGGCCGCATTGAGAATCCCGGCCACGGCGCCCTGCTCGTGCGCCGCCACCGAAAGGGAGGCGCCGGTGGTAAATCCAGGGCGCGCGAGCCCGAAGCCCAGGCCCGAAAGCAGGAGCGCCAGCATCACGAGCGTGAAGTGGCCGGCGATCACGAAGAATACGTTGGAGGCCGCGGCGATAAGCAATCCAGCGCTGGTCAGCACGCGCGCGGAGAGGCCGGAGCGCTGCACCACAACGAACTGCGCAAATAACGCGGCGAGCGCGGACAACATCAGTCCGATTCCGGTGAACTGCGCCGTTGCGTGGGAGCTCTCCTTCAGGACATCCATGAAGAAGAAGCCGACCGTCTGAATAGGGATGGAAACGGCCATGCTGAGCACGATGCCGAAGACTGCAAAGGGCAGCATCCGCTTCTCGTGCCATCGCAGCGTGGTAACGGCATGCGGATGCAGGGGAGGCGGCGCATGCTCGGGCAGCAGAAAATAGATCGCGAAGGCGCTCGCCGCGGCGAGGGCTGAGATGAAATAGAAGGGCGCCAACAGCCCGATCAGCGCGAACGCCGAGCCGATGACCGGGCCGAAGGTGGTGCCGAATGCGAACGCCATGCTGATGATGGCGACCCCGCGCAGCCGCTCTTCGGGGCTCGTGCGGTCGGCTACATAAGCTTGCGCCGCGGCAGACGTGCCTGAGCCAAAGCCACCATAAATGCAGCGCGATGCGATCAGCAGGGGAAAGATCAGGAATCCGGGCAGCCATCGATTCAAACCGGCGAGCATTGTCGTGGCAAAGGCGAGAAAGGAGATGGCGAACGCTACCAAGCCCAAAAGCATCACCGGCTTGCGGCCGCTGCGGTCGCTTCGCCTGCCCCAGTAGGCCGAGGAGAAAATCCAAATGGCTGCGGACGCCGCAAAGATCGAGGTCACCTGCAGCGGACCAATGCGCAGCTGGCGCGCGACCGACGGCAGGATCGTGTAGATCACCGACTGCCCTGCGCCCATGCACACCAGGCTGATGAACAGGGTTCCGAAGGCGCGCCGGCGCTCGGCTAGCGCGTGTCTCGCCGCATCCAGGTTCGAGCGCATCGCGCTTTCCAGGTGCGGCGGAGGAATGGAATCGCTCTGGTGGATCACCGGCGAATCTCAGTGCTGCTCACGTAGAACACCAGCAACACGCGCCGGAATCCAGCACATGCGAGGATGCTTGGTGAATGCCTGCTATGCCACTCAAACTGCAGGTCAAACAAAGGTTGTGGCGCCAGCGCCATCCACGCTTGTGGAACCTCCAGCCACCCGCCGCCCCATCATGGCTTGGTGCTCTGCTTTCATCTGCTTCTTCCAGGCGGCGAGAAGGCGAACGCGGGGGCTTGGATAGCGGTCGCACAGGAACTGTGCCTCAACGACGCGGTCGGTTCGGAAGTTCCGGAAGCTTTGCCGCAACTCACACCACGCCACAATCACCCGCACCGTCTCAAAGTAGCTGATCGCAATGGGCCAGATGACGCGCGCCGTACCTTCCTCCTTCAGATTGCGATAATGGATCGCGACTTTGGTCTGGTCGTGGATGGCCGCGCGCATCCGGCCCATGTCGATCGAATCCGGCTGCACGGCATGCCAGTTGGGCGAGGTGAGCGCAGGATCGAGTACCAAGGGGCGAAGATGCTCAGGGATCACCGCGCCAATCTTCGAAATGAGGTCGGACGCGGCGCGCGCGAGCGCTGCATCGGCCCTCCCCGTCACCCATTGTGCCCCAAGAATAGCGACCTCGATTTCCTCCGGGGTCAGCATGAGCGGCGGCATGTCGAAGCCTCGCTCCAGCACGTAGCCAATGCCGGCTTCGCCCCGTATGGGTACACGGTCGGCGATAAGCTGCGCGATATCGCGGTAGACCGTGCGCAGCGAAGTCTCCAGTTCCTCCGCAATGTCGTTCGCGGTCACGGGCGTGCGGCGCCGGCGCAGAATCTGGATGATGCGAAACAGCCGATCCGCGCGCCTCATAACGTCCTCACCTGCTGACATCCTGCCGCCAGACTGCTGACACCATGCTGTCAGCAGCCATCGGCTAAGGGAAGCCTCCATTCAGGAGGAGAGGCATGATCACGCTGTATGGCTTCGGGCCGTTTTTTGGGCTGCCCGACCCCAGTCCCTTCGTTTTGAAAACCGAAATTCAGCTGAAGCTGGCGGAGATTCCTTTCGGCAAGGCGCGGGCCACGCCACGGGATGCGCCGAACGGTAAGCTCCCCTATATCGAGGATGACGGGGAGGTCATTGCAGATTCCACCTTCATCCGCGATCACATGGAGCGGAAATATGGGGCCGATCTCGACCGGGGGCTGACGCGCGACATGCGGGCGCGCGCTTGGGCGACTGAGCGGATGCTGGAGGATCATCTCTATTGGGCCATCCTGCATCTGCGCTGGGCGGACGAGCGCAATTTCGCCAAGGGGCCAGCGCGCTTTTTCGACACCCTTCCGCGCGAGCGGCGCGACTTTGCGCGGGAGAATGCCCGCCGCCGCGTGCTGGAATCGCTACACGCGCATGGTCTGGGCCGGCACAACAAGACAGAGATCGAGGACCTGGGCCACCGTTCCGTCGCGGCGCTGTCTGCGTTGCTCGGCAACAAGCCGTACCTGATGGGACCGGAGCCATGCGGCGTTGACGCAACCGCATTCGGGATGGTCGCCGCGCTGCTGACGCCATGGTTCGAGTCCGAGTTGCGCCGCTATGCGGAAAGCCATCGCAATCTCGTCACGTTCCGTGATCGCATGCTGGCGGAGTACTATCCCGGCTTCCTGCAGAAGGCAGCATAGGATCGCCGCAAGAGCCGGTTCAGTGGTCGAGGCTGGTGGTTGGATTGCCGATCACGCTCAGAAATTCACGACGCGTGAGGGGATTTTTCCGGAACTGGCCCAGCATCATGGAGGTCACCATCACGACACCCGGCTTGTGAACGCCGCGCGTAGTCATGCACTGGTGGGTCGCTTCGATCACCACCGCTACGCCCTGGGGCTCCAGGACCGTCTGGATGCAATGCGCAATCTGCGCATTCATCTTCTCCTGCACCTGCAGGCGGCGGGAATAGGCTTCCACCACGCGGGCCAGCTTCGATATGCCCACCACCTTGTTGTTCGGCAGATAACCGATGTGCACCTTGCCGATGATTGGCGCGAGGTGATGTTCGCAATGGGACTCGAAGCGGATGTCCTTCAAGGTGATCATCTCGTCGTAGCCATCCACCTCCTCAAAGGTGCGGCTCAGATATTCCTCGGGATCGGCGTCATAACCGGAAAACCAGTCGTCGAAGGCCCTGGCGACGCGCGCAGGCGTTTCGCGCAACCCCTCGCGATCCGGATCGTCACCCGCCCATCTTAACAGGGTGCGGATAGCATTTTCTGCCTCTGCCCTCGCCGGCTTTGGTTCTGCCGGCGTCGGCCGTACGGAGCAGAATGGCGTGGAGCGGGGCTTCGGGATTTCAGACATATGGGACTCTTGAGACAACGATCTCAAGGAAAACCGGGGCAACCGCGAGATCAGCAAGCAATCGGATGCTAATGAATTTGGCGGCGCTCGTGTGGGCTTTCAAGCAGGAATATCGGGATTTCGACGTCGAAGGCCTCGCCCGCAACCGTCTTCATCAGGTAGCGGCCGTTCATGGCGCCCGATGCCGTGGGCAATGGGCAACCGCTGGTGTACTCGAAGCTCTGTCCGGGCTCCAGCACCGGCTGGGCACCCACGACGCCTGGTCCGCGCACCTCCTGCCGGCGGCCGGATTCATCGGTGATCTGCCAATAGCGCGCGATGAGCTGCACCGTTTCCGTGCCGCAATTTTCTATCGTAATGGTGTAAGACCAGAGGAAGCGGCCTTCCTCCGGGCTGGACTGGTCGGCCAGGAATGCCGGCAGAACACGCACACGGATCCCACGCGTTGTCTGCTCATAGGCCGGAAGGCGGCCCAAGCCCCGTTCGATCGAAATCTGCCCCTGCATGCCCCCTATATCGGGCCAGATTCGCCGTATTTGCAAGCCCTTAGGGTCAGGACCCTTAACGATAACTCACAGTGGAGGCTCCACGACCACCTCAGTCTTGACGGAATTCGCAATGAAACACTCTGCATGCGCCTGACGGTGAAGCGCCTTCAATGCCTCTCCATCCACCTCGGCCCCTTCTGCGAACCTGATGCGGGGATGCAACTCAACACGCGTCACCCAAAGCTTGCCGCCACTCCCTTTCTCCAGGAAGCCGACCGCGTCGTCCTCATAGCTCTCGACGGTCAGGCGCTTGCGTGCGCAAATCGCCAACAGCGTCAGCATGTGGCAACTGGCCAACGACGCGACATAAGCCTCTTCAGGATCGACCCGATCCGCCTCGCCCCGAAACGCCGGCGCAGACGACGCGGCCAGCCGGATCGCGCCATTCTTGAAGGTCATCTCGTGCGCGCGATTGTAGCTTTGATAGGTGAAATCGGCGCTGACCCTGTTCCAGCGCACGCCCGCGTGATGCTCAGACACGTTCTTCGCCTCCCGATGGCAAGTTTACATCCCAGCACGGCACAGCTTGCCCGCCGACGCA
>JAFAVP010000230.1 GCA_019242395.1 Alphaproteobacteria bacterium | reverse complement strand
CCATTCCTGCGTCCGGATTCGCCGGAGATTCGAAATGCGCTCGGCCTGCAAACAGCAGACGATGTTTCGGTCTTCGCGGAAATCCGGCGGCGCAAGGATGCCTTCTAACTGCGGCTGGCCTGCTTTTTATCAGGTGAACTCCATGGCGACCGCCGCAAAGTGCAGCATCGCCGCAATAAGCACAAAGGCGTGCCAGATGGCCTTGTGAAATGGCATGCGCTCTATCAGGTAAAACACCACTCCGGTGGAGTAAACGAGCCCGCCAGCGATCAATAGCCAGAAATTTACAGCGGCTACTGAGACCGCGAGGGGTTTAATCACCGTCACAATCATCCACCCCATGCCGATATAAAGCGCGATGCTGGCCAGCTCGAAGCGCCGCGGAACCAGCACTTTCAGTACGATACCTATGGAGGCGCAAAGCCAAATGGCGGCTAAAATCAGGTTGCCGGCCGGAGCGGCAAGACGGTTGGCTGCGAAGGGCGTGTAGGTCGCAGCGATCATGATAAAGATCGCCGAATGATCGATTCTTCGCAGGACCTGTTTTGAGGGGCGGTCTGCCGGCATCAGGTTGTAGACAGCAGAAGCCGTAATCATGGCCAGCAACCCGGCACAGTATATCGAGACGCTGACGAGCGCCGACAATCCAGCGACGCGCCACAGCAGCCAAAGGCTGGCATTCACCGCAAACAGCAACCCAGCCACATGGACGACGGCATCCACGACGTGCTCATTGCGGCTGTAGGTTCGGGAGACGCGCATCCAATTTACCTCACACAACTATCGCGTAGCGGATTCTGCTTGGCAAAGAACAAATAAAGAACTAAAGAGAGGAAATGAGTGAGCGGTTATTGGAAAAGCTGGAGATCCTCGCCGATGCAGCCAAATACGATGCCTCATGCGCCTCGTCGGGCGGGACACGTCGAAATGCGCGGCCCGGGGGGATCGGATCGGTCACGGGCGCGGGCATCTGTCACTCCTTCACGCCGGACGGCCGCTGCGTTTCGCTGCTGAAGATTCTGCTCACGAACTTCTGCGTCTATGACTGTGCTTACTGTGTCAGCCGCCGCAGCAGCAATGTGAAACGCGCGCGCTTCAGCGTGGGCGAGGTCGTAACGCTGACGCTCGATTTGTACCGGCGTAACTGCATCGAGGGGCTGTTCCTCTCCTCAGGCATTGCGCGGAGCGAAGACGATACGATGGAGGATCTGGTGCGGGTGGCGAAGAGCCTTCGCGAGGAACATGGCTTCCGCGGCTACATACATCTGAAAACGATCCCCGGCGCGAGCCCGGAACTGATCGCGCAGGCGGGGCTCTACGCCGACCGCCTGTCGATGAATGTGGAGCTGCCCTCCGACGGCTCGCTTGCGCGGTTCGCGCCCGAAAAATCCGCCAGGGAAATTAAGCGCGGCATGGCGCAGACACGGGCCTGCATCGAAGAGGCTGCTCCGGGAAAGCGTGCCGCTGGAGAAATCCGGAAGGCGAAACAGCCTAAGTTTTCGCCGGCGGGGCAGTCAACGCAGATGATCGTGGGAGCGGACGGCGCGGACGACGCCAGCATCATTGCAGCCAGCGCTAACTTTTATGCGGCCTATAAACTGAAACGCGTTTACTACTCCGCCTTCAGTCCCAATGGGCATCCTTCGGCGAATTTGCCGAAAACCGAAACGCCGCTCGCACGCGAGCACCGTCTATACCAATCCGACTGGCTGCTGCGCTTCTACGGTTTCTCGCTGCCCGAAGTTCAGGAGGCGATGGATGGCGGTATGCTGGACTTGTCGATGGATCCAAAGCTTGCTTGGGCCCTGAAGCATCGCCAGCGATTCCCCGTCGACGTGAACACGGCTGATCGCGAGCTGCTGTTGCGCGTGCCGGGGCTTGGCACGCGGGCGGTCGATAAGGTCATCGCCTCGCGGCGCAGCGGCCGGTTGAGTCTCGAAGATGTAAGGCGGGTGTGTGGCGGCTTGAACCGCGCCCGAGATTTCATTGTTGCAGCAGACTGGAATCCGCCTCAGCTGGATAGCGGCAAACTGAAAGCGCGGTTCACGAGAGTACCAGAGCAGATGATGTTGCTCTGATGTACGCGGTCGAGGTTCCTGCCGATGCGGGCAGCGACGAGTTCCGCCGGGTCGCTCGCCGCGCTCTCTCTCACGAGATTGCGCCGCAGACGGTGAACTTCGTGCCGTCTGGGAGCAGCGGATTATTTCCCATTCTTCCGGAGGAACGGCCAGGCTTTCACCTAACTGTCTCCCGCAGCTACGCGGCGCTGCTCGACGACGCCATTTGCCATCGTGCCGAAGACCGCTTTGCCCTCTTATATGCGGTTCTCTGGCGTCTGAAGCACAGCGAGCCCGATCTGGTGTCGCGGACCAGCGATGCTGCGGTGGCCCAGCTATCGCTCTACGGCAAAGCCGTACGCCGCGACGTTCACAAAATGCACGCCTTTGTGCGCTTTCATGAGACGTCGGCGGAAAATGGCCCCGTTTTTTTGGCCTGGTTCGAGCCGGAGCATTTCATCCTGCGGCGTGCGGCGCCGTTTTTCGCAAATCGTTTCGCGAATATGAGATGGATCATTGCCACCTCGATTGGGACGGCCGCTTGGGATACGAAAGAGCTTACCTTTGGTCCAGCACTAGAAAGGCCGAGGAACCTGCACGATTGCGTGCTCAATGAGGTGTGGCAAACATATTATCGGACAACATTCAATCCGGCGCGGCTGAACACCAAACTGATGACTCGGGAGATGCCGCGCAAATACTGGGGCAGCATGCCCGAAACGGGGCTTATTCCGGACATGGTTTCCGGTGCGAGGGAGCGGCTCGCCGATATGGACCGGCAGCCCGATGTTTCGCCTCGCTTCGCGGCGAAGATCGGACGCAGCAGGAAGCCGGAATCGGCGCCTGCAAACGATTGGGCAGCGCTGAAGCAGGAGGCGCTGGGTTGTACAGCGTGCCCGCTGCACCTTGCGGCGACCCAGACAGTGTTTGGGGAGGGGCCGCTTGACTCGCGCATCGTGTTCGTCGGCGAGCAGCCGGGGGATTTCGAAGATATTGCCGGCAGGCCGTTCGTCGGCCCGGCAGGCCGAATGTTCCATCGCGCGTTGAAGGAAGCTGGAATCGACCGCGCTCAGGTCTACGTGACCAATGCGGTGAAGCATTTCAAGTTGGAGCCGCGGGGCAAACGGCGCATTCATTCCCGTCCGAGCACGGCGGAAGTGCAGGTCTGCCGCCATTGGCTTTTCCGGGAACTGGACCTGATCGACCCGGAGCTTGTTGTTGCGTTAGGCGCGACGGCGGCACAGGCGCTTTCCGGAAAGCCTGTCGCCGTGACAAAGATGCGCGGCATTGAACTCAGCTGGCCGGATGACCGGCGTGGTATCATCACCGTGCATCCGTCCTTCTTGCTCCGGCTGGCGAACGACGCGGCACGGGCTGCCGAGTACGAGAAGTTTGTTGCCGATCTCCGCCTCGTTGCGTTGCTTGTGGGCGGAACGGAGCTGGACATTCGGGATGGCAAAAGGAACGCTGCGTAAAGGAACCCGGTCACCTGGAATACGAGTCAGGGTCGCACGATGGGGCGGGGTCAAGAAGCAGACGCGAAGAACGACGGTCGAGGGGCATGAAGTTGCCTCTTCGGCGGCAAGCCGAGGGTACATCGTGAAGAGCGAGGAGAGCGGCAAGGTGGGGGCGCACAAGAAGGAGGCCCTGAAGCCATTTTAGGGGGAAACGGGAGGCGGCTTGACCGTTATCTCCGCGGATTGCGGGGAGTTCGGTATGACAAACATGGTTAAGCGGGGTTGGGTGAGTCTAGCGCTCCTGTTGTTTGGCGGGAGCCTGGCGCAAGCCGGAGAAAAGTGCCCGGCCAGCCAAGATCAACTCGTCAAGGCGTTAAAGAGCAGTGTGAAAGCTAGTGGTGGCCCCAGCAATGGCGGCCTGGACAATCACATGTGGGCAGCCGTCGTCGCGCGCGACGGCATCGTCTGCGCCATCGCCAGGACCGGCAACAATGTCGGTGATCAGTGGCCCGCAAGCCGAGGGATCGCGATCGCCAAAGCCACCACGGCGAATGGCCTCAGCCTGCCGAAGTTCGCACTATCCACCGCCAATCTGTGGGCCGCTGCCCAGCCGGGCGGATATTTGTACGGTGCCATCACGGCCGCGCCCGCCGATCCTACGGCACTATATGCCGGTCCCTCGGAGAGCTATGGCACCCCCACCGATCCTGCGCTCGGTCATGCGGCGGGAGGCAGCGTTGTCTTTGGAGGAGGACTCGCGCTCTACAACGGTGCTGGCATCCAGGGCGGCTTGGGCGTCTCTGGTGATACCTCATGCGGCGATCACAACGTCGCGTGGCGGACGCGGCACGCGCTGGGACTGGACAAGGTGCCGGGTGGCCCCACGAATAAGCACAACGATGCCATCATTTATGACGTCGGGTCCAACGGAAAATCGAAGTCGGGATTTGGCCACCCGACTTGCGGCCACAAGGAGGCGGATGTGGCCAAGCAGATCGGCGCGAGCGCGGACAACGCCGGCAAATAGAAATCCGGGCAGGAAGCCCTGCCCGGATTTCAGAACGCTACGATTGCGTAGGCGCTAGAAGATCAGAACGCACCCGTGCCGTTCGGCGTGCCGAGACCGGTCGGCCCGTCGTACCCCGCCGTACCGGTGCAAAGATACGAGCCGCCGCAGCTGCCGTTGCTGCCGGAGGTAACGTCGAACAGCGCACCGGTGTTGTTGTACGGATCGCTGCCGTAATTCACCGCGCCGCCATTGTTCCCATAGATGCCGGCGATGAGCGGTGCGGCCACGCTCGTGCCGCCGAAGACCAGCCACCCCGACCTGCGGGAGGTGACGGGGCCGTAAACCGCCACCCCGGTATTCGGGTCGGCGACGGCGGATACGTCGGCCACGGTGCGCTTGGAGCAACCGCTGTCATGCTGCCAGCTCGGTTTCGCATAGACCGAGCTGCAACCGCTGCCGGCGCCGGACCATACGGTTTCTGTCCAGCCGCGGCTGTTGCTTGCCTTCACCAGGTGCGTGCCACCCACTGCGGTTACGTGCGGGGAGGAGGCAGGGAATTGAACGCCGTAGCCGGAATCGCCAGAACTGACTGTGATGGCGATACCTGCGTGATTGTAGGCGGACTCGTAACCCGTGGTGCCGCTTTCGCCGCCACCATAGCTGTTGGAAATGGCGTGCGCCCCTTGCGCGGCTGCCGTGTTTACGGCGGTCGCCAAATTCGAATAGCTGGCCGATGTCGCTTCGATCAGATAAATTTTGCAGGCGGGACACGCCGCGCTCGCCATATCCAGATCGAGCGCCGATTCCTGCGCCCAGCCTGTATTCTGCGCCGGGTAATTACCTTGCTGCCCACTCTGGTTGAGCTTCTTGAAGCAGCCGTTTCCGGTGGTGCAGGAGGGCAGGCCGTACGTCGAGCGATACACGCCGAGATCGGACTCGGCGTTGTTGTAACCGTAGGCATCGACGATCGCGACGATCGCGGATGAACTGCCGTTCGTGGTGATGTTGTAGGCGCTGCGCAGATCCGAAGGCCCGTAGCCCGACGGAAGGGTGAAAATTTTCGTTCCGCCCTTTTTATCGGTCACGACGTGTGCGTGGCAGCGGGCCACATGACCCACTGTCTGGGCGCAAGCTGCGCGATGATAAGTGGTGCCGGAGAGCATAACGGGGCCGGACAGCGCATAGGCACTGGCGGACAGGCTTAGAGCCGCAATCGCCGGCATAACGCCAGCGGCAAGAACATGACGCATTAATTTCCTCCTCTGAGAATGTGCGTGTCGATGATCACGAGCATGTGCGCGAGCCGCGCATCCAATGCATAACAGATTTATTCCAAGCCTTGCAAAGCCTGAGCAATATTGATCTATGACATCTTACCACGAAGCAGCATAATTGCTGCAAACTGTAGCGGTGCTGTCTTGCGGCGTAGCAGGCGGGTGCTCCGTTGACTTGAACCCAAGCCGAACATAAACCCGCCCTCATCCCGGAAAGGCTGATCACTTTCCGGTCGCTGGCTTCGGCCCGTGATCGCCCCCAGGCAGCGCAGGTGCGCCCCCTGGGGCGCTCGTGCTTTGTGAAGAGGACGCATGTTTGACAGTCTCACACAACGCCTGACCTCTACCTTCGACCGCCTGCGCGGCCGTGGCGCGCTGACCGAAGCCGATGTGGATGAAGCGATGCGGGACATCCGCACCGCACTCATCGAAGCCGATGTGGCGCTGCCGGTGGTCAAGCAGTTTGTCGATCGCGTGCGGCCGCGCGCCACCGGCGCGGAGGTCATTCGATCCGTCACGCCAGGCCAGCAGGTCGTCAAAATTGTGCACGACGCGCTGGTTGAAACCCTTGGCGGGGAATCTACCGGCCTCGACCTAGGATCGCCGCCTTCACCCATCCTGATGGTTGGATTGCAAGGTTCCGGCAAAACCACCACCAGCGCCAAACTTGGCCTGTTGCTGCAGGGCAAAGAAAAAAAGCGCGTCCTCATGGCGTCGCTCGACGTGCGCCGCCCGGCCGCCATGGAACAGTTGAAGATTTTGGGCGAGCAGGCAGGCGTGCCGACACTGCCGATCGTCGCCAGCCAAACGCCCGTAGATATTGCACGCCGCGCAATCGCTGCCGCCCGCGTCGGCGGCTACGATGCCCTCATTCTGGATACTGCGGGTCGCCAGCACATCGACGAGCAGCTGATGGCGGAAGTGGCCGCCGTGCGCGATATTACCAAGCCGCATGAGACCATTCTGATCGCCGACAGCCTTACGGGGCAGGACGCGGTCAACATTGCAAAATCGTTCAACGAGCGCGTTCCGCTCACAGGCATTATCTTGACGCGCGCCGATGGCGATGCTCGTGGCGGCGCTGCGCTTTCCATGCGCAGCGTCACCGGCGCGCCGATCAAATTCCTCGGTGTCGGCGAAAAGCTGGATGCGCTGGAGCCGTTTCATCCCGAGCGCGTCGCTAACCGCATTCTCGACATGGGCGATGTTGTCAGCCTCGTCGAAAAGGCCGCCGAGGTTCTCGACAAGGAAAAGGCCGAGAAGCTCGCCGCCAAAATGCGCAAGGGCGAGTTCGACATGAATGACCTCGCGGAGCAATTGCGCCAGATGAAGAAGATGGGTGGCATGACCGGCGTGCTGTCGCTGCTGCCGGGCGTGGGGAAAGTTAAGGACCAGCTGGCGCAGGCGGGGTTGGACGACAAAGTGCTCACGCGGCAGGAAGCGATCATCTCTTCGATGACGCGAAAAGAGCGCGCCAACCCCGACCTGCTCAACGGCTCGCGCCGCAAGCGCATCGCAGCGGGTGCGGGTGTGCAAGTAAGCGAGGTCAACAAGCTGATGAAGATGCACCGCACCATGGCGGATGTGATGAAGGCCATGAAGAAGTCCGGCGGCCGCCTGCCGGCAGGACTGGCAGGTATCATGGGCGGCGGCGGCATGCCCAACCTTCCGCCCGGCGCGTTCGGGGGCGGAAGGCGATAATCAGTATACAAACTTCAGAAGGAAAACGACGATGTCACTAAAAATCAGACTGGCGCGCGGCGGCACGAAGAAGCGCCCGCATTACAGCATCGTGATTGCGGACTCGCATTCGCCCCGCGACGGCCGCTTCATCGAAAAGATCGGCTTCTACAATCCCCTGCTGCCGAAAGACCATGCCGACCGCCTGAAGCTGGACACCGACAAGGCCAAAGCCTGGATGGCCAAAGGCGCCACGGCGACGGATCGTGTGCACCGCTTCTTGGCCGACGCAGGTCTTGCGAAGCCGCTGCAGAAGAACAATCCGCAGAAGATGCAGCCGAAAAAGAAGGCACAGGAGCGGGCCGCCGCGGCCGCTAAGGCCACCGAAGCCCCGGCCGCGTAAGCAGGGCTGGGGCGTCATGCCCGGTGATGTTCTTCTTGGCGTAGTAATCGGTGCGCAGGGGCTGAAAGGCGAGGTGAAGGTGAAACCCTTCACCTCCATGCCCGATGCGGTTGCTGCCTATGGACCTCTGCACGCGAAGGATGGACGAAGCTTTTCGATCCGGAGCTTAAGGGAAAGCAAAGGAGTCGCCATCGTCGGCTTCGAGGGGATCGTCACGCGGGAAGCCGCGGAATCGCTAAAGGGCGTGGAGCTCTATGTTGCACGCAGCGCCCTTCCCCCAGCGGACCCTCATGAATTTTACCACGCCGATCTGATTGGCCTCAGGGCGGAAGACACCGAAGGCCGCACTATCGGCAAGGTGATTGCCATTCACAATTTTGGCGCGGGTGACGTGATCGAGATCGAGCGTGAGGATGGCGGGGGCACGGTGATGATGCCGTTCACCCGCGAAATCGTGCCCACCGTCGATGTTGCGCAAGGCCGTATCGTTGTCGCTGCGCCGGAGGAAGTGGAAGCCGAAAGCAGAGGCAGCGTCGAGTGAGTTGGCGCGCGAGCGTGCTGACGCTGTTTCCGGAGATGTTTCCGGGCCCCTTAGGTGTTTCGCTGATCGGCAAGGCGCGTGCGAACGGCCTCTGGTCGCTGGATGTACGCGACATCCGCGAGCATGGGCTCGGCAAGCACCGCATCGTGGATGACACGCCTGCCGGCGGCGGGCCTGGCATGGTGATGCGCGCCGATGTTGCCTGCCCGGCCGTCGATGCGGTGCGAGAAAGCAATCCGCAGGTGCCCGCGATTTATCTCACGCCGCGCGGTGTGCCGCTGACGCAGTCTCGCGTTAGCGCGCTGGCTAGCGGGCCCGGCGCGATCCTTGTGTGCGGACGCTTCGAGGGATTGGATCAGCGCGCGATCGAGGCCCGCCAGCTGGAAGAAATCTCCATCGGCGATTTCGTGGTGGCAGGTGGCGAAATCGCCGCCATGGCGCTGATCGAGGCTTGTGTGCGGCTCATTCCCGGTGTGCTGGGCGGTGAAACTTCGCCGGCGGAGGAAAGCTTCTCCGCCGGATTACTGGAATACCCGCAGTACACCCGGCCGCAGTGTTTCGAGGGCCGCGATATCCCGTCCGTGCTGACCTCCGGCAACCATGCCGAAATCGCCCGATGGCGGCGCGAGCAGGCGGAAGGCCTGACAAAATCCCGCCGTCCGGACCTGTGGACCCTCTATGAAAAGGGCAAAGCATAGGCTATTAGCCGCCACTTCCTACCATCCTGAAGGCCGCCCGGAGTCCCGACCCATGAACCTGCTGAAACAGCTCGAAGCCGAGCAGATGAAGGCCGTGCGCGGCGGCAAGGGCCTTCCGCAGTTCCGCCCCGGCGACACCTTGAAGGTAAACGTCAAGGTGGTCGAGCAGAGCTGGGACGAAAAGGTCAAGCAGATGAAAACGCGAGAGCGCCTGCAGGCGTTCGAAGGCGTGTGCATCGGCCGCCAGGGCGATGGCCTGAACGAGAGCTTCACCGTACGCAAGATTTCGTATGGCGAAGGGGTTGAACGCGTGTTCCCCATTTTCTCGCCGCTGGTCGATTCCGTGCAGGTAGTGCGCAAGGGCCGCGTCCGCCGCGCGAAGCTCTATTACCTGCGTGGGCGTCGTGGAAAGAGCGCGCGTATCGCCGAGCGCACCGACCGCGGAAGCGATGAGAGCACCGCGGCTGAAGCCGCTTCCTAGGTATCCAGCCCGTCGCGTTTGCAGCAGGAGCGCGCGACATGAGCAGCATCGGGGAAATTTTCTTCGGACCTGACAAGCTGTTGCGCCCCATCTGGCGCGCCGTGCTCTTTTTTCTGCTCACATTTGTGGCTCCCCTTTCTGCTGCATCCGTTAGCGGGCCGCGTCGCCGCGCGCTTGCATCTGAGCCAGGCGCTTACGCCGGGAGCGATCGCGTTCGGGGAAGGCGAATATCTCGTCATTTCGCTGATCGCGACCGGGCTCTTCGCCTGGTACGAGGCCCGCCGGATCGACAGCTATTTCCTGCGGCTCGGCGAGGCGCTGGGCCGGCGCACGCTCGAAGGCGTGATAGCAGGCATTGTCATTGCAGCCGGCGTGGCACTCGGGATGATTTTGCTGGGCGGCATGCAGGTGCACGGGCTCGCGCTAGGCGGCAACACGCTCGCCCATTTCGCGATTGCCTGGGCGCTGACCATGGTGCTGGTCGGCCTCAGCGAGGAACTCTGGTTCCGCGCCTACTTCCTTCAGACCTTGTGGAAGGCGATCGGCTTCTGGCCGGCGAGCCTCATCATCGCCGCGATCTTCGCCGCCATCCACTACCTCTTCAAGACGGGCGAGAATGTGTGGGACGTGATCACGCTGGTGTGGTTCAGCCTGCTTATCTGCTACTCGGTGCTGAAGACGGGCAATCTGTGGTTCGGCGTGGGGCTGCACTTTGCGTTCGACTACATGCAGTTCTTCGTTATCGGCACGCCGAACGGGGCGATGGTGCCGCAAGGCCGGTTACTCGACGTGACGTTCAACGGCCCGGCCTGGCTCACCGGCGGCGTGCTGGGCACCGAAGCGAGCTTTCTGATGTACCCGCTGCTGGCGCTCGTCACCACCTATGTGTGGTGGCGCGATCCGGACGTGGATTGGAACACGCTTCCGGTCTGAGATTTCCCTTGCCTGCGAAATCAAATCGCGAAAACGCAGAACGGGAGCGCTGCAGGCAGTCTACCGTGCAAGCGGGACCTGGGGAACCACCGTCTTTCCTCCGCCGTTTATTGCGGCAGAAGCGTCCGGACGCGACCGGCCGCAGAGACATAGGTGACCCATGAAAAGCCTGCACACAGCACTCGGACTGAGCTCGTTTCTGGCTCTTGCGGGCGCGGCCGCGCTGGTCCCCACGATTTCCAATGCCGAAACGGTCGAGAAAACCTATGTCGCCTGCAACCAGGACGGCGAATGCTGGCGGGTACACCGGCTCTATGCCTACGGGAAATCAGAGCCGATCACCTATTACAACGGCGATTGGTATGCCGCCCACCAAAGCGATGAGCATATCCGCTGGGTCGCCGATCCTTCCGATGACCGTGGATATTACGTGCACGGAACCTGGCATGCGGATCCCGGCGCTCGCGCGGTGCAGGGCGGGATGACGGGTGCCGCGCTTGGCGCCGCGGTCGGCTGTGTCATCACGCTTCCGATCGGATGCGCGCCTGGCGCCGCTGTTGGCGCAGCGGTTGGCGGCGGGACGGGCGCTGCGGCCGGCGCAGCTACGACACCCCGCGACTAGTTCAGTCGCGCGTCACGATTGCCAACGGCTCCTGAAGGACACCCCAAGCGTGGCCCGGCAAAAGCTGGGCCGCCTTTTCCTCCCGCGCGGAACGGCAGCACGATTGGCGGCGTTGCGTTTGCGATGCCACCGTGTCTCTTCCTCGTCGCACTCCTTGCTCTCGCGAGCGCCGGCACTACGGCATACGCCGGAACCTACACGAACCCGCAGTTCGGCTACTCCATACATTACCCAAGCAAACTGCTGCGTCCGCTCGCCTCGCACACGGCCGAAGGGCAAGCCTTCGCCGCGGTGGTAGGGCATGCGGGTTTTCGGGTGTTTGCGGCCCGGCGGAACGGGCAATCGCCGCAGGAATTCGCCGACGATGCGCAAACGGTCTGCCCCGGCAGCCAGCCCTCCTACCATGTCGCCAAGGCAAGGCTGGTGGCGATTTCGTGCCGCGCCGGCGACCATATTGTTTATCAGAAGTCGCAATTGCGGGGAGACTACGCAGTCACCGTGCGCGCGGAATATCCCGCAAAGGAACGCTGGATCTGGGACCGCGTCGTTACGTCAATTGCGGATTCCATGTCTGCCGCGCCAATGGACACCAGCTACGCTGACTGATCACAGTTACCGTTACTGCACGATCTGCAGAATCTTGCGCGTGTACGGCTCCACGAACACCACCTTGCTTCCGGCCACGAAGTATTCGTAGTTGCGCACCTCCGGCACTTTCGCGACCATCCCCAAAGGTACCGGCGCGAGCTTGATTCCATCCGGGATGGTGGCGCCGATTTCGAGCGGGATCGTCACCGTCACCGGCTGCACCCGCTCGGTGACGACATACTCCTGAATGACCTTGCCGTGCCCCGGCTGAATGGTGAGCTTGGTGTCCTGCGCCTGGGCCGGGCCCAGCAGCAGAGCAAGTCCCGCCAGTGAGAAGGCTGCTCGCATGACGTTGTTCCCCTTATGAACCAATATCAAACGATGTGAATTGCGCAGCGTTCCAGGGCCTGCTTCAAGACTCGCGGCCGATGAAGTCGAGCGCCTGCGTGGCGGTCCGCAGGCCGTGGTGGCGCTTCATCGGTGTGTTGAGGTAGCGGTTCACCGCCGCGCACATCGTGTCCGCCCATGGCGCATCGGGAGAGGCGCCGAGTTCGTCTTCCAACGCGCACTGCACCTTCACGCGGTGACAGGCGATGATCGGCTCCGGAATGCCGTGATCGTACAGGCTTGCCATTTCGCGGGACAGGAAGCTGTCTCGATCCCGGACCTCGAACTGAGCCACATTCTGGTCGGCGCTCACGTATTTGCGGTTGCGGCCGACGAACAGCGCCATCTGAAGCAGCAAGCGTGGCCACAAGTCAGGCCGCTCTTCGCAAAGGTGGCGGGAGGCATTGGCGAAGGTGAGCGCGTGGGTGAAATCGAGCCAGCCAATGTTGTCGGCAATGGCGCCACTGGTTCCCTCTTCGAAGCGGCGGTCGAAATGCAGCAGGTTCCAGGCGGCTGCGCCGAGTAGCGCATCATACAGCTCGCGCGTGCCGCGGCATGAACTCGCCAACGTGCGCTTCAGCGCGCCGTCGATGGAGGCGCCAATGAAATCTTCTGGGTACGCTGCTTCGCTGCCGGTGCCGTCCCAAGCGGCAAGCGCTTTCGCATAGAAGCGAAATTCCGGCAGGCGCTCCTCGCGGGTCGCGCGGATGAGCATGCGCGTGAGCGCCAGCAGAAGGGGTTCTACTGCTTCGCCGTCAAGTCGCGAAATCAGCTGACCGGTCTTGAAGGTATAGATCGCGCAGTGGCCGAAATCGGCATAGTGCGCCAGCGCGGCTTCGGCGAACGCGGGGCGAAGCGCGTCGTAGGTAAGTCCTTCGGCCAGCGCGCCACGCACCGTCGCAGCCGCTCTGGCTTCGTCTTCTGCTTCGATCGCGGCGACGAACGCGCGCGCATCCCATTCGGCTCCACCATCCGGGTAAGCGAATTCGCCTGCCCCGAGCGTGTCTTCCGCCAGATGCGCGACGGGTTCGAGCAACGCTGTAAGGCGCAATTCCGGCGTTGTCGCGCGCTCGGCAAGGAGGAGCCAGTCGGCAGCCGCCGCATGCGCGTGCGTCATGCCGTCTTCCAGGCAAGCGTTTCGAACCGCGATGGCGTGCGCGAGCGCCGAACGCGCATCGAACCCGGCACGTTCCAGCCGCGCGAGTTCGCGCGCCATCCGTGCCATGTCGTTATCCGCAACAGCAGCTTCCAATCCCTGGAGGGCCCGGTCGCGCTGCATGTCCACGGGCGGATCGGTGAGATCGAGGAAAATCTCGTCACCGCGCAGCTCCACGGGATAGGTGCGCACAGGATCGCGGCCAACCAGTGCTTCGCCACTCCGCAAATCGAATTTCCAATTGTGCCAGTTGCAGGTGAGGAGGCAGTCCGGCCCCAGGGTGCCCTCGCTCAAGGGATAGCCTTCATGCGGGCAGCGGTTGGCGATGGCAAACACGCGCTCGCCCACCGCAATCAGCAGGACCTGCTTGCCCTCTTTGCGGATGACCTTGCGCCCCTTGGCGTGCAGTTCACTGCGGGGGACCCCGCTTGCAACGAACATGATCGCGCTCCTCCGACGCGAGCATAATCCTTTTCATTTGATGCCGTCATGTAGCATTCTCATGTCGGCGCATCATTCCTGCAGACATCACGGAACATTCCCCCATAGCGAATGTTTCTTTTTTAGCGGCAGGCGCCCGAGGCGTCTGCCAATCCATACAAATAACCGGAGAACTGTTATGGCTATGCAGGCCCGTCCTCTCGCCGTTGTGACCGGCGCTTCCACAGGAATTGGATTCGAATTGGCAAAATGCTGCGCCGATGATGGGTACGATATCGTCATCGTTGCCGATGAGCCTGAGATCAACTCCGCCGCCGCTGAGCTGCAGCGGAACGGAACGCGGGTGGAGGCCATTGAGGCCGACCTTGCCACGCAGGAAGGCGTCGACAAGCTGTATCGGGCGCTGCAGGGCCGCACGGTCGACGCGCTGCTTGCCAATGCCGGCCGCGGGCTTGGCCATGGGTTTCTCGACCAGAACTGGGAGGAAGTGTTCCGGCTTATCAACACCAACGTCACCGGCACGCTTTATCTCATCCACAAGGTCGGTAACGACATGCGTCGGCGAGGGCAGGGGAAAATCCTGATTACCGGCTCGATCGCTGGGTTCATGCCGGGAAGTTTCCAGGCCGCGTACAACGCGAGCAAGGCTTTCCTGGATTCCTTCTCCGAAGCACTGCGCAATGAACTGAAGGACACGGGGATTACCGTCACCTGCCTCATGCCCGGCGCCACCGAAACAGAATTCTTCGAGCGCGCCGACCTGATGGACACGAAAATCGGCCAGCAGGAAAAAGCCGATCCGGCGGATGTGGCGCGCGTCGGCTACGAGGCCATGAAGACGGGCGACGATGCCGTGATCGCGGGCTGGAAAAACAAGCTCCAGGTCGCGATGGCGAAAATCCTGCCGGCCACAGCGACGGCAGAGAAGCACCGTCAACAGACGGAGCCGGGCTCCGGCAGCAAGCACTAAGTTTTTTCTCTCGGCGGAATTGTGCGGCGGCGCGGACAATACCTGCGCCGCTTCTTTACCATGCCAAGTACGCCTTAACCGTATGTCTCCTGTGTTGCGCCATGTCCAATTGGTAAACGGGCCTGCCTCAATCCCGTGAATTAGCATACAAATCTCCACAATCTTCGGGGTTTCCTTTCACGGCCGCGCAACAGCGCCCCACTTAAAACACACTTGAGCTGGTGCGAGGGGCGGTGGCCCCCGGAGGGTTCGGGTGTCGTTGGGCGTTTCACGAACGCGATTTTGCGCAAGTGCGGCAGGCGTGCTGCTTGCGAGCCTGCTGTTCACAGCATTGGCGGCTGCCTCGGATTTCGGTCCGGCGCCGATGGCGCCGACGCAGGTAGCACTCGCCGTCGCACCACCGGCCGCCACCATCGGCAATGTGGAAGCGCGCGCAGTGCGAAACCTCGAACTCTGGCCTACTCATGGCTGGTTGACCTCCACGCCGGAAGCGCAAGGCTTGGATTCCGGTGTACTGGCGAGTGCTCTGGAAACGATCCGCGCCCGTCATCTTCCGGTGCACAGCTTGCTGATCGAACGGCATGGACGCATCGTGCTCGATGCCTACTTCCATCCTTTCGCGGACGATCAGCTGCACGACGTGTTCTCCGTGACCAAGAGCGTGGTTTCCACCCTGGTCGGCGTGGCGATGCGCGAGCGGCGCATTTCCGATCTGCGCGCGCGCGTGGCCGATTATCTGCCGGACTCTCCGGCTCGCTACGAGCCGCTGAAGCGGCAACTGACGCTGGCCCACATGCTGAGCATGACCTCTGGGCTGGATTGCTCGGGAGAGGGTGGCGGCAATTTCCTTTCGGCGATGGAGCAGAGCCGGCACTGGGCAGAGTTTGCCTTGGCCCGCCAGGAAGTGGCGCAACCGGGGAGCACATTCACTTACTGTGCGGGCAACATGCAGGTGGTTTCGGCGGTGCTGACGCGCAGCGTCGGTGAATCGGCTGCTGAGTTCGCGCAGCAGGAATTGTTCGAGCCTCTCGGCATAACCCGCGTGTCATGGGCGAAGGACCGCGACGGCAACAGCCACGGCTTCTCCGATCTGCGTATGCAGCCGCGCGACATGGCGAAACTCGGCTATCTTTGGCTTCATCGCGGTGTTTGGGAAGGACGGCAGATCGTGCCAGCCTGGTATCTGGACGCGGCGTTCAGCGCGCATGCCAACGTGCAGCCGGGCGTACAGTACGGCTACGGTATGTGGATTTACCCCGAGCGCGGCCATGCTGGCGGGCCTCCCGATGTCGAGGCTAACGGCGTCGGTGGCCAGCGGATCGCCGTAATTCCCTCCCAGGACATGGTGGTGGTGATTACCGGTGCCGGCCTCGACGCGAACAGTGTCGCTGGATTGCTGAACGGCGCGGTGCGCTCCGATGGGCCGCTGCCGCTAAACACGGATGGCCTCGAGCGCCTCAACACTCGTGTTGCCGAAGCAGGAGGCGGAAGCCTGCACCTTGCGTCCGCGCGCAACCATGCGCGCCGCGGTGGTGGGGTGGTGCGCACAGCCGCGCTCAGCCCGCCTTAATCCCTTCGCGCGCGAGTTCTTCGATCCGCCGCGCGAGGTCGTTCAGTCCCCATCTGCGCGCCAGCGCCTCCGCCTTGGCCCAAGTAGGCGTCTGTCTTCCGATCGTGGGCAGCGGCGCTTTGCGGTTCATAGTCGCGATGCTGCGGAAGAGCCGCAGCTGATCGGCCTGCGCGGCGAAGCGGCCCTGGCGCAGCAACTCTTCCAGTGAACCATGCTTGCGCAGCAGATCGGCCGCCCCTTTCGCGCCCACCCCGGGCGCGCCGGGCAGCTTGTCCGACGGATCGCCACGCAGCGCGATGAAATCGGGAACCTGCTGCGGCTCAACGCCGTAGCGTTCGCGCACCTCATTTGGACCGATGCGTAGCATCGTGCCGCCACGGATCGGAAACAGAATAGTCGTGCGTTCTGAAATCAGTTGAAAGGTATCGCGGTCGCCGCTGGCAATGAGCACATGGCCGCCGCGGCGTTCCCCGCGCGCTGCCGCCGCGGCGAGAAAATCATCGGCCTCGTAACCGGCCGCGCGCGCATTTGTGAACCCGCAGGCTTCTACGAACCGCCGCAGCTCCGCGAACTGACTCAGCAGCGCCTCGTCAAATTCGCGGCCGCTCTGATAGGCGGCATAGGCTTTGTGACGGTAGGTGGGTTTGCTGAGGGTGTCCCAGGCGACGATCACCGCGCGCGGCCGTTCGCCTCGCCAGAGCCGCAACAGCATATTGGCAAAACCGAGGATGGCGCCCGCTGGCGAGCCGTCCGCTTTCTGAATCGTCTTCGGCAACGCGTGATACATGCGATGGGCAAAATTATCCCCATCGACAGCCAGTAACGGTCCGGCGGGTTTCTTAGGAAGCTGCGTTTTGGGTCTCGCTGGTTCGCTCGCGGCCGGAATGACTTTGCGTGAGGCCCGATTGCTGAGCACAATCCACGCCGGTGCGTGGTCGCTCGCGTTTTCGATGCCGCGTACCTCCCGATCTACGCCCGCGCTGACCATCCGCGTCGCCGCTTCCGGACTGAGCAGCAGATGATCGAGCCGGAGCCCTGCATCGCGGTTCCAGCGATTCCGCATGTAGTGCCAGAACGTGTACATCGGCTCGTCGGGATGCAGCGTGCGGATCGCATCCTTCCAGCCCTGGCCGAGCAATTTTCGGAACAAAGCGCGCGGCTCCGGTTGCACCAGTGCGTTATCGCGGTAGGAGGTGGTGGGATAGATGTCGCGATCCGCCGGCACAACGTTGTAGTCGCCAGCCAGCACCACCGGCACGCCCGCCGCTCTCAATTCCTCCGCGTGCACAAGCAGACGCTTCATCCAGGCGAGCTTGTAGTCGAACTTCGAACCGGGCTGCGGATTACCATTCGGCGCATACAAGCATCCGATGAGAACGCCGTTCACGGCCGCTTCGATGTAGCGCGCCTGTTTGTCATCCGGATCGCCCGGCAGCTCCTGGCGCGTGAGGACCGGCTCGCAATCGCGCGCGAGGATCGCGACACCGTTCCACGCCCGCTGTCCACGCCACACGGCGCCATAGCCAGCGCTGTCGATTGTCTCTCGTGGAAACGCGTCATCATCCGCCTTCAACTCTTGTAAGCACACCACGTCGGGTTTCGCGACGCGCAACCAGTCCAGCAGGTTTGCCAGCCGCTTGTTCACGTTGTTGATGTTGAACGTGGCAATTTTCATGGGCTGCAATGCATTGAATTGCGCATCAAACGATGCTAATTCTGATGCACACGGAGAAGCAAATGCGCACGACGATCACAATAGACGATGAATTGCTCGCCACCGCAAAGCGCTATGCAAACCTCGATGAGACGTCGGCCATGGTTCGCGAGGCGCTGACGGCTTACGTTCAACTGGAGGCTGGCCGTCGCCTCGCGCGGCTCGGCGGAAGCGACCCCAACGCAAAAGCCGCACCTCGCAAACGGCCTTGGGTAGACCGCGGGTGATCCTCATCGACGCTTCGGTCTGGATCGATCACATTCGCACGGCCGAAAGCGTCATTTCGGAACTGGTGAATGCGCGCAAGGTGCTTTGCCATCCCTTTGTGATCGGCGAAGTCGGCACGGGTCAGTTTCGCAACAGGCGCCTGTTCTTGTCCGACTTGGAGAAATTGAGGGCCGCCGAGCTTGCTAACGACGACGAGGTGATGGCGCTTATCGAACGTCATGGCCTGTTCGGGCGAGGGATTGGCTACATCGATGCACACCTCTTGGCATCAGCCTTTCTTACTCCGGAAGCAAAACTGTGGACACGTGACAAACGCCTCGGGGAAGCGGCGAAAGAGATGGAATTGGCGGCGGAAGGACTGGAATGATTCTGCGCTCGCTCCTCTTCGTTCCGGCCGACAGTGAGAAGAAGCTGGCGAAGGCGCGCGGCTCGTCGGCAGACGCCCTGATTCTCGATCTGGAAGATTCCGTAGCGGCGGAAAATCGTCCGCGCGCACGCGGAATGATCCGGGAATTTCTGACAGAGAAGCATCCGCAGGCGATTTGGGTACGCATCAATCCGCTCGGCAGCGACGATTTCATCCGGGATGTGGAATCCATCGTTGCAAGCCAACCTGCGGGCTTCGTCATTCCGAAGCCGGAGGGGCCACACACGCTGAATGTCATCGACGCGCATATTTTGACCCGCGAGAGCCTCGCGGGCTTGCCGGCGGGTGGGATCAAGCTGTTGCCCGTTGCGACGGAAACGCCGGCGGCTGTGCTGTCGCTCGGGGACTACCGCTCGCCGCCGCCGCGGCTGGCGGCGCTCACCTGGGGTGCCGAGGATCTGGCTGCCGAACTGGGCGCGAGCAGCAATCGAGACGCGATCGGCGAATTCCTGCTGACTTTCAAGATCGTGCGCACGCTGTCCCTGCTGGCAGCGAAGGCAGCAGGTGTCGAGGCCATTGAGACTTTGCACGCAAACTTCCGCGACATGGCGGGTTTGGAGCGCGCGGCACGCGCGGCGCAGCGCGAGGGCTTCACCGGCATGCTCGCCATTCATCCCGATCAGGTGGAGATCATCAATGCCGCTTTCACGCCGTCGGAAGCCGATGTCGAGCACGCGCGCAAAGTTATGGCAGCGTTCGAATTCGGCGCTGGGGTCGCGTCCCTAGACGGGCGCATGCTGGACCAGCCGCACCTCAAGCAGGCAAAGCATATCCTTGCGTTGGCGGAACGATTGGAAGCGCGCGCCTAGCGCGGGTTGGCAATGTCGGGAGTCGTTGCCTCGGGTGCCGGAGGGGCAGCCTTGGCGCGGCGCATGATCCAGGCATAGAGCACCGCAATCAGCACCACGAACAGCGCCACGCCGATGATGTTGGCGGCCACAAAATCCGCCGGCACCAGGCCCAGCGGTGCGTCCTTGTTGGTGGCCGACACGAGCCCAGCGTTGATCACGCCCCACAAACTCTCGCCCACGATCATGCCGGACGCGATCAGCACCGCCAGGCGCTTGGCATATTCCGGATTGCGGGTGCGCATGGCCCAGCTGTCATACCAGTGTCCGATGACCGCGCCGATCACCACCGGCAAGGTCGCGCTCATCGGCAGGTAGATGCCGATGCCGACCGCCAGCGGCGGCAGGCGCAGCAGCTTCGCAAACCCCAGCACCTCGTCGATGACGATCAGCACCACCCCCAACGCCATGCCGGCGTAGATCATCGTCCAGTTGAGATCGCCGCCGATCACGCCCTGCGCCAATGCGGAGATCAGCGTCGCCTGCGGCGCGGCGAGCGGCGTCGTGCCCTTCACCACATGAAGGTTCGGAGCGCCAAGGAAGCCCATCGTGTTCGCAAGCAGATTGAGCACCGGCGGAATCACCGCGGCGCCCGCGATCACGCCGATGATCAGCGCCCATTGCTGGGCGCTCGGCGTCGCCTTCACCAGTTGCCCGGTTTTCAGGTCCTGCAGATTGTTGTTCGAGATGGTGGCGATGGCGAACACGATTGCCGTGGCGAACAGTGCGAACGCCACCAGCGCCTTCTGCGCGTCCCCCGCCGGATGCACCACCGCCACGAACACGATCGAGCAGAACAGGATGGCGAGAATGCCGACGCCCGAAATCGGCGAATTGGAAGCGCCGATCAAACCCGCCATGTAGCCGCAGATCGCCGCGATCAAAAATCCGCCGATGAAGATGAAGGGAATCGCGGTGACGATCAGCGCGGTGGTGCTGCCGCCAAGCGCGGTGGGCGCGAGGAACTGGTACAGCAGCCAGCCGATCACCACGAGACACGCCAGCGCGATGCCCCCGATCACCGCCGGCGAAAGATCGGTGTCGGTGCGTTCGCCGGCGCCGCTCTTCTTCGCCTGATGCGCCGAGAGGGTGGACACCACGCCGCTCACCACCGGGCCGATCAGCTTCAGCAGGGTCCATACGGATGCGACCGCGATGGCACCGGCACCAACGAAGCGCACCTGCTTGCGCCAGATGAAGTCGGCGTAGTGGGAAACCTGGGCGATGGTGAAAGGATTGTGCGGAACCGGAAAGGGATGCATCGCGAGCCACGGCACCGCCGCGCCCCAGGCGATCAGCAGTCCGAACAGCATCGCCATCCCGACAGAGAGGCCCACCAGGTAGCCGGCGCCCACCAGCGCCAGCGAATACCCCATGTCGATGCCGCTGACGGCGGTGGCACCCACTCGGAAATAGGTGGTGTACGTCGCCGCCGCGATGCGGGTGCCGGAGAAGATGGCAAGCCCGGCAGATGCAATCGCGCCCCACACCACCGCCAGCAAACCCTCGCGCGATTCCGCGCTGGCCTGCGTGCGGGCCGATTCGCCCACTTCCAGCACTTCGGCGGCGGCCACGCCTTCCGGGTACGGAAGATCGGTGTTCACCACCATGGCGCGGCGCAGGGGGATGGTGAACAGCACACCAAGGATGCCGCCGGAAGCGCATATCCAGAACGAGGTCCAGAACGGGAAGTCCGCCCACCAGCCGACGATCAGCAATCCGGGCAGCACGAAGATGATGGCGGAAAGTGTGCCGGCGGCGCTCGCCACCGTCTGCACGATGTTGTTTTCGAGGATGGAGGAATCCCGGAAGGTGGAGAGCACCGCCATCGAAATCACCGCGGCGGGAATGGACGTGGCGAAGGTGAGCCCGACCTTCAGGCCCAGGTAGACGTTGGCCGCGGTGAACACCAGCGTAATCACGATGCCGAGCAAAAGCCCGCGCAGGGTGATTTCCTTGACCGATACGCCCGCAGCCGACATCTCGCCCCTCCGAATGATGGGCCACACCTTGCCTTGATGTGGCGTGCAACAAAAGAGGGGAAAGCGGGGGCACATGGCCGCCCGCAGCACCAGGGGTTCCTGTGCTCCCTTTCAACAGCGGAAAGAAGGGAATAATCCCTGCCCCCAATCGTCCATCGGGAGCGCTCGCCAGAAGGGTTCCTATGTCTGCCAAGTCTTCCACAGCATCAGCTTGTCTTATGGGGTTCTGCGCGCTCGTGCTCGCTGCAAGCGCCGCGGCTGCCAAGGCAACTTTCACGAAGGTGAAAGTGCCGCATGCCAATCCGACCCTGCTGGAAGTGATGAACAACCACGGGGCTCTTGCCGGACAGTACAGTGAAGTGGCCAGCGGGCCGGCGTTCATTCGCGCCCCGGACGGCACCTTCACGACGTTCGCGGTCGATGGTGCCGTGAGCACCATTCCGCGCGGGCTGTCAGACGACGGGGCTGTTGGCGGCCGCTACGACCTGCCGGACGATAGCATTCACGGCTTCTTCCGCGATCCCTCCGGAACGCTCACGCTGTTCGACGCTCCCGGGCAGGGTGCCGCGGAGATCGTCGGCATGAATGCACAGCACGACATTCTGGGAATCTACTTCCCAGAAGACGGGGACCTCGCGGGCTTCATTCGCCACCCAGATGGAAGCTTCAGCACCTTCGCTGTGGACGGTGCCAATCCGGCGTATCTTTCCCTTGCCGGCTTGAACAAGGCGGGCGTGGCCGCCGGATCGTACACCGATGCGAACTTCGTAGGGCACGGATTCCTTCGCCAGCCCAATGGCGAAATCGACTCTGTCGATGCGCCTGGAGCGGGCAGGGGCGCTCTTCAGGGCACATCCGTCAGCTTCATCAATGACAACGGCGCGGTCGTGGGCTTCTACAAGGACAAGCACGATGCCCTGCAGGCTTATCTGCGCAAGCCCGATGGCACCTTCCATCGCGTTCAGCTCTTGCCCGCGCGCTTCCTCCGGCTGAGCGGCCTGAACAACAACGGCGATGTCTCCGGCTGCTATTCCTCGAACGATATCTGGCGGGGGTTCATCCGGAAAGCAGGAGGAAAGATCGTGACGTTCGATCTGCCCTGGGGGAACAGCAAAGATATGTGTACGGTAGGCATCAACGATGCCGGGCAGGTTGCCGGATATGTCCGCTACGGCTCCTTCGGTCAAAAAGAGTTTGGATTCCTGCGGACGCCCTGAACTCAGCGGTCCTTAAACACGCTTATGATCCAGAGGTTTTGCATGTGCAGGTTGGAGCGATTCCTCATAGGAGCGATGGCGTTCTCTGCGGGCTGCCTTAGCGCAATTGCTACGCGAGCGGATGTCGTCGTTTCGAACGAACCGACGCAGAACATGAGCTGCTCCAATGGTGTCTGCACCGCGACGGCAAAGAAGGCAGTGCTGAACGTCTCCGACATGACTAGTATGTTGGCCGTTGCTGATCTAACAGTCGACAGCAGTACGGCTAAAAATATCGATATCGATGCGTCAATAGAATGGAGCAGCGCTAGCCGCCTCGCATTGAACGCGAAGCAATCCATTACGGTCAAAAAGGCGGTCACCGTCGCCGGCGCAGGTGCTGTCACACTGGACTACAACACCAAGGACAAGGACGGCGAGTTGCT
>JAFAVP010000170.1 GCA_019242395.1 Alphaproteobacteria bacterium | reverse complement strand
CGTCACCTTCGCCATGCCCGAGACCGGCATTGGGCTGTTCCCAGATGTTGGCGGGAGCTATTTTCTGCCGCGGCTTCCTGGCGAGCTCGGCACCTATCTCGGGCTTACCGGTGAGCGCCTGAAGACCGCCGACTGTCTCTACGCCGGCGTAGCGACGCATTTCGTGCCATCTGCGCAAACCGAAGCGTTGCTCTCTGCCCTGGAGAGCGGCACAGAGCCGGACCTGGTGCTGCGCTCCTTCGTGGAAAGCCCGGGTGAGGCACCGCTGGCGGAGAAGCGCGAAGCCATCAATCGCATGTTTTCGGAACATTCGGTCGATGGAATACTTGCTGCGCTCGATGACGACGGCGGCGCCTGGGCTCGTGCGACGGCGGCGATCATCCGCAAGAAATCGCCCACCAGCCTGAAGATCACGTTACGCCAGCTGAGAGAGGGGCGGCATCTCAGCTTCGACGACTGCATGCGGATGGAATACCGTATTGTGTGCCGCGTGATGGCGGGCCACGATTTTTACGAGGGCGTCCGGGCGGTCGTCATTGACAAAGACAATGCGCCAAAGTGGCGGCCGGCCGAACTCGATGCCGTAACAGAGGCGCAGGTGTCTGAATACTTCGGACCACCGCACGCAAACGAGCTGACGTTCGAATAGTAAAGAGGATTGCCATGAGCACCATCGCATTCATCGGCACCGGCAATATGGGCGGGCCGATGGCCCGCAACCTGTTGAAGGCGGGGCACGCCGTCGCCGCCTTCGATCTCAGTGCGCCGATGCTGGAGCCGGTGCTGGCTGCAGGCGCGAGCAAAGCAGCAAACGGCAATGAGGCGGCAAAGGAAGCTGATGTGGTGATTACCATGCTCCCGGCCGGGCAGCATGTGCGCAGCGTGTATCTGGAGAATGGCATCCTGAGCGTTGCCAAGAGGGGCGCGCTGCTGATCGATTCATCCACCATCGATATCGACTCCGCACGCGCGGTGCATGCAGCGGCGGAAAAGGCCGGATTCGACTTTCTCGACGCGCCGGTGTCTGGCGGCGTGGGCGGCGCGGAGGGTGGCACGCTCACCTTCATGTGCGGCGGCAGCGAAGCCGCCTTCGAGCGCGCGAAGCCCCTTCTGGAAAAAATGGGCAAGCGAGTTGTGCTGGCCGGCGGCGCTGGCGCAGGGCAAGCCGCGAAGATATGCAACAATATGCTGCTCGCGATTTCCATGATCGGCACCTGCGAAGCCTTCGTGCTGGCGGAGAAACTGGGGCTCGATCCGCGGAAGCTGTTCGACATCGCCTCCACATCGTCTGGACAGTGCTGGTCGCTCACCACCTACTGTCCCGTTCCGGGACCGGTGCCGACGGCGCCATCCAACCGGGATTACACGGGTGGTTTTGCAACTGCGCTTATGCTTAAGGATTTGAAACTGGCGCTCGCCGCAGCGCAGAATTCCGGCGCCACCACGCCGCTTGGGGCGGAAGCGGCGCAGCTCTATTCCCTGTTTGCCGCCAAGGGGAACAGCAATCTCGACTTCTCCGGCATCATTCGCATGCTGCGCGGAGAATTGTAGCCTCTGCCTTTACCCCGCTTTAAGGCCGCATCTCTACGCTTTGATGCAAATATCAGGTGGGCCCGCCAAGGCGGGAAAAAACGATGACGGCATTGGCGAAAGCGCAAGCGGCAGAAGCGCTCCCGAGCGTACCCGCCGCTGCCAAACATTACCTCGAAACGCTCAACCTCATCGAGCGGCTGCACCGGCAGCTGCTCGACGTGATCAAAGATGAGCTAGACCGGCGGGATGAGCGCGAGATCAACAGCGTGCAGGCGCTGCTGCTCTTCAATGTCGGCGATCAGGAACTCACCGCGGGCGAGCTGCGGACGCGCGGTCACTATCTCGGCTCCAATGTCTCCTACAATCTCAAGAAGCTCGTGGACGGCGGTTATGTCCATCACGAGCGTTCAGAGATCGACCGCCGCTCTGTTCTTGTGCGCCTCACCCGCAAAGGCGAGAGCGTGCGCGATATGCTGCGTGAGCTGTTCAAGCGGCATCTCGGCTCGCTGGAACCGGTCGGCAATGTGAGCGCCGATAACCTCGAAGGCATGAACACAGCGCTCCGCCGGCTCGAGCGCTTCTGGATCGATCAGGTCCGCTTCCGGCTCTGACGGGAAGCTTCACCTCCCGGCAAAGGAAGGTGAAGCCTAGGTACGCCCACTAAAGCCTGACAAGCAGCAGCTCCGCGATGCGGCCGTGCAGCCAGCCGATGCCGCGTGCGATGTGCAACATCACGAAGAAGAGCAGGATGCCAACCGCCAGCAGCAGAATAAGTCCCGGCGCGGTGTGGAACAGGTGTTCGAGCCAGGGCAGGTCGCTGATGTGAATGTCGGAATGGCCTGTGATCAGGCTCCAGAGGGATCCAAGCGTCAGACCCGCCGACAATGCAATTCCGGTCACCGCGATGACAAAATAGGTGATGCCCAATGGCAGCATCAGCGCCAGGTAGAACATCGTCGACCAGGTGCGCACGTCGATCAGCGCCTCTTTGATCTGGGTCCAGATGGTTTCGTCGGCTGGTGTTTGCGCAGGCAGCCTGCGCGGCATGCGCACTGACAGCAAGCCTTCAATGATGCGGCCTTCCACGTGGCCAAGCACACGGCACACGCCGATGAAGAGCAGGGCGAAAGGGACGCCGATGATGAGGATCGCAAGACCGAAGCTCAGTGCGACGCCCGTTACCACCACGGTGAAATAGAAGATGCCCGTCACCAGCGACAGCAGCATGTACATCAGCGCGCCGTAGGCTTTCGGATCGCGCACCACATTGAAGAAGCCGTAGCGCCGCGGGGGCGCTGCGTCATCGCTCTTGGGAAAGGGCCCAATGATGGCGGCTTCCATGGATTTGTACTCCTCTGCAATTTCCTCCGGCGTTCCGTAGGTTTCAACCACCTGGGCGAGCACGTCGGCTTCGCTCATCCCAAGGTGCATGGCGATTTCGTTGTTGAGGTGCTCCTCGCAATCGGCGAGCGCGTCCGAAATGAGGCCGGGCTTGCAGCCCTGCGCCTTCATCGACCGTTGCAGCGCCGCGAGGTAGCCGCGGACCGTGTCAGGCGGACGGTCTTGCTTCATAGACCGCTCCTTGCGCCGCGAGCGCGTCGTCCACGAACTCGCGCATGTCTTTCCAGGCGCCCTGCCACTCGCGCAGAGCCCGAAGGCCTTCCGAGGTGATGCTGTAGTAGCGGCGCGGAGGCCCGAAGGCAGACGCCTCCACCCGGCTCTCCAGCAGTCCCAGCTGATGAAGCGACCGGAGAACAGGGTAAATGGCGCCCTGCTTGAAGATCAGCCCGCCTTCGCCTTCCGCCTTCACGGCTTTGGCGATTTCATAACCATACATCTCCCGGCCCGCGCGGGCGAGCACCGCCAGGAGGACGAGCGAGGACAGCCCGGCCATGAGTTCCTTACGGAATTTGCGCGTATAGACTGACTCTTCGGCCACCGCGCTTCTATCCGCCTCCCTGCTATTACGAAGCTCAATCTAGCACGAGGTCCACACTATTCAAGATTGCCCAAGAGGGGAGCTGTGAATATTTTGCGGACCTTCTAGCGGGAGCGGGGAGACATGTCCGATCTCCTGCCAGCGCCAGCTCACCTTTCGCACGGGCGAGTATGCGTTTGGTGTCGCGGTGCCACTGCGCCACCACCCGCCGGAGCTCTTTCACGGCCTTAGTGATTGCCATGCCGCAGCCGGTTGCGATTGCCCAAGGGCGCTCCCACGCGTGGATGCCAAACCTGCTCCGGACGCAACATCTTGATACTTGAAGTCAAGTCGCAGCGCCTTTCCCTAGGCGCCTTCATTGCCGGCCTCTGCCCGCCGCCAGGCCGCGCAGCCGTCCCGCTGCGAGCGCTACCTCTGCCGAGGAGCGCATCATCGAACTGATGCGATCCATGAACTGGTTGCAGGTTTCAACCGCCGAATCGTACCTGCCGATGTAATGGGCCAGATGCTCGATGATTCCGGCGCAGGAGGCGATCTGCCGGTCCAGCAGCGCATCGGTCTTTCCCTGTGGGATGGCGAAGAGGAGCGGCGGTTGCGGTGGAATCGTCCGAAGAGCCTCGGCCTCGGGCGAGAGCGCGTCTTCGCCGCTGGAGGCGGGCGTCGCCGGCTGCAAGAGGGCTTCTCCCTTCTTGCGCCGGGCCGCCCTTGCCGCTTCCTCCTGAAGAGAGCGAAAGCGGAAAGCTTGCTCATCCGGCATGTCGACTGGTAACCGCGCCGTCAGAATTCCCGCTTCGTCGAGCCCTTGGAAACTTTGTGTCCACTCTTGCTCAGTCATTGCGTATTCTCCTATTGTGCGGCATATATAGCACTGTTGCACGAATGACACAAGACCGGAGTCGCACGGGGCGAGGGCCTGTGCATGGCGGCTGCCAGGGTCTTTCCGCCACCCCTTGGGCAATGGACAATCCACGCAAGAATCGCTATGGACGAAACGGGAACAATTCTCGATGGGCTGTATGTACTCGGTCGAAGTGTGCGCCGGTGCGGGTGGGCAGGCACTTGGACTGGAGAGAGCGGGTTTCCGCCACGAAGCCTTGGTCGAGATCGATCCTTGGGCCTGCAAGACGCTCCGGTTGAACCGGCCGAAATGGAAGGTCTGCGAGTGCGATATCGCCGAAATTCCAGCTCAGAAATACAAGGATATTGAACTCTACGCCGGGGGGCTTCCATGCCCGCCTTTTTCTGTTGCCGGCAAGCAGCTGGGCAAAGAGGACGAGCGAAACCTATTCCCAATTGCCCTCGAGCAGGTTGCGCAGTGCCGTCCGCGAGCGGTGATGATTGAGAATGTGCGCGGCTTGCTTGATCCGTGCTTCGCGCCCTATCGCCAATGGATAGAAGCGAACCTGCGAAAGCAGGGCTTCGCATTTGTCGATTGGCAGCTGGTAAATGCGGAACAGTTCGGGGTGCCGCAACAGAGGCCACGTGTCTTGCTGGTGGCGCTCAGAGGCAATGCTGCAAACCGGTTTCGCTGGCCAGCCCAAACACGCCGTGCGCCGACGGTTGGGGAAGTCCTGTTCGATCTCATGTCATCGCGGCAATGGAATGGCGCAGCGGAGTGGAAACTGCGTGCGGCCAGAGTTGCGCCAACCATTGTAGGCGGTTCCAAGAAGCATGGCGGTCCGGATCTTGGACCGACGCGCGCCCGCAAAGCCTGGGCTCAACTCGGCGTGAACGGATTGGGAATTGCGGATCAGCCACCCGATGCTGATTTTCCCGCGGATGCAATGCCCAAGCTGACGGTGAGAATGGCTGCTCGCCTGCAGGGTTTTCCTGACGATTGGAGCTTCGCCGGCAGCAAGACGCGTGCGTACCGGCAGGTGGGAAATGCATTTCCGCCGCCGGTCGCTTACAAAGTTGCAAAATCCATCGCGGAAGCTCTCGGTTCTCGGGTGCGAACTGAAAAACTACAGTCGCTAGAGCGCTCAGCCGCATAAGATGCGGAAATCGCTGCCTATCAGCTTGATCGGCCCCGAACATCCGGACTTCGAGATCATTTCTCTCTTGGAAGCTGACATCCTGCGGTGTTCAGCCGGTCTGCCGCGCTTGGAACATTTCTTTGCGGGAATGTTGAGGGACGAAATCGATAAGCTTATCGACACGCCCAACACGGACAGGCGCGAGTATGCGCACCTGGAAAAGGTCGAAAAGACGTATGTGGGAACGCGCGTCGAAATACGCCTCCGGAAGTTTTGGGGCTATCCCAAGGGGCGGCTCGATCTGCGAATCGGCCACATGGATGTTGATATCATGCACACAATGGAAGCCAGCTGGATGATTCCGGTAGAGGCAATCGGAGCTCCATGCGTTCTCACCGCGGCGGACGAGAACACTGCTCAATGCTATATGGGATTGATATTGGCTGAGAATGCCTCTCTGACCGGCGGCGCCAATCGCGACAAGAAGGTTCAGTTGAGTGCCGCGGCGTGGAAGCACATCCGGTGGTTGATACCCGGCCAGCCATATCCCCCGAATTTCTGGAAAACGTTAGACGCCGCTACGGTCGCAGAGATATTCGAAGCCAGAACCGGCATGGAAAGAGTGCGCCGCTTGTTTCGCAATGTGCTGGACAGGCCAATTCCGAGGAAGGTCGTCATCGATGTTGCGCAACAACTCGATCCCATTAAGCGCGTTCGAAAAAACAGCGGTGCGCGGGACCACATGCTCCGCGAAGGCATATTGATCTTGTCGGGCGATTATCATGCTGCTCTTATTGCCGCTTTGAATCTGCCGGTATGCAAGCCGGGTGAATTCATTGCGCATCGGCTCAGAGACGACGGCGAGCGAACCTTGGCTAGCTCGCTCGGTGTGCTTTGATCCATGGACACACTGACAAGGGCCCGCCGCTCCGAAAACATGCGGCGCATCCGGTCTACCGGGATGAAGCCGGAGCTGATCGTCCGGTCTCTAATCCATAGGCTCGGCTTCAGATTCCGGCTGCACGCGCCCGAGCTTCCTGGCAAGCCGGACATCGTCCGCCGGCGGAGCAAACAAGCCATCTTTGTTCATGGCTGCTTCTGGCATCAGCATCCCAGCGAAAAATGTTTAGATGGCAGGCTTCCGAAATCCAACACGTCCTATTGGCATCCGAAGCTCAGCAGGAATGTTGAGCGCGATCTGCTGGCCATCCGCTCACTGAAGAAGGCAGGCTGGCGGGTTCTCGTGATCTGGGAATGCGAAACCAGGAACATCGCGCAGCTTGGGCGCCGTCTAAGACAATTCCTCCATTCCCGGTGAGGAATGGCGCCTTGTCATTAGGGCAGGGCGAGCTTTCTCTGCGTCTCCAGTGCCGTTGAAAGCCCTTCGACAGGCACAGGCACCTCCGTGGGCTTTGTGCCCGGCAAGTCCGGCAGCACCAGAACCACGGAGCCCGCCTTTTCGATCTGGCCGAGTTTGGCCAGAGGAATCCGGGTGGTCGCGCCGCAGCGGTCCGGCATGCAGTTTCGAAACGGCTCCAAGGTCACCGAGAGCTCGCCGAACCTCAAGGTGGGGCCCTTCACCGAAGCAAGCGTAAAGCGCGGTGGGAAGTGCGCTAGGAGCTGAATAAATTCTTTCCTCGGGGCAACGAGAAGGCCGACCTTGATCGGCAGCAAGGGGTTCTTCTGCAGGTTGAACTCGGTCTGCACATGGCACGGGAAATTGGCAGCCAGCCACATTCCTTTATACAGCCGCGCCGGATTGTTCCACGAGGAGCCTTTGCCGGGAGCGGGGTAGGCTGACCCTTTCGGAGGGGGAGGGAATTTCATGCATTCCACCACCCAAACGCCAGATTTCTCAATGACGACCAGCTGAGAGCCTTTTGGGGGCTTCGGCCGGATGATCGCTGAAGAAGCGGGCGGCGCGTAAAGGCCGCAACAGAGCACTGAGGCAAGCAGAAGCACCGCACCTGCAGCCCGCAACACAACCCTTAACATGCTTGCCCCATTCTCGTGAACGCGGGCGTACTTAGCTTCGCCCGAACGCGAATTCAACAACGGGATTATACGCGGTCGAGCTGACGATCTCAGGCACTTGGGGTTATGATTTAGGTTAACTGTTCCGGCCGCGGCGGCGAATCGAAATTGGGCACCTCGGGATACATCTCAAGCACCGGCCCTAATTCCTCCTTCATGGGACCGAGCCAAGGCTCGAAGTGCCGCCAATGGTCGAGGCCGCTGTCATAGATCGGCTTGCCCACCTGATCGACGCTCAATGTCAGCACAACGCGGCGACTCTCGTGAAACTTCAGGCAGGCTTCCTCGAACGGCAAACCCAACCAGGTGAGCAGCCGCCGCACTTCACCCTCGATATCCGCAATCAAGCGCTCGTAGATGAGCCGGTACACTTTGCCGGGAAGCACGTTGTCGAAATGCGCCATCCGCTCGACGTAATTTGCGTAGAAGCGCGCCATTTCCCTTTGATCTAAGGTGTGCGGCGGACCTGCGAGGAAATAGTGCCTGTAACATGAGAATCCGCAGGCGAGCGGATGCCGCCGCACGTCGATGATCTTTGCGTTCGGCAGCGCGAGATGGATGAGTTGGACGTTCTGGAAGTTGCCTGGCAGTTTGTCGGTGAAGAACGGCTTACGCAGTCGCCGCAGCGGTTCTGTCAGCTTCAAATATTCCTCTCCCACGGATCGGAATTGTTCCGCCTCAAGATGCTCGAGCAGGAAAGGATATTTGTGCGCGCGGTTCTGCCTCTCGGGTACAACCCGCCAGAGCGCCTCCTTCAGAGCGTCCAGTTCGCCAAGCGCCTCCACGGAGGAATGAGCGGAGAGGATCTGCTCGACAAGCGTGCTGCCCGCTCTCGGCATTCCCACAATGAAGATCGGACCCGGCTGCCGGTGGCCAAAACCATCGCGGCTGGCGAAAAAGGCAGAGGTGAACAACGTCTTGGAGTCCTGCAAAGCGGCATTGTCTTTGGCAATGCCGGATTCGGTGCCTCCTTTCAGGAGCTCGTTGCTCGCGCGGAAATTTTCGAAAGCCTCTTCATACTGTTCCGCGGTCTCCAACCCCGTGCCGAGGACGTAATGCAGCTTGGCACGATCTTCCGCCGGCAAATGAGGCCGCGCCAGCTGCATGCGAATGGAAGCGATCGCCTCTTCATCTAAGCGGTACGATTTGAGATTGGTGAGGCTGAGATAGGCGTCCGCATAGGAGGGCAACAGGGCGAGGGCCTGTCTGTGGGCTGCTGCCGCTTTCGGATCGCGCATGACCAAAAGCATCCGCCCATACAACAGCCACAAACCCGGGCGCACCTCAGACTGGTCCATCATCTCTTCGAAAGCGGAAAGTCTGGTGTCCGGCCTGCGGCTGAGCACCAGCATTTTGAGGGTGCGGTAGAGCAGGTTCTGTGGATCGGCTTTTAAAAGCTCTTCGATGTGCGGAAGCGATTGCTCGAACTGACGCTGGGCGAACAGCGCCGTCGCGTAACGAAAGCGGGCAGCCACGTAGTCGGGCGCGACTTCCAGGCACCGCCGTATACGCGCCTCGAATTCACCCCATCTGCCCGTGTGGAGCGCCAGGTCAGCCGCAAGTTTCAGGCTCTGGACATCCACTGAACGCGCGGCAAGCCGGGCTTCCAAGGCGGGCCCAGCATCGATGAAGCGGTTCTCGCGTAGGGCCTGTTCGACTTCCACCAGGGTGGAATCTTCGCCTCCCGGGAGCGGTGGAAAGGGGAGCACATCGCCCAGGGCGTACCACGCCTGCTTGTGCATCCATTCGAAATCGATGGCGCGCAACAGGGATTGGGTGGCCTTATCCTTCTCGCCAAGCTGCCGGAGTAGCGCGCCCAATTCGTACCAGGCGCGCGTCATCTGGGGCTGCGACTCCGTCAGGGGTTCGAGCAGCGCCCGAGCCTCCACAAGGCGTCCCTGCCGGCGCAGTGCTGCGCCGAGAAGATAGGAGGCATCAGGATCGCCCGGCGAGCCTGCCAGAAATCTGAGGCCAAGCGCTTCCGCAGTGGCGATATCCTTTTCGAGCAAAGCTGGAGCTGCGGCAGCGCTGACAAAGCGCTGGCGCGGGGCAGGTGGCGCTTCAGCAACCCCTACTGTGATCTTGGGCGATGTGCCCCAGGTGAAGATGGCATTCTTCAAGCCCAGCTCCTCGGGTCAACTTGAAAGTGCATGGCTTTCTCATAATCTTGGTCTACCAACAACACGAGTGACCTCGCCTGACCAGGACGTAAAGAAGATCCGGCTGCTTCTCTGGGTGGCCTCCGCGCCAGGTCGGCCGAAACCCACGGGGTTCGCGCTCCCAGGGCTGTGTCGCTTGCTTTGGTGCCCGGCCATCCTATATGGTTCCTGCCCTTCGAGGCATGCGGGCCGAGCGCCCCTGCTGAACTCTCCGTTAACAAGGATCGTGAATGGCTCGCGTAACCGTTGAAGATTGCGTCGATAAGGTCTCCAACCGCTTCGATTTGGTGCTGCTGGCCGGCTTTCGCGCCCGGCAGCTTTCGGGCGGGTCCGAGCCGATCGTGGATCGGGATCGCGATAAGAATCCGGTTGTGGCGCTGCGGGAGATCGCAGCCAAGTCCCTGAAGCCGGAAAATCTTAAGGAGGATCTGATCCGTTCGCTTCAGAAGCACGCCGAAGTCGACGAGCCGGAGCCAGCGCCCGATGAAGACGTGCGCGAGGATGCGCATCACCGCCAGGTGACGGAAGAGGAACTGCTGCGCGCTTTGACCTCCGAAGCTCAGCGCCGGGCGGAGCCGCAGCCGGAACCGGAGGGCGACTACGAGGAATGAGCCACACAGGGGGGCGCCGCGTTAAGTGTTTCGTAAAGAAGGGGCGGCTCAAAGCCGCCCTTTTCTGTTCACATCTTAATTCACTCTGCAAAATTTTCTGCAATTTGCGCTGAGCGATTATCCGTTTGTTTTCGCAAAAACCAAGCTTAACTCGCACAGCGATCAGGTTTGACTTAGCCTCCCGATTGCCGCGTTGGGGCGGTTGATTCAGTGCGAGGGTAAGATGAAGCGAAGCTTCCTTTTGGCGGCAGGTTTTGTGATGGCGACAGCCTCAGCCGCGTCGGCGAATTCCGTGCAGTACACATTCGCGGATACGGACGGGAATCCGTATTGCGACGGCGTACAGCTCGACATCAACAACGGTGTGGCTGTGGGCGTGCACACCAACGGCGCGCAGTGCACCGAAGGCGATTACGCAGGCGGCCTCGCGGTGAAAATGTCCGGTTCGAAGGACAAAAGGCTCGTCATCACCACAACGGACGTGAACAACCTTTCGCCTGGGATGGTCGAGACCTATATGATCGACACCAGCGACATGAGCTGGCAGGTTTATGACGAGAACACGAATGACGTGTTCCCTTTCCAGCTGGTGAACGAGGGCGTCCTCCTGAAAGGAAATCCTCCCGCCGGTCGTGGCCATCGCGGCGTCTCCGGCCTCAAGAAATCCTGACGGTGCGTCCCGGGCCGCGGTTCCCCCCTGCGGTTCTTGTGCCCTGAAGGTTGCTCGCCCGCGAGCGCGCGCTGTCCCCCCGGCGTTCTTCGCGGGCGAGTTTTTTTTTGCTTCGCTTTAGAAGCGAGCGTGCAAATAAGCAGGGGAAAAGCCCTGGCCTTGCGCTATAGTGCTGCGCATGGGCGCCTCTCAAGTCTCGCCGGATAGCGCGGTTTCCAAACCCGCGCCTGCGCGCGCGCTTGCCCGCTCCGCAGAAATGCTGGGGCGAATGCTGGCGCCTCTCACCCCGAAACCTCGCCCGCGCCTCATGCGCCAGCACGAGCTGGTGGAGCGCGTGAAAGCCTACGATCCCGGCGCCGACGAAGCGCTGCTGAACCGGGCCTATGTCTACGCCATGAAGGCGCACGGAAAACAATTCCGCGCCTCGGGCGATCCCTATTTCAGCCATCCCCTGGAAGTGGCGGCCATCCTCACCGAGCTGAAGCTCGATGTCCCCACCATCGTCACCGCGCTGCTGCACGATACGGTGGAGGACACATACGTCACCATCGGCGATGTCACGCAGAATTTCGGCGAGGAGATCGCAAATCTGGTGGATGGCGTCACCAAGCTGTCCCAGTTGGAGCTGTTTTCCGAGCGCACGAAGCAGGCGGAGAATTTCCGCAAGCTGATGCTGGCCATCACCAACGACATCCGTGTGCTGCTGGTGAAGTTGGCCGACCGCCTGCACAACATGCGCACGCTGCACTTTATAGAGAAGCCAGAGAAGCGCCGGCGGATCGCGCAGGAAACGGTGGACATCTACGCGCCCTTGGCAGGCCGGATCGGCATGCAGAATATGCGCGAGGAGCTGGAAGATCTCGCCTTTGCCGAGCTCGATCCGGAGGCCCGCAATTCGATCGTCACGCGCCTGGCGCGGCTAGATGCGCAATCGGGCGACCGGATCGCTCGCATCGCGCAACAGCTCAAACAGAAGCTGGACGAAGCGGGCATCGACGCCTCAGTGACCGGACGGGCCAAGCGGCCTTACTCCATCTGGCGCAAGCTGAAGGACAAGCAGCTCAATTTCGAGCAGCTGTCGGATATCTTCGGCTTCCGTGTGATCACCAAGACGGTGGACGATTGCTACCGCGCGCTGGGCGTGTTGCACAGGCATTGGCGCATGGTCCCAGAACGCTTCAAGGATTTCGTCTCCAACCCAAAGACGAACGGCTACCAGTCCATCCACACCACTGTCATCGGCCCGGAGCAGCAGCGGGTCGAGGTCCAGATTCGCACTGAAGACATGCACGACGTGGCGGAGCGCGGCGTTGCTGCCCATTGGCGCTACCGCGAACACGTGGAAGAGCGCAGCGCCAGCGCCGAAAGTGCGTATCAGTGGCTGCGCGAGATGGTGGACTTGCTCGAGCACGGCAATTCGCCGGAGGAGTTCCTCGAGCATTCCCGCCTGACGATGTATCAGGACCAGGTCTTCTGCTTCACGCCGAAAGGCGATCTGATTTCGCTGCCGCGCGGTGCCACGCCCATCGACTTCGCCTACGCGGTTCATACCGATGTCGGTAACACCACCGTCGGCGCCAAGGTGAACGGCGTTCACGTGCCGCTGCATACACCATTGCGCAATGGCGACCAGGTGGAAATCATCCGCACGAAGGATCAGACACCATCGCCGCTCTGGGAGCAGTTTGCCGTGACAGGGCGGGCGCGGTTCGAAATCCGCCGCTTCCTGCGGCATGCGCAACGCGACGAGCACATCAAGTTCGGCCGCAAGATTCTGGAGAAGACGTTCACCGACGAGCATTGCGAATTGACGGAGAAGGCAATCGATGAAGTCGCGAAGAAACTCCGGCTGCATAAGGCGGAGGACGTGCTGGTCGAGCTTGGCCGCGGGCAGCTGCGTGGCAATGAAGTGCTGGAAGCCGTCTACCCGGAACTGAAGCGCGACCCTAATCGCCAGGCCTTGCGCCATTCCGCCGGCAAGAAGGGAAAGGCGATCTCCATCAAAGGGCTCACGGAAGGAATCTCCTACACACTAGGCCAATGCTGCCATCCGCTTCCCGGCGACCGGATAGTCGGCGTCGTCGTGCCGGGGGAGGGCACGGTCATTCACACCATCGACTGCTCGGAACTCGAGAAGGCCCAGTCGCAGATGGAAGACTGGCTCGACGTCAGCTGGGGCGCGCATGCCGCTGAACTGGGCCAGAGTGTCGCGCGCTTGCTTGTACGGGTAAAGAACGAGCCTGGCTCGCTTGCCGCGGTCGCAACGGTCATCGGCAACAATGGCGGGAACATCTCCAACGTGAAAGTGGCGAGCCGCAACCCGCTCTTCTTCGAGTTCCTTGTAGATATCGAGGTGCGGGACCTGGCTCACCTGCAGAACATCATCGGCGCTTTGCGGGTGAATGCGTCTGTAGAGTCGGTCGACCGTGTGCGCGGTCTCGAAGACGCGGAGGCAACGGCTGCACATTAGCTTTTGATTGTCTCATGGCCCGGTTTGCGTAGTGGTAAGGGAGCCGTGATAGAACAGAGTCGCTGGTGTCGAGAGCTGAAGGGGCTTTGGGCAATGAATGCAGAGAACCGGCGCGTCGGCGCGCCGAAACTGCCGCAACTGCGGCGCAAGACGGAGTTTTACGTTTTCGAACTCCTGGCGCTCGCTTTCGGCGCGAGTTGCAGCCAGGTGTTCTTCATGCACGAACTGCGGTGGCAGACTCTGGCAATTTGCGGGCTGGGCTACGTAGCCTCCTTCGCCATGATGGTGAGCGTGAAGTGCATGCACTGCCGCGAGCCGCTGGGCCGTATCCGCGGCAAGTGGGGCTTCTTTGCGGAAGACAATTGCAGCAAGTGCGGCCGGGAGCACGGGTAGCGAATTGAGCCGGCTCCGCCTCGGCGTAAATATCGATCACGTCGCCACCGTGCGGCAGGCGCGCGGCGGGCGCTTTCCCGATCCGGTGCGCGCCGCAAAACTGGCAGCCGAGGCCGGCGCCGATGGCATCACGGCCCATCTGCGCGAAGACCGGCGTCACATTTCCGATGACGACATTGAGCGCCTGTCGCGCGAGATCGCCTTGCCGCTGAATCTGGAGATGGCAGCAACGCACGAGATGCTGGCGGTCGCGCTGAAGCACCGGCCGCACGCCGCGTGCATCGTTCCGGAAAAGCGGGAAGAGCGCACGACGGAGGGAGGCATAGACGCGGCAGGCCAGCACAATCGGCTCGCGCCTTTTGTGCGCGCATTGAGCGAAGCGGGCATTCGCGTATCGCTGTTCGTCGAAGCGGATCGCCGGCAACTCGATGCCGCAAAAGCACTTGGCGCACCAGTCGTGGAACTTCACACCGGCGCCTACTGCGAATCCACCGGCGCCGAGCGCGACCGGCACCTGCGCGCGATTCAGGAATGCGCGGCGTACGGCGATTCTCTTGCGCTGGAAATCCACGCGGGCCACGGTCTGGGGTTTGAGACCGTGAAGCCGATTGCCGCCATTCCCCCAATTCTCGAACTGAATATCGGCCACTTTCTGGTGGGGGAGGCTATCTTCGTCGGCCTTGAGGCCAGCATCCGTGAAATGCGCAGGTTGATGGATGAGGCGCGTCCTTCGAGGCTCCGCCCCGGTGAGTGACCTTTTGCATGGTCGCGGTTGGCCCGGAGCCCCTCAGGATGACGCCGTCATGGTGATGTGCGAAGCGAAGCGGAGCCACGAACCATGATCATCGGCCTCGGTTCCGACCTGATCGACATCCGCCGGAT
>JAFAVP010000018.1 GCA_019242395.1 Alphaproteobacteria bacterium | reverse complement strand
TAGAATCGCTACTGGAAGAAAAATAGAGAAGATTATCGATGCCGGTGAGCTGCTGCTCGATCACCTGAGTCACAGAATTCTGCACTGTTTCGGCAGACGCGCCTGGATAATTGGCGCCGATGTTGACAGCTGGTGGTGCGATGTTCGGATATTGCTCTAAGGGAAGCGTAGTGATCGACAGGGCACCAGCGATCATGATTACGATCGCAATCACCCATGCGAAAACCGGCCGTTCGATAAAGAACCGCGAGAGAGGCACTTTACCCTTCCGGAGAAATCGGTTGCGTGGCGAGCTTTGCAACCACGGGGCGGACCTGCACCCCTGGCCTCAGGTTCTGCGTGCCTTCCACGATTAAAGAATCTCCAGCCCGCAATCCCGACGTGACCAGCCAGTCATTCCGCACAGACCGGGCGACTTGCAGATCCCGCAACTCGGCGGTGTTGTTCCTACCGACGACCCAAGCAGTGGGCCGTCCGCGTGTGTCGCGGATCACGCCCTGCTGAGGCGCAAGGATCGCGCTGGGTACAACGCCTTCTCCGATGATTGCGCGAACATACATTCCGGGGAGCAGCAGGCGATGAGGATTCGGAAAGATCGCCCGCAGTGTGACTGCCCCGGTGCCGGTATCGACGGTAACATCCGTGAACTGGAGTCTACCCGTGAGGGGGTATTTCGTACCGTTTTCAAGCCACAGTCCGACATTGGTGACGACGGGTGTGTCTTTATCCAATTGCCCGGCCGCTACGGCCTGCCGCAACTCCAGTAGCTGCGTACTCGATTGTGGGATGTTCACATAGATCGGGTCTAACGTTTGGACTGTCGTCAGCGCAGTGGTCTGGCCTGAGGTGACCAGCGCGCCTTCCGTGACATTGGAAATGCCAATGCGGCCGCCGATAGGAGCGACAATACGGGTATATCCGAGATTGATCCGGGCGGCTTGCGCGTTTGCGGCCGCCTGCTTGTACGACGCCAGCGCGTCATCGTACTCCTGCGGCGCAATCGCGTTCGCCTTGAGCAATTGGCGGTAGCGTTCCGCTTTTGCACGGGCGGTGGTCAGGGCGGCCGCGGCATTGTTGTAAGCGGCTTGATAAGGAGCCGGATCGATCTGATACAGCGGCTGTCCCGCCTTCACCTCACCGCCTTCGGCGAACAGGCGTTTCAGCACGATGCCGTTTACCTGCGGCCGGACCTCTGAGATTCGGTACGGTGCTGTGCGGCCGGGAAGTTCAGCTGTGAGGGTGACTGGCTGCGGGTGCAGCACCACAACTCCCACTTGGGGGGGTGGCATCTGCGGCGGCGCACCGCTACCCCGGCCACAGCCATTCAGAGAAACCAAGGCCGCGAGCGTCAGGAGGACTCGCGTGAAAGGGACACGCCTGAAAATCAAAGCTTCAGTTCCGGGCTTGCGTTGGGGCGCAAGATACGTAAAGGCGGCTGCCTGACCTGACAACCGGAAAGGCGCGATCCGCCACCGGGAGGGGCCTTGAAATTGATAATGTTTCTGCCCATTTCAGCCGTTGACTGGGCTCAACCGATTTCTATAATCCGCGCCCTTGCGGCGATCCCATCCTGTCATTTTGGTGATTTAAGCCTCTTTGTGGCTGGGTGAGAAGTTTGCGCGCTTAGAGATGTTAACGAATTCAGTAGCTTAGGCCGGAAGCCTGAGCCGGAAGGAGCAAGCCTGTGGCGCGCATTGCCGGCGTCAACATTCCAACTCAGAAGCGGGTCGAAATCGGCCTGCGGTATATTCATGGCATCGGTGCGGCCAAGGCCAAAGAAATCTGCGACAAGGTGGGCATCAAGGATGACCGGCGCGTGGGTGACTTGACCGACTCCGAAGTCATCCAGATTCGCGAGATCATCGACCGCGATTACCTGGTGGAGGGCGACCTCCGCCGGGAAGTCGCCATGAACATCAAGCGGTTGATGGATCTCGGCTGCTATCGCGGACTACGTCATCGCCGTGGCTTGCCCGTTCGCGGCCAGCGCACCCACACCAACGCCCGCACCCGGAAGGGACCAGCCAAGGCCATCGCCGGCAAGAAGAAGGTGACGAAGTAACATGGCCGAGAAAAAGGGCGGTCGCCCGCGCAAGAAGGAGAAGAAGAATGTGGTGCAGGGGGTCGCGCATGTCGCCGCGACCTTCAACAACACAATCATCACCATCACCGACACTGCCGGAAACTCAATTTCCTGGTCCAGCGCAGGCATGATGGGCTTCAAAGGTTCGCGAAAGTCGACGCCGTACGCCGCGCAAGTCGCTGCCGAGGATGCCGCCAAGAAGGCCGTCGAGCATGGCATGCGCACCTTGGATGTGGAAGTGAGCGGCCCGGGATCTGGACGCGAATCCGCGTTGCGCGCGCTGCAGGCTGTTGGATTGACTGTCACATCCATTCGCGACGTGACGCCGATCCCGCACAATGGCTGCCGGCCGCCCAAGCGCCGGCGCGTGTAACCCGCCGCGCGCGAGTTCCGCCGAGCACCAACCGGCACAGCGTGCCAGCAGTTGTGGTAGGCGGTACGGCAAACAGTGAGTTCGTTACTAGAGTTCGGACCTAGCAACCCGTCGAACGCATAGGGCGTGATCCGACACGTCCGGGAAACGATGAGGAAAAGATGATCTTTCAGAAGAACTGGCAGGAATTGATCAAACCGCAGAAGCTGCGGGTGGACGGCGGTCACGACGCTGGACGTTCCGCCACGCTGATTGCCGAGCCGCTGGAGAGGGGCTTCGGTCTGACGATCGGCAACGCGCTGCGGCGTGTTCTGTTGTCGTCGCTCCAAGGCGCGGCGGTGACCTCGATTCACATCGAGGGCGTGCTTCACGAATTCTCCTCCATTCAGGGGGTGCGGGAGGACGTGACCGACATCGTGCTCAACGTGAAGCAGATTGCTTTGCGCATGCATGCGGAAGGGCCCAAGCGCCTCACCCTCCGCGCGAGCGGACCCGGCGAAGTAAAGGCCGGGCAAATCGCCCAGATTGCGGACATCGAAATCCTTAATCCCGATCTCGTCATCTGCACGTTGGACGAGAAGGTCGATTTCCGCATGGAGCTGACCGTTGCCACCGGTAAGGGCTATGTGCCGGCCGACCGCAACCGCCCCGAAGATGCACCCATCGGTCTAATTCCGGTCGATTCGCTGTTCTCACCGGTGAAGAAGGTATCCTACCGCGTGGAGAACACCCGCTCCGGTGAATCGCTCGACTACGACAAGCTTACCATGTCGGTCGAAACCAACGGCGCCATCACGCCAGACAACGCCGTGGCCTACGCCGCGCGTATCCTGCAGGACCAGCTTCAAGTCTTCATTAACTTCGAGGAGCCGCGCGAGCGGGTCTCCGAAGAGGCAAAGCCCGATTTGGCCTTCAACCCGGTGCTGCTCAAGAAGGTGGACGAACTCGAGCTGTCGGTGCGATCCGCGAACTGCCTCAAGAACGACAATATTGTCTATATCGGCGACCTGATTCAGAAGACGGAGGCGGAGATGCTTCGTACACCGAACTTCGGCCGCAAGTCGCTGAACGAAATCAAGGCGGTGTTGGCGGAGATGGGATTACATCTCGGCATGGAAGTGCCGGGCTGGCCGCCGGAGAACATCGAGGATCTGGCTAAGCGGTACGAGGATCAGTATTAGGGAACGGATGGCCGCTCGCGCTTGCGCTGGCCGGCCATGACAGGGGTTCAAGATGCGTCATCGCAATGCCGGCCGGAAACTCGGCGTCACCACGCAGCACCGCAATGCCATGTTCGCGAACATGGCGGCGGCGCTGATCAAGCACGAGCAGATCAAGACCACTCTGCCCAAGGCGAAGGAGCTTCGCCCCGTGGTGGAAAAGCTTGTGACGCTCTCGCGCAAGAACGATCTCGCTTCGCGGCGGCTGGCACTGTCGCGTATCCGCGACGAGGCGCAGGTGAAGAAGCTGTTTGAGGTGATTGGCCCGCGCTACGCGAGCCGCCCCGGCGGCTATACCCGTGTGCTGAAGGCGGGCTTTCGCCATGGCGACAACGCGGCCATGGCCTTCATTGAATTCGTGGATCGCGATCCCGATGTCAAAGGGCTGGACTCCGGTCCGGTGATGGCGAGCGGAGACGAAGCCGAGGAGTAAATCGCGGGCTGCGGGTAGTGAAAAATTCAGGAGGGCGGTTCGTGAGGGCCGCCCTTTTGCATTCGGAAGGTAAGACGATGATCAATCGGAGCATGGTGATCGCCGGGGTAATCGGCGGGCTAGTTTCGCTGGCCGGATATCAAATCGCCTCCCAAACGGCAGAGCCCAGTCACGCGCAGCCGGCCCAGGCGATGCCGGCGCCCAGCTCAAGCCTGAAAGCCCTGCCACAGGCCGCCACCGCGGTACCTCAGAGTGCCGCCCAAGTGCAGCTCACCTTTGCGCCGATCGTGCGGCGGGTGGCACCGGCCGTAGTGAATGTCTATGCGCGCTCCATTGTGCGCCAGCAGGTCAACCCGCTGTTCGCCGATCCGCTGTTCCAGCAGTTCTTCGGTGTGTCGCCGGAAATGCGCCAGCGCGTGCAGCAGTCGCTGGGCTCCGGTGTGATCGTGCGCGGCGACGGCGTCGTCATCACAAACCGGCATGTCATCGAAGGTGGACAGAACATCATTGTGGTGCTCGCCGACAAGCGTGAGTTCAAAGCCCGTGTCCTGCTCTCGGATGCTCGCACCGATCTGGCCGTGCTGAAGATCGATCCGCACGGCGAGCAATTGCCCACGATTCAATTCGGCAATAGCGACAATGTGCAGGTGGGCGATCTGGTGCTCGCGATCGGCGATCCCTTCGGCATCGGCCAGACAGTCACCATGGGGATCGTCTCGGCGCTCGCGCGCACGCAGGTTAGCGCCAGCGACTATCAGTTTTTCATCCAGACCGACGCGGCTATCAATCCTGGCAACTCCGGCGGCGCGCTGGTGACGACCGACGGCAAGCTTGCCGGCATCAACACGGCCATTGTCTCGCGCACCGGCGAAAACGCCGGTGTTGGTTTTGCTATCCCCGCCAATCTGGCCCGGCGCGTGGTGGAAGGTGCGCTCGGCGGCGGCTTCAAGGTGCCGTGGATAGGCGCCTCCGGCCAGGCGGTCACAAGCGATGTGGCCCAGAGCGTTGGGCTTGGCCGACCGGGCGGCGTTATCCTGAAAAGCGTCTATCCGGGAGGGCCGGCATCCAATGCGGGGCTGCGCACGGGCGATGTGGTGCTGGCGGTGGACGGAGCGCCGGTCGACGACATGCAGAGCCTCAACTATCGCATTGCCACGCGCAAGCCTGGGGAAAACGCGCGCCTGCATGTTCATGCCGGTGGGGGCACGCGGGAGGTGGAATTGCGGCTCGCATTGCCCCCGGAGAATCCTCCGCGCGACGTGAGCACCATTGGCGGACGCAATCCGCTTACCGGTGCGAAGGTGGAAAACCTCTCGCCAGCCGTGAACACGGAGCTGCAGCTGGACCTGATGGCACACGGTGTGGTGGTGCTCTCGCCGGGGAGTTCCATCGCAGCCCAACAGGGCTTTCAACCGGGGGATATCGTGCGCGCCATCAATGGCGCTGAGATTCATAGCGTCAGCGAACTGAACCGGGCGCTCGCCAATGCCGGCGGCCAATGGGACATGATCATCGACCGCGGCGGACAGCAGATTCACGTGACGCTGGCGGGGTAACGTCCCGTTTACCGGCGCCACGCGAGTTTGACGAGCATCTGCGCGCAGGTGATCGCATGCGTAATCCGGCCAGAGAGTCCGTCGTGGAAAACGGCTTTCAATCTTGAAGTGAGGAGCAAGTGCGTTTTCGGATAAGAACAGATGCCTGACGGTACGGCCACTGCACATCTGTATCGCCCAAAACTCCTGACCACCATTCAGGAGGGGTACTCTACCCAGCATTTTCGCAAGGATGTGCTTGCGGCTCTCACGGTCGCAATCGTGGCGTTGCCGCTATCCATGGCGATTGCAGTCGCTTCTGGCGTAGGGCCGGAGCGGGGACTTTATGCGGCGATCATCGGCGGCTTCTTCGTCTCGGCTCTTGGAGGCAGCCGGTTCCAGATTGGAGGGCCGGCAGGCGCATTCATTGTGCTGGTGGCCGCAACGGCAGCAAAGCTTGGGATCGAAGGTCTGCTGCTCACGGTGCTTGTCTCGGGCGTGATGCTGATTGCTCTGGGTGCCCTTCGCCTCGGTTCGCTAATCCGGCACATCCCTCACGCGGTTACCGTGGGTTTTACGGCAGGAATCGCGGTCACCATTTTGGCGAGTCAATTGAAGGAGCTCGGCGGCCTGGCGCTGCACGGCCATGAGCCGGGGCACCTGGTTCCCAAGCTTGTCGCCCTTTACCGAGCATTGCCGACACTGAATACGGCGGCGCTGATGACGGGATGCGCGGTCGCCGCTGTGATCTTCGCGCTCAAGACAATTCGACCTACCTGGCCAGGCATGCTCATCGCAGTTGCAATCGCTTCCGTTGCCACGGCGCTGTTGCATCTGCCCGTACATACCATTGGCTCGCGTT
>JAFAVP010000145.1 GCA_019242395.1 Alphaproteobacteria bacterium | reverse complement strand
CGCTTCGATGAGGCCCTGCTCACCATTCTCGCGAATTACGAGAAGGTGCGCGATACCGTGTTGCCGACATTGGGCGCGGAACGCCGCGCCACCTATTCGCCCTTCCTGCCGCTCTCACCGGAAACGGGACAGGTGCTGCAGGTGCCGATCCTGGAATGGAATGCGAGCCGCGGCACCGTTGTGTACGAGGAAAACGGCAAGCGCGGCGAAGTGCCCGTCACCGGTGGACATTGCAAGCTGCAGTGGAAAGCGGATTGGGCGATGCGCTGGCTGGCGCTCGGCGTCGATTACGAAATGTCAGGCAAGGACCTGATTTCATCCGTGGAGCTCTCGTCCAAGATTGTTCGCGCGCTGGGCGGCACGCCGCCGGACGGCTTCAACTACGAACTGTTCCTGGATCAGGATGGCGAACGCATCTCCAAATCAAAGGGCAATGGTCTCAGCATCGAGGAATGGCTGACCTACGGACCGGAAGAAAGCATCGCGCTCTTCATGTTCCAGAAGCCGCGCGTCGCCAAGCGGCTCTACTTCGACGTCATCCCGAAGGCGGTGGACGATTACGTCGAATTCCTCCGCAAGTACCATGCAGAGGAAAGCGAAGCCGAGAAGCTGGAAAATCCCGTATGGCACATTCACGACGGCGAACCGCCTTCTGAAGAATATCCCGTCAGCTTCGCGTTATTGCTGACCTTGGTAAGCGCGTCCAACGCGCATGACCGCGAGCTCCTCTGGGGCTTCATCCGCAACTACGCGCCGAAAGCCAATCCGAAGGACAACCTGGGATTGGACCGCCTCGTCGGCTATGCCATCCGCTACTACGAAGATTTCGTCAAACCGGCAAAGAAGTATCGTCCGCCTACGGAGAAAGAACGCGAGGCACTGAAAGAGCTGGCATGCGTGCTGGAGGGGTTCGCGAACGAGCGCGAGGCTGAGACTGTGCAGTTCGAGGTCTACGAAGTGGGTAAGCGTCACGCGTTCGAACCGCTGCGCGATTGGTTCAAGGCGCTGTACGAAGTGCTATTCGGGCAGACGCAAGGACCGCGCTTCGGCTCCTTCGCCGTGCTGTTCGGCTGCCAGCAAACCGCGGAAATGATCCGCGCACGGATTGACGGAGCAGATTTAGGTTAAAGGCTCGGTTTCCGGCTATTGGCTTGCCCAGATGATCCGATGAATGAAGGTTACGTCCGCCAGCAGAAACTGCCGGTCCTCAAACTCGACATTTAGCGACTTCAGCTCGACGCGCTGTGCGCTCATGCGCACCAGCTGCTTGGCCATGACCTCACCGGCGTGGGTCTTGAGCACGACACGGTCACCTCGGCGGAGGCTGGCGGAAGGCGAGACCACGATGCGGTCGCCATCGCGGTACAGAGGAAGCATGGAGTCCCCGCTGATCTCCAGAGCGTAGGCGTGTTCGTCCGCCAGCTCCGGAAAGGGTATCTCGTCCCACCCGGCACCTGCCGGAAATCCGGCATCGTCGAAAAACCCTTCACGGCCGGCCTGAGCGAAACCGATCAGCGGGATTGGCTTGCTGAAGGGACGTCCACCCTTGCCGCGGCTCATCTGCAGCACAAATTCTTCGAAAGTCTCTCCCGTCGCCTGCAAAGATTTGGCGAGACTTTCGGTAGACGGCCAACGCGGGCGGCCGTCCAGACCGATGCGCTTGCTCTTGTTGAATGTGGTGGGGTCCAGCCCGGCCAGCCTCGCAAGGCCGGAGACGGAGAGATCATGGCGCGCGGCGAGGGCCTCAATAGCCTCCCAGACCTGCGCATGAGTGAGCATTTGCGTGGCCATGTGAAGAAATCCCCAAGCTTCTCTGCAATAGCCGATTCTTTTGGTGCATACAATATAACCGTCAGTTAGGGAGACACCCAGCAATCCTGGGCTGGCCTATGCTCTTCGATTTCGGCGTATCGCTGCTGAGGCGCCTGCCGGCGGAGGCTGCACACCGCAGCACCGTGGTTCTGGTCGGGGCATGCGAACGACTCCTTCCCCAACCACCGGCTGACGACACTCGCCTAGCGGTTCAGGTGTGGGGACGGACGTTTCCAAATCCGCTCGGCCTGGCGGCGGGCTTCGACAAGGATGCGAAGGTACCTGGCGCGATGCTGAAGCTCGGCCTCGGCTTCGTCGAATGCGGAACGGTCACGCCTAGGCCACAGCCCGGCAACGCGCGGCCGCGGCTGTTCCGGCTCGCAAGGGATCGCGCAATCATCAACCGGATGGGCTTCAACAACGGGGGAATGGATGCCGCCGCGGCACAGCTTCGGTGGCGGACGCAGCCCGGGGTCGTCGGCATAAATGTCGGCGCGAACAAGGATTCGATCGATCGCGTTGGAGATTACTGCGCCGCCTTCGAGACGCTCGCGCCGCTTGCCGATTATACGGTCATCAACGTCTCGTCGCCGAACACGCCTGGCCTCCGCGCGCTGCAGGATCGGGCCGAACTCGAAAGACTGTTGCAGAGCCTTTCTCATTTTCGCGGAGTTGCACGCAAACCCCTGCTCCTCAAGATCGCGCCAGACCTCGAGCCTGCAGCTGTAGATGATATCGCGGAGATCGCCCTGGCATTCGGACTAGACGGCATTATCGCCACGAACACCACTGTCGCCCGTCCCGCCGGTTTGCACGGCCGCCACGCGGGGGAAGCGGGCGGGCTTTCTGGCCGGCCGCTGTTCCAGCCCTCGACTGCGGTGTTGAAGCGGTTGCGCGCGCGTGTTGGAAATCGCTTGGTCCTCATTGGAGCCGGGGGCGTGAGTTCCGGTGCCGATGCTTACGCCAAGATCCGCGCAGGCGCCTCGCTGGTGCAGCTTTACACGGCCCTCGTGTATGAAGGCCCAGGCCTCGTCTCCCGCATCAAGCGCGAGATGCTCCGCCTCTTGGAGAAGGATGGTTTTTCCACGATGTCACAGGCCATCGGCACTGACGCCAGCAAAAGTTGACGCACTCTCATCAAGCCGTAGAGTGCCTTCGCGCAATTTTCTTTCGAGGCATGCATTGCCGGAATTCATCGAGCCCGTCCCCCGCCCAGGCGCGCAAGCCGGCAAGCGCGAGCTTACGAAGCTTCAAAACCGGCAAACCATCTTGGAAGCAGCCTGCCGCGTCTTCGCTGAGTTCGGCTACGGCGCAACCACCGTCCGCGACATTATCCGCGCAACGCCGCTCGCCTCCGGCACCTTCTACAACTACTTCAAGTCGAAAGAAGACGTGTTCCAGGCCATTCAGGACGACAGCGCGCTTCGCATTCGACCCCGGCTCCACGAAGAACGGGTGAAGGCGCAGAGCATCGAGGAATTTATCTCTGTCACCTTCCGCACGTTCTTCGAGTATGTGGCGAGCGATGAATCGAATTTCCGCGCGATCCGCCGCAACACCGATACCTTGCGCGTGCGGATGGACACGCCGGAAATCATCGCAGGCTTTCAGGAACTGCGAGAGGACATCGAAGCCGCCATCGCCAAAGGCGTTTTTCCCATGGTGGATGCCGATTACCTGATGGCCGCCATCGTCGGCGTGGCATTCGAAATCGCGGAGCGCATGCTGCGGCGGGACGATCTCGATACGCGTGCTGCGGCGCAGTTCGCCACTGCGTTGTTCATGGGCGGCATCGGCGCACTCCCCCAGCCCGCAACCGGTCAAGGCTGCGGCGACTCTTGAAGTGCAGCGCTCAAGCGATTAGCAGAGCCCGCACCGCCAACATCCCGGAGCCCTCCATGTCCAGCGAAACCCTCCATGTCGCGCGCGAGAAGCTGAAGCCGCACACCTTGCATCTGCATTATGCTATCACCTCGCTCATGGAGGAGCTTGAAGCGGTGGATTGGTACCGCCAGCGCGCCGACGACACGGAGGATAAGGATCTGCGGGAGGTGCTGCTGCACAACGCCAAGGAAGAAATGGAGCACGCCTCCATGCTGATCGAGTGGATCCGCCGCAAGGAGCCGCTGTTCGACGCGCAATTGCGCGAATACCTCTTCACCGACAAGCCCATCGTGGAAGTCGAGCACGAAGCCATGGACCGCGGTTCACCGATCAAGGAGAACGAGCCGGACGACCGGGGCTCGCCCGTCAAACGATAGGGCTGGTGTCGTGGAAACGGGTAAGGTCCACCACCCGGCGCCCATGCGCGTTGACGGACAGCACGTCCGCGAAGCGGTGGTTCCAGAGGATTTCTTCCGGCGTGTAGGCGTGCCGGACATAGACAGTGTCCGCAAGCGTATCGTCAGTGCCGCGGAGCAGCACGATCAATTCCATCTGGCGGTCGCGGAATTCTTCCAAAGAACAGCTGTGGAGGGGGCTGGTGCTGTCGATCCGATGCATCACGGTCCATGACAGCGTGAAGAGAGAGGTGCGCGCACGCAGCAGCTTCAGCTCCTGGAACCGGCGCATGGGGATCCCCTCCTGCGTCAGCGCCTGGTACGCCAGCGTCACGGTGATGGCGGCATCCAGGATCTGATTGCCCCGCTGGTTTGCGGCGCGGAACATCAGGGTGGGCACGCCGTCGAACGGCGCCACCACCGCAACCCGGCTGAACATCACCCGTGCCGAGGGGCGCGACAGCCGCGCGAACATCAGCGAGGCGATCATCGCCAGGTACACGAAGCCGACAAAAGCCTCGAACACCACCATTGTGTTCACGAAGGCGGACTTCGGCACCATGACACTGTAATTGATCGAGCCGATCGTCTGTGCGCTGAAGAGAAAACGGTCCCAGAAACTTCCGGGGCGCGCATGCTCGATCCCGCCCGGATCGGTGAGGTAGATCAGGGCGAAGATCACGTTGATCCCAAAGAAGGCGGCGGCGAGGCCCAGAAGAAACATCCACCAGGGCGCAGTCAGCACCGCGTGGTAGAAATCCGTCCAGCGGCTCTTGTCCTGTCCGCGGATGACGACGCGCTGCAGCTTGCGATTGCGCAGATACTGCGCCGTGCTGATGCCTGGGGGTGGCCGGCCAGGCGGCGTATCGCGCTTGTTCACGCCGTTCCCTTTCAGCCCGTTTTGTTCGCAGCGCAGTCGCCCGAGTGCAGCACAGGGGCGTTCGCCACTTCTGCATGACAGAGGTTCGGATACGTCTTCTCCCTGCCGTTTGCCGGATCGGTGGCGCAGACCGGCTGGTACAGCATGTTGCACATGGACCGCTCGTTGCCCGGCGCGGCGCACTGGCCGGCGTGCAGGATTTTGGCGCCCGCCTGCGCTGCGGCGCACGCATTGCTGAAATCGCTGCGAGTGCCATCGCTCTTCAGCGCACATACCGCCGCGCCGCGCGCGGCGCAGATCGGCCCTGAGGCGGCAGCCGCGGTAGGGATGGCGCAGACGATCAGCAGAAGGATGTATCGCATGGCCGCTCCGACGAAGAGACGGCGTATCATCGCGCAGTCCGTGCCGGGCGCGCTAGTGCCAGCCCACGACGCGATATACGGTCAGCGACAGAAGCACGATGGAGATGATGGCATTGCGGGCGCGGTTATCCGGGTTGTTGAAGGCATAGAATGTCGCCAGCCCACCGGCTAAGGCCAGAGCGGCCGTTGCGAAAATCGGACTGAGAACATCCAGCGCCATGGCGGGATGCTAGCCAGCACGTCTTAACCAATCCCTGCTGCCCCGATGTCAATTCGACCAAATGATAGGGCCATTCTGTGGCAGCGCGGCTGACGGAAAACCAGCAAGCGCGGGGACGCCCAGCCCCGCGCTTCGCTGCCCATGTCTACTGCGCGTAACGAACCACCGTGGTGCGGTAATCGAGCGCCACCTTGTGGCCGTAGCGGCTCCTGAACTGCACCTTCACTGTGTGCGCGCCGGCGCCGGCGTTCGGGCAGATGTAGTTCATGGCGTGGGCGGCAAGATCGCTGGACGGGCTGTCGGAGGCGAAAAGATTGTCCGATGGCAGGCACGCGGTGCCGTCCAGCAGAGCCTGCGTGACCAGGATTTCGCCCGGCACGGTGGCGGCTTCCGACGAGAAGGAGACTTCCACGCAGCCTGCCGCGCCTTGCGTGAAGGAGACGGTGGTGCCGCTCACGTCCTGAAAGTTGCGCGAGCTTGTCTTCTGCAGATCGGTCGAGACGCTGTAGGCCGCGGCATTCTCCTGGCAGGTGCCGGTGCTGACACCCGGCGGCAGCTTCAACGCCTTGTCGTGCGCATTGCTGGCGGCGTAGGCGTGGGAAGCTGCGAGCGCCAGCGTGGCAGCAGCAGGCAGCAGGTGGGTCAGTACTGGGTTACGCAAACGCATTTGGTTCTCCGTTGGCGCGCGGGAGGTTTCTGGCCCGCGCCGTCATCCGTGAACCCCTCCGCCGCCAAGAGTATCCGCAAGCGGCGGCTTGCCGCAACACACGGGCGGCTCGTCAAAAGATGCGGCTATTCCTGTTTCCAAGCCGCGATATCGTAGCCGTCCGGATCCCTGAACTCGAAGCGGCGGCCGCCCGGGAAGGCGAAAATGTCTTTGACGATCGGCGCGCCGGCATTTTTGGCGCGCTCGGAGGCGGCTTCAAGATCGTCCACGTGGAAGACCATCAGCGGACCGCCGGGGCGTGGCGGCTGATCGGAGCGGAAGCCGCCGCCCATTCCGGCCCCGGTGGTGAAACTGGTGTAATCGGGCCCGTAGTCGGTAAACGCCCAGCCGAAAATCGCGGCGTAAAATTTCTTCGCCCGCGCGATGTCACCGACGCTGAACTCCACATACTCCATCGGCGGCGTGGTCATAGCACTGTCCCTCATTACACGGCACGGACATAGCACGAGTTGGCTTACGGGAAACCGCGCGGGGTGAGGCCCGCGCGGTTTTTGCATTCTGACGAGGAATGACGAACCGAGGATTACTCCTCGCTGTCGCCCTCCTCCGCTTCGTCCGTTTCGCTCTTCTTGCTGCGCTTCTTAAGTGCGGCGCCGAGAATGTCGCCGAGCGAGGCGCCGGAATCCGATGAGCCGTACTGCGCCACCGCTTCCTTCTCCTCCGCCATTTCCCGGGCTTTGATGGAGAGGCCGATCTTGCGCGCGCCCTTGTCGAAGCTCGTCACCATGGCATCGACCTTGTCGCCCTTGCCGAAGCGCTCGGGGCGCTGCTCGGCGCGGTCGCGCGAGAGATCGCTACGGCGGATGAACGCCTTCACACCATCGGCCAGCGAGACTTCGATGCCGCCGTCGTTCACTTCCATCACGGTGACGGTCACGATGCTGCCCTTCCTGAGCGGGCCGCCGGCAGCGCCCACCTTGTCCATCGGATCGGATTCCAGCTGCTTGATGCCGAGGCTGACGCGCTCTTTCTCCACGTCGACATCCAGCACCTTGGCCTTCACCGTCTGGCCCTTTTCGTAATCCTTCACCGCCTCATCGCCGGACTTCTCCCAGGAGATGTCGGAAAGGTGCACCATGCCGTCGAGGTCTTCACCCAGGCCAACGAACAGGCCGAACTCGGTGATCGACTTGATCTCGCCTTCGATCGTGCTGCCCGGCGGATGCTCGCGCGCGAACTGCTCCCATGGATTTTCCTGCGTCTGCTTCAGGCCGAGGGAAATGCGGCGCTTATTGGAGTCCACCTCCAGTACCTGGACGTCCACTTCGGTGCCGGGGTTGACGATCTTGGAGGGCGCCACGTTCTTCTTCACCCAGCTCATTTCGCTGACGTGCACGAGGCCCTCCACGCCCGGCTCCAGCTCCACAAAGGCGCCGTAATCGGTGACGTTCGTGACCTTGCCGGTGAACTTCGCGCCGACCGGGTATTTCACGCCGACGCCTTCCCACGGATCGGTCATCAGCTGCTTCATACCGAGGCTGATGCGCTGGGTGTCCGGGTTGATCTTGATGATCTGCACGGTGACCGTCTGCCCCACGTTCAGCACTTCGGTGGGGTGGCTGACGCGCCGCCAGGCGATGTCCGTCACGTGCAGCAGGCCATCCACGCCGCCGAGATCGACGAAGGCGCCGTAGTCGGTGATGTTCTTCACCGTACCTTCCAGCACCTGCCCTTCCTTGAGGGAGGCGACCAGCGAGGTGCGCTCCTCGGCGCGGCGCTCTTCCAGAACCGCGCGGCGCGACACGACGATGTTGCCGCGCCGGCGATCCATTTTCAGGATCATAAAGCGCTCCTGCTGGTTCATCAGCGGGCCCACGTC
>JAFAVP010000138.1 GCA_019242395.1 Alphaproteobacteria bacterium | reverse complement strand
CTATGCGATCTCGGGGCAGCGCGGCCATTCGGAATGCAGCGTTCTTCGAACGCGACGTCGATGAGGTCGCGTGGGCCTTGATTGGTGCAACACTGATCTTCCGCGGCACCGGTGGTGTCATCGTGGAAACCGAGAGCTACGATGCGTCCGATCCGGCCTCTCATAGCTATGAATTCCGCATGACAGCGCGAAACCGCCCGATGTTCGGACCTGCCGGGCACGCCTATGTGTATCGCTCCTATGGCATTCACTGGTGCCTGAACTTCGTCTGCCAGCCGGGCAGCGCGGTATTGATCCGCGCGCTGGAGCCGCGCACAGGTTTGCGCCCCATGCGCGAGCGGCGCGGCACAGATGCAGTTGCAAAGCTCTGCTCCGGCCCAGGCAATCTGTGCCAGGCGCTCGGTATTGCGGCGGCGGAGAATGGCCTCTCCCTGCTGAAGCCGCCGTTCCGTCTCGTGCAGGCAGAGGCGCCAGCGCGGGTGGTCCGCGGCACGCGCATCGGCATCAGCAAGGGCGCGCATGCCCTCCGCCGCTATGGGCTGGCGGATTCCGCCTTCCTGAGCCGGCCGTTCTAGCGAACCCGCCTTATTCGACGAGGGACGCCTGCGGGCGTACACTCCTGTGCCAGTCATGGGTTGGCGAGAAGGTCTGTATGTCCGGTTTCAGGCTGCTTATAGCAATGCTCATTGCCAATGCTGTGGCCTGGCGTGGGGCGACCGCGGCTAAGGCCGAGCTCAGCATCTCCAACAAGCCGACGCAGAACATGAGCTGCGATGGCGGTGTGTGTACGGCCACGGCAAAGAAAGCCGTGCTGAATGTGGCTGATCTTCAAACCATGCTGGCGAGCGGCGACGTGTCGGTGAAGACGGGCACGGTGGCGAAGGATATTAACATGGACCAGCCGCTCACCTGGAGCAGCACCAGCCGCCTGACGCTGGATGCGCAGGCCTCCATCACAGTAAAGAAGCCGGTTACCGTCACCGGCAGCGGCGCGCTCACCATCGCCTACGACAACCAGAGCGGCGCGAACGATCTCTATTTTTTCGGCAAGGGCCAGGTCACGTTCTCGGACATGGCGAGCAGCCTGGTCATCAACGGCCAGAGCTACACGCTGGAGGCCGATCTCCCGTCACTGGCCGATGCGATGAACGGCAATGAGGGCGGATCGTTTGCACTGGCCAACGATTACGACGCGAAGAATGACAGTTTCAAACACTCGCCGGTGGATTATTTCGAGGGCAATTTCGAAGGGCTGGGCCACAGCATTAGCCATCTCAAGCTCCGTGGCGGCGGGCATCAGCGGGCGGGCATGTTCGCAAAGACCGGCCAGGCGATAATTCGGGACATCTATCTGAAGCAGGTCAACGTCCGCTCCGGCAATAAGCTGTATGTGGGCGCTCTCGTCGGTGATAACGGGGCGCAGATTGTGAATGCGTCCGTAACTGGAACTGTGATCGGCAACAGCGACTTCGCCGCAGTTGGAGCGCTGATTGGTGCTAATGGCGGCCTCATTGACCGTTCCCGATCAAATGCGACCGTGGCCGGTCATGGGGCGGGAGGCCTAGTAGGTGGCAACATAGGTGTCGTGTACCGCTGTTACTCAAATTCTACGGTCAGCGGTAGCAGTGCTGGCGGGCTGACCGGTAGCAACGATGGCCACGTCTTCGATGCGTACGCCGCTGGATCGGTGACAGGCTCAGACCTTGCGGGAGGTCTTGTGGCCGGGACCGGTGGCAGTCAGAGCGTTGTGGGAGCCTATTCCACCGGAGGAGTTAGCGGGCTGACGACAGGCGGTCTTGTCGGCACAGATTTCAATCTCACGGTGTCAGACAGTTACTGGGATCTGGACACCAGCGGTATTGCGGATCCCGGACAGGGCGCAGGCCAGCCGGCCGACGATCCCGGCATTACTGGGCTGACAGACGCACAATTGAAGTCCGGATTGCCGAAAGACTTTGATCCGAAAATTTGGGGGAGCAATCCCAACATCAACGGAGGCTATCCGTATCTGCGTGCCAACCCGCCGCAGTAAGATTTCCACTTCCCCCAACGTGGGGGTGAAATGGATGTCCATTCTCCGGTGAATAGTTGAAGCCGTTTCGAATCAACGGCGAAAATAAATCCGTTCTCCATCGCCAATTCGGCCTTACAATCGCGCGCATGAAGACGAATTTTGCTTCCGTCACGGATGATACCAACTGCCGCGCGATCGATCGTTTGCGGATGCACGCTCGTGTGCCTCTCGCTCGGCGGCGCGCACGCGCGTGCTCGTCAGGAGCCGAGGCGATGGGCATAAAAAGGTCCGGAGTCGTGAGTACAAATGGTGCCGGCGATTTTCCACCACAACATCTGGCGTGGAGAATGGAAGCGGACGGCCCCCCCTCCGGAGGACCCCCGGAAATCCGAAGGTTCGAATGGGAACTTTGGCGGGCGGAATTGAACCCAAATTTTTTCAAAGGGGTGCATGATTCGGCGAAAACGAAGATCAAGATGCTGTGGAATGAGAATGGGAGCAGCCCAGACCTAGGCTCCCGTCATCTAGGACGGATTGAAACCTGCCCGGCAGCTTCCCATATGAAGCCTACGCCGGCTGCCGGGGCTTTGGGTTGGCCTTTCCCGCCATGGATGCGTTAACACACTGCCTGCCGACTGGCGTGCAGGCAGAATCAGAGGGTTCGAGATGAGTGGCCGAGGCGTTCCCGCCCTCCAGGGCGAGGGCGGACTATCCCGGTATCTGTCGGAAATCCGGAAGTTCCCGCTTCTGGAGCCGGAAGAGGAATACATGCTCGCGAAGCGGTGGAAGGAGCATGAAGACCCGGATGCCGCCCGCAAGCTCATCACCTCGCATCTGCGCCTGGTCGCCAAGATCGCGATGGGATACCGCGGTTATGGCCTGCCGCTCTCCGAAGTGGTGGCGGAAGGCAATGTTGGCCTGATGCAGGCGGTGAAGCGGTTCGAGCCGGACCGGGGCTTCCGCCTCGCAACCTACGCCATGTGGTGGATCCGCGCCGCGATCCAGGAATACATCCTGCGCTCCTGGAGCCTGGTGAAGATGGGCACCACGGCGGCGCAGAAAAAGCTCTTCTTCAACCTGCGCAAGGCCAAGACCAAGATCAACGCCATCGAGGAAGGCGATCTCACGCCTGAACACACGAAAGAGATCGCGCGGCAACTCGCGGTGCCGGAGCAGGAAGTCGTCAACATGAACCGGCGGCTGACCGCGCCGGATTCCTCGCTGAACGCGCCGTTGCGCTCCGAATCCGAATCCGAATGGCAGGACTGGCTGACCGACGACACGCTGGATCAGGAATCGCGCCTCGCGGCCTCGGAGGAGATGGACGAGCGGCATGAGCTTCTGTCCGTCGCCCTGGGCGAACTGACGGAGCGCGAGCGCGACATTCTTCAGGCGCGGCGGCTGCAGGACGAGCCGAAGACCCTGGAAGAGCTGTCGCAGAAATATGGCGTGAGCCGCGAGCGCGTGCGCCAGATCGAGGTGCGCGCTTTCGAGAAGCTGCAGAAGGCGATGAAGGCGGCGCTCGCGGACAAACGGCGCCAGGTGACGGTGCACCAGCCCGCGGCTTGATTCTTTCACCTCCCCCAAGGCGGGGAGGTGGGCGCAAAGTCGTGACGCGAATTTGCGCCGGGTGGGGGGCCGTCATGCGAAGTATGCGGATCAGAATTGCTTCTCGCAGCCTACATTAGCGAGGCGATGTTCAGGCGAGTTGCGCAATGAACCTGAAGCTGTGGCAGGTGGATGCGTTCGCGGAGAAGCCGTTGGAGGGGAACCCCGCGGCGATCGTTCCGCTCGAGCGCTTTCTGGATACCGCGCTGATGCAGAAGATCGCCAACGAGAACAATCTGGCGGAAACCGCTTTTCTGGTCTGGAAATCGCCGGGGCAGTACGACCTGCGCTGGTTCACGCCTGAGTCAGAGGTCGATCTCTGCGGCCATGCCACCTTGGCAAGTGCCTGGCTGATTTTCGAAGAGCTCGATCCGGAGCTGAAGCAGGTGTGCTTCGAAACCCGCTCCGGCACTTTGATCGTGGATCGCAGCCGGGATGGGCAGCACAGCATGTCCCTCCCCTCCGACATTGTTGTTCCGCTGGATGCCCCACCCGACTTTGCGAAACGGATTGCCAATGCGCTGGGCACAGTAGCGCCGGAAGAGCTTTATCGCGGCCGCTATGTTCTCGGCGTGTGGGAAGAGGCGGGAGCGGTGCGCGGCATTCGTCCATCCGGCGATGTGGGAGGGGTCTTACGGTCCGTGAACAGCTGGGGCTTCATTGCCACCGCTCCGGACGATCAGGTCAACGATTTTGTCTCTCGCTTCTTCGCGCCGGAGAAGGGCGTCTCCGAAGACCCCGTGACAGGTTCGGCACATTGCGCGCTCGTTCCCTATTGGTCGAAGCGGCTCGGCAAGAAGACCCTCAAGGCGCGGCAGGTTTCGCCGCGAGGCGGCAATCTCTTGTGCACCGATGCGGGAGAGCGCACAATTCTCGCGGGCTCCTGCGCGCTCTACATGAAGGGAGAAATCACGATCTAGCGCGTCTCGCTTTCATCGGCACAACCGCGGCCGAATTGAGACAGCCCCTCCTCGAGATAATCGCCGAGCAGCGGCAGGCCCAGGAGATACTGAGCCGTACGGTTGTTGTGCTCCTGCCGGGCAACGGTCAGCGCCTCGCTCCACTCCGTCTTGTCGTAGGTGCCCCGCCCGAGCCACGCCAGCGCGACTAGATTCAGCTGCTCTTCGATATCGAGCCCGGAGATGAAGCCGGTCAGTTCTCGAAACACCAGATCGTCCGGCTTGTCTTCGAGCACATCGGTAAAGCCGTCATCGATGGCATCGGAACCGGAATTGGGATCGGCATTGCCTTCCTTCACATCGAACTGCCGCGCCTTGACGATGATGTAGCAGACTTTGTCGGTCGCAATTCCGAGTTCCAATTCGTCCGTGTCGGCTTCGGTCTGCGGCGAGAGCACCATGGCCGTTCCTGCGAGAGCTTGCATGGCGGAAACGCTTCCGGTGCATGCACCGTTCCGGCTCGCTCCGTTGCCGTGGTGTCCCGAGCCTCTTACATCTGCAGCGGCGCGGCCGCTCCATGGCGCCGCGACGTTCCAAAAGGGAAAACGTATGAACGGCTCCAAGCCGGCTGTGCGCCCTGCACGGCCATTTTTCTCATCCGGGCCTTGTGCGAAGCGGCCAGGGCGCACGCCGGAGGCGATCAGCGGCGCTTTGCTCGGGCGCTCCCATCGCTCGGCGGCAGGCAAGGCGAAGCTAAAGGAGGCAATCGACCGTACGCACGCGCTGCTTGGCCTTCCAGCTGATTTCCGTGTGGCGATCGTGCCGGCGTCCGACACGGGCGCCGTCGAGATGGCGATGTGGAACCTGCTGGGGCCGCGGCCGGTGGACGTTTTCGCCTGGGAAAGCTTCGGCCAGGATTGGGTGACCGATACGATCAAGCAGCTGAAGCTGGAAGGGCATGCATACAGCGCCCCGTATGGCGAATTGCCGGAGCTGCGGCTGCCAAAAGATCATGACGCGGTCTTTGTGTGGAATGGCACCACGAGTGGCGTTCGCGTGCCCGACGGCGACTGGATTTCGACTGATCGTGAAGGCATCACGATCTGCGATGCGACCAGCGCAGCGTTCGCTATGGAACTGCCGTGGCACAAACTCGATGCCGTGACCTTCTCCTGGCAGAAGGCGCTGGGGGGCGAAGCAGCGCATGGAATGCTGGTGCTTTCGCCCCGCGCCATCGAGCGTATTCAGACGCACACGCCCGCATGGCCAATGCCGAAGATCTTCCGGCTTGTGAAGAACGGCCAGTTGATCGAAGGCGCATTCGTAGGAGAGACGCTGAACACGCCATCGATGCTAGCGGTGGAAGATTACCTCGACACGCTCGGCTGGGCGGAATCGATCGGAGGACTACCGGCGCTGATCGCCCGTTCGCAGGCGAGTTTTCGCGCACTGTCGAAGTGGGTAAGACACAGCAAGTGGGTTGATTTCCTCGCCCGCGATCCGTCCTGTCGGTCCAATACTTCCGTGTGCCTGGAAATTATCGATCCGGCCTTCACCAGACTCGATGAACAGGCGCAGCGCGCAACGGTAAAGCGGTTTGTCGGGATGCTGGAAGAGGAGCAAGCCGCGTATGACGTGGGCGGGCATGCAAATGCGCCGCCAGGCTTGCGTGTCTGGTGCGGCGCGACCGTCAACTCCTCGGACATCGAAGCACTGACGCCATGGCTTGACTGGGCATGGGCGCAAATATGGTTACACGCCTAGAAGATGTCCTGACAGGCTGTTTAGATTGCCACTATAAGCGGACAGTGCCCGCGGCGATTCTCGCCGACCGGCAATGATCTTGGTATGGAACATGTCAAATGTGGCGGTGATCGGAGCGCAATGGGGCGACGAAGGCAAAGGCAAGATCGTCGACTGGCTTTCGGCACGCGCCGATGTGGTGGTGCGCTTTCAAGGCGGCCATAATGCGGGCCATACATTGGTCATCGACGGCACGGTTTACAAGCTCAGTCTTCTACCCTCCGGCGTCGTGCGGCCGGGAAAACTCTCGGTCATTGGAAACGGCGTTGTAGTCGACGCTTGGGCATTCGCGAGCGAAGTCGAGCGCCTGCAGTCACTAGGTGTGCCGATCTCGCCAGACAGCTTGCTTGTTGCCGAGAATGCGCCGCTGATTCTGCCGCTTCATCGGGAACTGGATGCCGCGCGCGAATCGTCCAATAGCCTACAGCGCATCGGTACGACCAGGCGGGGTATAGGGCCCGCCTATGAGGACAAGGTGGGCCGCCGCGCCTTGCGGGTTGTCGATCTGCGCGATTTCGACTTGCTGCCGGCCAAGATCGAGCGCCTGCTGGCGCATCACAATGCACTGCGTCGCGGCATGGCCCTGGAAGAAGTCAACGGAAGCGCTTTGCTCCGCAGCTTGCGCGAGGTCGCACCAAAGATTCTTCCATTTGCCGGCTGCGCCTGGCGCCGACTGGATGAGGCGCGGCGCGAGGGCAAGCGCATCCTGTTCGAAGGCGCGCAGGCCGTATTACTGGACGTCGATCACGGCACCTACCCGTTTGTCACCTCCTCCAACACGGTTGCGGGACAGGCAGCAGCCGGTTCAGGCCTCGGACCGCGCGACATCGGATATGTGCTAGGGATCGCTAAGGCGTACACAACGCGCGTTGGTGAAGGCCCCTTCCCGACGGAGTTGACCGACGCGATCGGCGATGAGATCGGCACGCGAGGCGCCGAGTTCGGCACCGTCACCGGCCGGAAACGCCGCTGCGGCTGGTTCGATTCCGTCCTGGTCCGCCAGACGGTCATCACCGGGGGCATCGAAGGCATCGCGCTGACCAAATTGGACGTGCTGGACGGCTTTACCGAAATTAAACTGTGCATTGGCTACCGGCTGGATGGCTGCGAGATCGATTATCTTCCCGCCGATGCCGGTGCCCAGCCGCTGTGCGAGCCGGTGTACGAAACCATGAAAGGCTGGAGCGACTCCACCCGTGGCGCGCGGTCCTGGGCCGACCTTCCTGCGCAAGCGGTAAAGTATGTGCGGCGCATCGAAGAACTGATCGGCGCACCGGTGGCGCTGCTGTCCACTAGTCCCGAGCGGGAGGACACCATCCTCGTTCGCGACCCCTTTGTGGATCGGTGAGAGCGCGAGTAGCCTCGCGTCAGGGCACTTTAACGGGGTGGACATGATCAGGACGCGCTTTACGGAGATGTTCGGCGTCGAGGCGCCGATCACCTGCGGCGGCATGACCCGTGTGGGCCGCGCGCAACTTATCGGCGCCGTGGCCAGTGCCGGTGCGCTTGGCTTCATCACGGCGCATTCAGCCGGACCGCCGGACGCGTTGCACAGGGAAGTGCAGCGCTGCCGCGAGATGACGGACAAGCCCTTTGGCGTGAACCTCACCATCCTGCCTTCCATCACGCCTCTTCCGTACGACGAATATCGCGAGGCCATCATTGCGAGCGGGATCCGCATCGTGGAAACTGCCGGCAACAATCCGCAGCCGCACCTGCCCCGCTTCAAGGAAGCCGGCATCAAGGTGATCCACAAATGCACCAGCGTGCGACACGCGCTGAAGGCGCAGGCCATCGGCGTTGATGTCGTCTCCATCGACGGCTTCGAATGTGCTGGTCATCCAGGCGAAGACGATGTCGGCGGGCTGATTCTCTTCGCCGCCACGGCCGAGAAGCTTTCCATTCCGATCATCGCGTCCGGCGGCATTGCGGATGCCCGCGGACTCGTGGCAGCGCTGGCGCTTGGCTGCGATGGCGTCAACATGGGCACGCGCTTCATGGCCACGGTCGAAGCGCCGATCCATGAGAACGTGAAGAAACAGATCGTGGCCGCCGATGAGCGCGCGACCAATCTGATCTTCCGTACGCTGCACAATACCGCGCGTGTGGCGAAGAACGCCGTGAGCGATCAAGTGGTGGCGATCGAAAGACGAGGCAATACGAGTTTTGCTGATGTGAAGGATCTGGTTGCTGGTGCCCGCGGTAGTATCGTGCTCGAAAAGGGAGACATGGACGCGGGAATCTGGTCAGCCGGCCAGACGCAGGCGCTGATCCACGATATCCCGACCTGCAAGGAGCTGGTCAAGCGCATTATCCATGAAGCTGAATACCTGATCGGGAGCCGCCTCAGCGGGATGCTGCACTAATCACCCCGGAGGAAGCAGGTTGAGCGGGCCTTGGCCGCGGCCGAGGCCCCGCGCGGTTTCAATCGCGTGTTGCACGAACTCTCGCGCCCGGCCGGTAGCGAGCGGAAGCGATTCGCCTTTGGCCAGATTGCAGGCAATGGCGGTGGAAAGCACGCAACCCGTGCCGTGGGTGTGCTTCGTTCGAATTCGGGGGAAACCGTAAGTCTCCACGCCGCCTTGCCACACCAGCACATCGTCGACAGTTTCGCGGGTTGCGTGGCCGCCTTTGATCAGCGCGGCACGCGCTCCCATCTGGATCAACTTGCGGCCTGCCGTTTCGGCGGATTTGCGACTCGTCCCGCGCATCCCGGCAAGCGCGCGGGCTTCTGGAAAGTTGGGGGTGACAAGCGTTGCTAGCGGCAACAGCTTCGATGTGCAGACTACAAGGGCATCCCGCGTCAACAGGCGTTTGCCGCTGCTCGCAATCATCACCGGATCGAATACGAGTGGAATGTTCCGCGCGTGTTGTTTCAACGTGCCCGCGACGGCAGCCACAATTTCGGTCGACCCAAGCATGCCAATCTTAACGGCATCTGCGCCGATGTCCTTGAGGCAAGAGCGAATCTGATCGCACACGATCTTGGGCGAAAGCAGCTGGACAGAATGAACGCGTCGCGTGTCCTGCACGGTGATGGCGGTCAGCGCCGTCATGGCATACACGCCGAATGCGGTGGCCGTCTTGATGTCGGCCTGAACGCCGGCGCCCCCGCCCGAATCCGATCCCGCAACAATGAGAAGGCGCGGCGGCTTTGCGCTCAAGCAGCCGCTTCCCGAACGACAGAGGCAATATCACGAACGATGGTCCGCAACTCGTGTGCATCCTCGCCTTCCGCCATGATGCGGATGACAGGCTCAGTACCGGACTTGCGGACGATCAAACGCCCCTTACCGTTCAGCTGCGCCGTACCGGCGTCGATCTGAGATTTTACGCGTGCATCCTCGAGCGGCGAGCCGTTGCGGAACCGGATGTTTTCCATAATTTGGGGCATCGGCTCATACAGTTTGGTGGCCTCGCTGGCGGATTTGCGGTCAGCCGCCAACACCGCCAGCACCTGAAGCGCCGCAATCAGTCCGTCACCGGTGGTGGAGAAATCGCTTAAGATGATGTGTCCAGATTGCTCACCGCCGACGTTGAAGCCGCCCTCGCGCATCTTCTCGATGACATAACGGTCGCCCACCGGCGCGCGCGCCAAGGTCATGCCCATACCCGACAGGAATCGGTCGAGCCCCATGTTGGACATCACCGTACCGACCACGCCATTGCCTTTGAGCGTGCCGCTGCGCGACCAGGAGCGCGCAATCAGTGCCAAAATCTGATCGCCATCGATGATACGGCCGCGCTCGTCCGCCATCACAACGCGATCGGCGTCGCCATCCAGCGCGATGCCGAAATCGGCGCGCATTTCACGCACCTTGGCACTCATTGCCTGAGGCGCGGTCGAGCCGCATTCCTGGTTGATGTTGTAGCCGTCCGGTGAATCGCCGAGCGAGAACACTTCCGCGCCGAGCTCCCACAACACGGCGGGCGCAACCTTGTAGGCGGCGCCGTTGGCGCAATCGATGACCACGCGCATGCCGTCCAGGCGCAGGTGTTTGGGGAACGTGCCCTTCACGAATTCGATGTAGCGGGCCTGTGAGTCATCGACGCGCTTGGCCCGGCCGAGTTCTTTCGGCGGAGCCAGACCGGTTTCGAGACCGTTCGCCATGAGAGACTCAATCTGCCGTTCGGTATCGTCGGAGAGCTTGTTGCCGTCCGGCCCGAACAGCTTGATGCCGTTGTCATGAAAGGGATTGTGCGACGCGGAAATCATTACGCCCAGGTCGGCGCGCAACGAGCGCGTCAGCATGGCGACGGCCGGCGTGGGCAGCGGTCCGAACTGGAACACATCCATGCCCACCGACGTGAAGCCCGAAACCAACGCCGACTCGATCATGTAGCCCGACAGCCGCGTATCCTTGCCGATCACCACGCGGTGGCGATGCTCGCCGCGCGTGAAGAGGCGCCCGGCAGCCATGCCCACCTTCATGGCGATTTCCGGCGTCATGGGGTGCGAATTGGCCAGACCCCGAATACCATCAGTACCGAAAAGCTTGCGTGTCATGGGCTTACCCTCACTCGGGGAGCCTTAAAGTTGCTTCAATGACAATAGCAGAACGCCGGACTTGCACGCGAGGCAACAGCCAGTCACGCCGGGTTACGGTCTGTTTCAGGCTCAAGCTGCCGCCACACTGTGAGCGCATCCTTCAGAGGCGCCGGTTCATGAGTCCGGATGTAGTCCGCACCTTGGAGCACGGCGTAAATTTCAGCGGCGAGGCTTGCGGGTCCGGCATCTACTAGCGCGCGGCCTGTCAAAGCCCGCAGAAAGGACTTCCGCGATACTGAAACCAGGACAGGCAAGTTGAAGGCCTGCTTGAGCCTTGGAATAGCCTTCAAAACCATGAGCGAGGCACTCCTGGCGCTACCCAGAAACAATCCCATGCCGGGATCGAGGACGAGCCGCCTCCTCTCAACACCAGCTTCTACGAGCGTAGCGATACGGGTTTCCAAAAACGCGAGGATGCGGTCGACCAAGATTTCCGGCGGCACGTGCACGCGAGTGGCCGGCCCGCGTTCCTGAACCGAATGCATGAGGATCAGCGTGGCCTCCGAGGAAGCGAGCGCCGGATAGACCTCTGCATCCGGAAATCCTTGAATGTCGTTTAGGTATTCGACACCCTGCTTCAAAGCCCAGCCCTGCACCTCCGGCGCAAACGTATCAATGGACACCGGAACACCGTCCTGCTTCAGGGCATCGACCACCGCCGCAAGCCGCGCAATCTCCACTTCTGCGGACACGGGCTTCGCATCCGGATTGGATGAAGCGGCTCCTAGATCGATAATGTCCGCTCCATCGGAGAC
>JAFAVP010000183.1 GCA_019242395.1 Alphaproteobacteria bacterium | reverse complement strand
TGGACAAAGGAGAAGATCGGCACGTTGTTGTAAATGCGCCAGCCCGAGCCGACCATAATTAGGATACCAATAGCATTCAACCAATGCGTCACGCGGACAATTCCCGGATGCACCAGGACATTGCCAGGCATCGCACCGTTTTTCTCGGTCATAGTTGCCTCCGTCGTCTTTTTTGCGTCCGCTAGCCGGCCCAACTTTCCAAGGAAACACTTACTCGTGTGGATTCACGCTCCGAATGAGCTTACCCAATGATGCGCAGGAACGGTACGAGGTGAAATGCCAATCCGCTATTATTGTGATAGGCGCTTTCTATGGAAGCGCCGCCGCCGCGGCGCGTTCGACGAAATATTCAAAGAAGATGAGGGCGGCGTCTATCAATACAGCCGCGCTTCGGCCGACACGATTGTTCGCTCCAGTTCCACCGCGCGAGTGATCCAGGCAAAAACGCGCACAGGCTTAGGCCGGTTGGCGAAAGGCCTCCAGAAATTGCGCGTGAACGTGTTTGCGGCCCCGAACGACGTTGCTGCTGCCGGCACGAAGGCGTCGATGGCGATCGCCGCGAAGGTGAAGCCTGCGAACCTAGTTTGAAAAGCTTTCGGGAAGACATTGGGGTGCTCGTCAACTGCGCGATGCCTGCTTAACGATGGGTTGGTGCTTCTGGCCTGCTGGCGTGAAATGTCCATGGGCTGCCGATTCGATAATGCGCTGCTATAGTATCCTCGCCCGAGCGGATATTGGTGTGGAGGCGGCACCAAGTGGAAATGCATCAGATCCGCTACTTTCTGGCGGTCTCGCGGACTTTGAACTTCACCCGCGCGGCCGAGGACTGCCACGTTGCGCAACCCTCGTTAACCCGCGCAATCAAGCTGCTCGAGGCGGAGCTTGGCGGCGATCTCTTCAGGCGCGAGCGCAATCTGACACATCTGACCGAGTTCGGGCAGAGGATGCTGCCCTTGATGGGCCAGTGCTACGAGAGTGCGGTCGCCACAAAGAGGCTAGCCTCCTCGATCAAGAGCGGTTCGGTGGTCTCGCTGACGCTAGCGCTCTCGCGGTCGGTGAGCATGACGCTATTGGTGCCCCCGCTGACCGAGTTGATGCGCCTCTTCCCCAGCCTTGAATTGCGTTTCCATCGGGGTGCGGCGGCAGAAATTTCGGAGGCGCTGAAGAAGGGGGAGGCGATGCTCGCCATTGCCGGCCCGCTGGGAGAGAGCTGGGAGAGGCTCGACGCCTGGCAGCTCTTTACCGAGGATTTCCATATGATCGTCGCTGCTGGCCACAAGCTCGCGAGCGCCGATCCCGTGCGATGGGAGGATCTGCGCGGCGAGCGCTTGCTGGCACGCTCCTATTGCGAATCGACAAGTACCTTCGCCGAGCTTGTGCGCGAGCGCGATCTCCAGCTCACCGGACAACACACCGTGATGGGCGAGGACGATCTCATGCAGCTCGCTTCCGCCGAGCTCGGCATCGGCGTCTTGCCCCAGACCACGCCTTGCTCTGACGGCCTGCGCAGGCTGCACATCGACGGCTTGCATATCAGCAGGACCGTCTATCTCTATGCCGTCGCCGGGCGCGAGCGAACAGCGCCGGCAACTGCGCTGATGAAGCTGCTCCGTGCCAAGGATTGGACGCCGCATCTCGCCACTGCCTAGGGCGCGGACTCATTAGCACGGAGCCAAATGCGGATTGATGCGAGCTTGACGAATGCCAGGTAATTGGCTGCCAGCTTGTCATATCGGGTCGCGACACGCCGACATTGCTTGATCTTGTTGAAGAACCGCTCGATCAGGTTACGCGCGCGGTACAGATCCGGGCTGAACCAGATCGGGTCCGTGCGATTGCGCTTCGGTGGGATGTTGGCCCACGCGCCTTGCTCGCGGGCCAGTCCCCTGATCCAGTCGGCGTCGTATCCGCGATCCGCGAGTAACATGGTTTTTGGAAGCAATGCGCCGAGAAGAACCGAACACAGCCGATTGTCGTGCGCCTCACCCGGCGTGAGGGCGAGATGGACCGGCAGGCCATTGGTATCCACCACTGCGTGAATCTTGCTCGTCAGGCCCCCTCGCGAGCGACCCATATCTTGGTGATCGTTGTCTGCGATGCAGGCTCCGTGCGGGTGCACGCGCACGACGGAGGTATCGATCATCTGCACGGCCGCGTCATGACCGGCGGCCACGGCACCCATGATCCGGTCCCATACGCCAGCCTGCCGCCAACGAACGAAGCGGTTATAGCAAGTGGTGCGGGGACCATAAGGTTCGGGCAGATCGCGCCAGGGAGCGCCTGAGCGCAAGACCCAAAAAATGCCATTCAGGACGCGCCGGTCGTCAACACGGGGAATGCCACGCGGCTTGTTCCGAAGGAACGACCGATGGCAGCCCATTCAAAGTCCGTGAGTTCATACCGCATGATTCGAGGCCCCGGTTTGAACGCTTGACTCACGTCCAGACCAATGCCTTCAACCGGCAAAAACCAGACAATCGGAATTTCCGAGATTACCCCCTAACCGGACATGCCGCGGACATGCCAAAATCAACGAAAATGCCCTCAAGAGACATTGTGGGCGATTACGGTTGCCGTAGGGTGGGCAAAGGCGGACCCCAAGTAGGCGCACTAATCGAAACTCCGGGATCGAGCGGCGCTGACCCCCGCAAAAAAAGTTCGTGGAGCGTGAATCCATTCGGCTGAATTCGCTCTCTATGCAAATGGCGGTGCATGGTGCACGCGCCTTGCCAAGGAGAAGATGATGTTCAAGCGAAACGTGGGGTCCAAGGAGCGGGTGGCGCGCATGATCTTCGGCGCACTGTTGGTCTGTACCGGAGTGGTGGCGCTGCATGCGTCGGTTCTCGGGATCGCAGTTGCCGCCGTCGGCGGCGTCAGCCTCATCACCGGCATTTTCAGCTATTGTCCCGCATGTGCGGTTGCGGGACGTCAGCCGACCGCCCGCAGCCGATAGGGACACCGTGTTCAGGCCCGCAAATACGTTGGTCGATGCGCAGACATTCCGCTTGGCACAGGCTGGAGATCCGGGCGCGATCCGGATGCTCCTGATCCGGTTGCAGCCGGACGTCCGGCGCTACGCCGGCAAGCAGTGCCGAAGCTCATCGGCCATCGAAGAGGTGGTGCAGGAGGCGTTGCTCGTCATCTATCGCCGGATCGGGCAGGTGCGCGATCTCGTTTCGCTGAGCGGCTGGGTCGCCAAAATCGTCCTGCGCCTCTGCATGCTCCCGGCCTTGATGCTCATGCGCGGGGTCGAGGGCTTGACCGGGATCGAAAATACGGCGCGATTTGCTCAGGTACCCACCGATGAATTGCGCATCGATCTGG
>JAFAVP010000114.1 GCA_019242395.1 Alphaproteobacteria bacterium | reverse complement strand
CGGCCGAAGGCTTTCGGCGGACGAAATGAACGCGCTGCTGCGCGAGATGGAAACGACGCCCCACTCCGGCCAATGCAACCACGGACGGCCGACCTACGTGGAGCTGAAGCTCGCCGACATCGAACGCCTGTTTGGGCGCCGCTGAAGCGCCTGCGAAAATTTTTCAATTCAATTCAGCACCTCCCTTAAGCTGTTGATCCCGCAGCAAAACTGGCTTGCGGTTGTTTTCACAAAACTCGTGTGCCCCCCTCCCTCAGCTTCGCGGTGGGGGGGGCGAAATTGTTTGTTTTGTTCCTCGGAAAATGCGGATGCCCCCTCCCCCTCATTCCGCACACCAGATGTTGTGGCCGAAAATCGCCCGCACCAGTTGTACCTCACCGGATCGGCATGATCGCAGGGCGCTGTTTTGCTGCGCATGTGCCGGTTCGACCGCAGGCGCTGGCATGACGGCCCCTCAAAATCGGCCAACAAGAAAAACGGCGGAGGTGAAGCTCCAAGAGGACAACGGCGTGCTATTCATACCGCCTGAGTATAATGCGGGCCGCTCAAGGTAAAGGATTATTTTCCTGTGCTGGTACACGCTAGAAAGAACTAGCCCTGCCAATTGTACAGTTGGTATTTCGGCAAGCAGCTCGAGGGCGGATCGTCAGTCGCCAATATTCACCGAAAACGAATGCAGGTACTTCCGCGTGTCTAGAAAAGATGGTATCTTCACTTCCAATCGGACCATCCGGGTTAAAGTAGACACTTCCGTTCGAAATGGGGGAAAGCATGTCTCGTGTGTATGGACTGCTTTGCAATGCTCTGCCGGTCTGCGCCATAGCGCTGGCAGTCGCGCTGGCACCGGGCGGGGCTATCGCGAAGAAGCGGCAAGGCGCCTACGCCCCCCTTTACAGCTTCTGCTCCCAACCCGGTTGTACCGACGGCGCCTTCCCCGATGCGGGGCTCGTCATGGATGGCTCCGGCAATCTATACGGCACAACCCAGGGCGGACAGGGGGGCAGCATCTTTAAACTTGCGCCCGATGGTACCGAGACAGTGCTTTACACCTTTTGCTCTCAAGCAAATTGTGCAGATGGCGCGACTTCGAGGGGCGGACTCATCGTTGACGGCGCCGGCAATCTGTACGGAACGACGCTAAGCGGCGGTGCCGGCCAAGGCGGAACTGTTTTCAAACTGGCGCCGGACGGCACTTACACCGTGCTTTACAGCTTCTGCTCTCAGCAGAATTGTTCCGACGGCGCCTCTCCTTACAGCGGATTGATCATGGACGGCTCCGGCAATTTGTACGGAACTACTACGGGCGGCGGTCCCCACCGCTACGCTGGGACGGTATTCAAAATCGCCCCGGATGGCACTGAAACCGTTCTCTACAGCTTTTGCTCCCAGGTAAATTGTACCGATGGTGGGTACCCCCAAGCTGGCCTGATCATGGACAACTCCGGCAACCTGTACGGGACGACAGGAGGCGGAGGAAACTCAACCGGAGCGGGTACGGTTTTCGAACTTACACCCGACGGCACCGAGAATGTTCTCTACAGCTTCTGTTCTCAGAACAATTGTGCCGATGGCTCGAATCCGCAGGCCAGCTTGGTGATGGACAACTCCGGCAATCTGTATGGCACCACAGGAGGGGGCGGGTTAGGGCACTGCCAAGGCGGCTGCGGCACAGTCTTCGAAGTGACCCCTTCAGGAAGCGAGAGTGTGCTGTACAGCTTTTGCTCCCTCGTGGCATGCACCGATGGCGCATTCCCGTATCTGAATAACAATCTGGTCATGGACAGCACGGGTAATCTTTTCGGTATGACAACCTCGTACGGCAAATGCAGATTCGGCAGCAGTACAACTTGTGGCGCCGTTTTTGAGCTCGCGCGGAATGGCGGTGAAACCGTGCTCTACAACTTTTGCGCCAAACGACATTGCACCGACGGCTTCCTACCATATGGCGGCTTGGTTATGGACAGCTCAGGCAGTCTTTACGGAACGGCAAGCCAGGGCGGTGACTACTACAGCGGAGTTGTTTTCAAAATCCGGTAGTTGCATCAACCTACCATGACTTCGCCGTAAGGGCGTTCAAAGTATCAACCGGTCCGCGGTGGCGCAATCGCCCGCATGGCCCGGCGAGATAGCGCCGCCGAGCGCGAGCGCCACCGCAACGATGCCACGGCCATTCGCGCGCAAGGATGTCATGCGGACGGCGTCACTGCGGCGGGTTGGCGAGCAGATACGGAAGGCCATCATTGATTGCGGGTTCTGCCCCCAGACTTTTGGATCAAGCCCCGCAGGCAATTGGCTCTTGAGTTGTGCGTCCGTCAGCCGACGCACCGAGTGCCGAGATCAAGGGCTCCTACCTGAACCTGGCGTCCAGCTGGCATGCGCTGGCAGCAGCCTCGAGAACGAACTCGGGGAAGAGATCGCCGCGACCGTGCGCGACAACGTCGGCGCGGACGCTTAGGTAAACCGTGCCGGCGCTTGCCCCACAAAAGATAGAAATCTTCGCTTAAATCTGTTGTGGCAGGTTGGGGTCCCCGACAGCCAATCCGCGCACCTCCTTGTGCCCGATGATGGGAGTGTCCGGGAAAGGGCGGTCCATCCCCTCCGGGCCGCCCTTTTCTTTCTTGATTGCGTACGCGTGCGGGCTGCCGCTTGTTGCATCCGGCCGCGCCATGCATCACCGGAAACCTTTTCCTCGTGCAGGCGTGGCACCTGTTTCCACGGCTTTCGTCGACGCGTATCCTGGCTCGTCAGCGTGGAGTGGTTTCTTTGTTTGATCTTCCCGGTCTATCTGTGGATGGCGCGGCGGCGTACATGCTGATTGCCTGCCCAAGGTGACAGCGGCTAAGAGCATCCGGCGGTTCAGGGGATTTGGCAATGGAAGACGAAGAGCAGCTTGACGCGCGCCAGGAACGCGAACAGCGCCAGCCGTTGAATGAACAAGTCCAGCAAAGCCTGGCCGAGTTCCGTCAGGCGCAGCAAGAGACAGCCGTGGAAAAGCCGCACATAGAGACTGAGACGCCCCAGGACGCAGCCGCGAAAAAGCTGCGCATCGAGAAAAAGGCGCTCCAAAGCGTGACCGAGTTCCGCAAGGCGCAGCAAGAGGCAACCGGGGAGAAACTGCGCATCGAGAAAGAGGCGCACCAGAGTGCAGCCGAGTTCCGCAAGGCGCAGCAAGAGGCAGCCGGGGAGAAGCTGCGAATCGAGAAAGACCGGATGTCGCAACAGGCGCGCATCGCTGCGCTGAACGCAGCGGCGAATTCCGGATTGGCACGAGGTGAGGCCGATCTGCTGGCGATGGCCGAAAGGCTACTCGTATGGGTTCGTATGGAAGGCTGATGCCATGATCGTGAATGCAGCAAGGGCATCGGCGGCCATCCATAACTAGCCAGTTCCCGCTTGTCGGCGTTGCGTGAGGCGCGGCGGCATGCATGCTGCGTGGCCTTGAGGGCGGGGATGCCGGAGGACAGCAGCAAGCAGGATGAGATTCGCGCGTTGGCTGGCGCCCGCGCGCTGCCGCCGCTGCTGCTCGTGCTCTACCACTACCACGAAGCGCACGGGTACCAGAATGTCCGCTGGTTCGATGTGTTCGTCGCGAAGGGGTACCTCTGGGTCGAGTTCTTCTTCGCGCTCAGCGGATTCATTCTGGTGCATGTCTACGCGGCGCGGGGCGAATTCCGCTACGGCACCTTCCTCAAAGCCCGGCTGGCGCGGCTTTATCCGCTCCACCTCGTCACGCTGCTCCTTATGCTGGGGATGGTGGTGTTCTTCCGCTGGCTGGCGGCAATAGGCGGCTACACCTCCATCTACGATCTGCCCGGCTACCACCCGTACACCAGCTTCTGGAGCTTCATCGGAAACCTCTTCCTCGTGCAGGCGTGGCACCTGTTTCCGCGGCTTTCGTGGAACGGCGTATCCTGGTTCGTCAGCGTGGAGTGGTTTCTTTGTTTGCTCTTTCCGCTCTATTTGTGGATCGCCCGGTGGCGGGCGTGGGCGGGTGTGGCGCTGATCGTGTTCGGCTTCGCGCTGCTGCGGTTTCTCATCCAACCCCGCATCGGACTGGATATCACCTTCGACTGGGGCATCGCCCGCGGTATCGGCGATTTCAGCATCGGTGTCGGGCTGGCTATGCTCTACCGCGCGATAAAGACGCGCGCAGACAAGCTTTCCCAGCACTGGCTGTCACTGGCTCAGCTCCTCTCTCTCGCGGCGCTGTTCTGCGCGATCTACAACACGGGCTGGTCGCATACGGTGCGCGACTATTGGGTGCTGCCGCCACTGATGGCCATCATCTTTGCGCTTTCGTTCGATCGCGGAATTGGCGCGCGCGTGTTTCAATCCGCGCCGCTCCGCCTTCTGGGCGAATGGTCGTTCGCTGTCTACATGGGGCAGACCACGTTCCTGCAACTGCTTCGGGTGGCCGAGCAGCGCCTCTATCCCACCCCGGTGCCGGAATGGAGTCATGCAATCCATCTGATCGAGCCCACGGTGTTGCTGATCGTGTGTCTCGCCTGGGGCGCCCTGCTCTACTACGCGGTGGAGCGCCCCGCGAATGCGTGGCTTAGAACGCATTGGCGATAGCAGGCCGGCCATGTTGCGGGCGCATTGCTCGCGGCGTCGCGATGCTATGAAGTTGCCGCATGATCCTCATTGGCCAATACGACTCGCCCTATATCCGCCGCGTTGCGATTTCATTGCGCCTGCTCGGCTTCGCCTATGAGCACGACACGCGTTCGGTGTTCGGCCAGTTCGACGACATGCGCCGCACCAATCCCCTTGCGCGCATTCCCTCGCTCGTCCTGGACAGCGGCGAAACGCTCATCGATTCCGCCGCCATTCTCGACTGGCTGGACGAGAACGTCGGCGCGGAACGCGCGCTGGTGCCGCAGAGTGGCTCGCCCCGAAGGGAAGCCCTCCGCCGCATTGCACTGGCGACGGGCGCCATCGACAAGTTTGGCGCCGCCAATTACGAGTGCTTGATCCGCCCTTCCCATTTGCGCTGGCCGGAATGGGTGGAGCGCTGTCTCACGCAGGGCAATGGTGCCCTCCGAGCACTCGACGGCTTGCCTTGGCCGCAGGTTGCGCCTTTGGACCAGGCGCAGATTACAACCTGCTGCATGTACAACTACCTGAAGGTAGCGGCTTCGCCGTCGTTTCGAAGGGGAGAGTATCCGGCACTCGACGCGCTCTGGCAGCGGCTGGAGGCCCTGCCGGCATTCCGCGCAACCAGCTTTCAGGAGTACGCCGTCCCCCGCGCGACCTGAAGGGCGTTCCAATTCCCCCGTTCCATGACGCGCCGGGAATGGTTTAAGAACCGCGGAGCTATCCGGGAGACCTCCATGAGCATCCGTTTCGACGGCAAGGTTGCCATTGTCACCGGCGCAGGCGGCGGACTGGGGCGTGCGCACGCGCTGGAGCTTGCGCGCCGCGGCGCCAAGGTGGTGGTGAACGACCTCGGCGGGGCAGTTGACGGCAGCGGAGGTTCCTCGGCGGCGGCCGAGAAGGTTGTGGCGGAAATCAAGGCGGCCGGTGGGGAGGCCGTCGCCAACGGTTCCTCCGTGACCGACGATGCCGGCGTCTCCAATATGGTGAAGCAGGCGATGGATGCCTTCGGCCGCATCGACATCCTCATCGCCAATGCCGGCATCCTGCGCGACAAGAGCTTCAGCAAAATGGAGATGGGCGATTTCGATGCCGTGATGGCCGTGCACGTAATGGGCACGGTGAAGCCCGCGAAGGCCTGCTGGCAGATCATGCGCGACCAGCATTACGGGCGCATCGTGGTGACCACGTCATCCACCGGCCTGTACGGCAATTTCGGGCAGACCAATTACGGCTGCGCCAAGCTGGGCTTGGTGGGCTTCATGAACACGCTGAAGATCGAAGGCGCCAAGGACAACATCAAGGTGAATGCGATCTGTCCGGTGGCAGCAACGCGCATGACCGAGAACCTCATGCCGCCTCCCATGCTGGAGATGCTCAAGCCCGAATACGTGACGCCGGGGGTGGTGTATCTGGTGAGCGAAGACGCGCCCACCGGAGTCATTCTCACAGCCGGTGCAGGCGTATTCTCAGCGGCGCGATTGGTGGAGACTGAAGGCGTGAACCTCGGACACAACGCCGATGCCGACACGGTGGCAGCGCACTGGAACAGGATCGCCGACTTCTCAACCGCGCGGCACTACGAAACCGGCATGGAGCAGACGCAGAAAATCATGTCGCGCCTGCAGGACAAGGCGGTGACCGCCTAACCAAGAACTTCTGTATTCACATGGGCGCCACCGGCTTTTCGCGCGAAAACCTTGTCGCACGTTATGAAAGTCGCTCGTTCCCTTTTCGCAAGAGCGACGTATATGCAATCATGCAGCGCGTGGTGAAGCTGAACCGAAAGGTCGAACGCCTCGCGCAGCAATGAATTGGCGTCGATAAGGTCGAGCAGATCGGCTTCCAACAGTTGTTCCCAGTTGCTGAAAGAGTCTTGCGCTTCGAACCGCGTGATTTGCCGCAGGCGAAGATTTTTTGTGATCGCCGCAGCGACTTCGCTGGCGATAATCGAGGGAGCGTACAGCCGAGTCCCGCCGTTGCGCAGCGAATGCAACAGGGACGGGTCACCCGTACCGGGCAGGACAAGCAGCACGGCTACGCTCGCGTCCACCACCGCGCGCTCGATGCGGCTCCCGCCCACTAGCCTAGCCGCTCGCGCTCTTCGCGAATGATTTCTGTAAGATTGGGAATAGTCCCACGGCGCCTTCTAATGGCTTCGCGCGTTTTGGCGGCACGCTTTAGCCAATATTGACGTTTCGCGCTCGCGTCATCGGTCAGCAGAATTCGGAGCTCCTCCTCCAGACTGCGGCCGGCACGTTCCGCCTTGCGCTTGTGGTGCTCGACAACCCAGTCCGGAAGCTTGCGAATCTTTACCTCTGCCATGCCCCCAATATGCAGGTTTGGGGGCATTCTGGCAAGCTGGGGGCATGGGCGCTCTATTCGCCTTCAAACACTGGCGGGCGCTTTTCGAAGAACGCGGCAAGCGCCTCGTGATGATCGGCAGTTGTGTGGGCGATGGACTGCATCGCGGCCGACATCTCCATCACCGATTCGAAACTGCCGAGTTGTGACTCCCGCATCAGCCGTTTCGTCATGCGCAGCACGTCCGGCGGCTGGCGGCAAATGCGCCCGGCCAAGGCACGGGTTTCCTCCATCAACTTGTCCGCAGGAACGAGCTTAGACACCAATCCCCACGAGAGCGCCGTCTGCGCGTCGATGGTATCGGCGGTGAAGAACAGCTCCGCGGCGCGGGAGGCACCGATCACGCGCGGCAGGATCCAGGCGCCACCGTCACCCGGCACCAGTCCCACCTTCAGGAAGGTGGCGCCGAAGATCGCATTCTCGGCGGCGATGCGGATGTCCGCCAGACACGCCACGTCATTGCCCAACCCGATTGCCGGACCATTCACCGCAGCGATCAGGGGCACCTCGATCCCCCAGAGCGCCCGGATGATGCGGTGGATGCCGTTGCGGTAGCCTTCCCGTATCGCTGCGCCGCCCCCGGCAAAGCCGCCGGAACGCTCGCGCATGGCCTTCAGATTTCCCCCTGCGGAAAAAGCCGTGCCGGCGCCGGTAAGAATGGCGCAACGAATCTGGCGGTCCGCATTGATCCGCTGCGCCGCCTCTGCGTACCGCTCGCCATCGCCCTCTTCGCCCAATGAGTTGCGCGATTCAGGACGGTTGATTGTGAGCAAAGCGATATGGCCGTTTTTTTCGAAGAGCAGGGGCGACACGGGCTCATTCTCCAGCATGCAGTCTCCCTTAGCACGCCTGCCAGGGCAGAACTAAGCAAGCCTTAACCGGCTTTTGCCATGCTCTGCTTCAGGTTGGGGGGAAAGGTTACCACGTGTTGAGCAGGCCTGCCGTATCCAATGATTTTGTGGCAACCGAGCTTCTTGGCCGCGCAAAGGCGGCGGTGGATCGCGCGACCCGCACCCTCGCGAACTCCCTCTCGCCCACGGCCGATGAGACCTGGCTGACGGCGGCGCAGCTCGAGCTCTATCGCAGCAGCACAAAGCACGCCGCCTGGCTGGTGCCCGTTGCCATTTTCTTCGTGTCCCAGGCAGTCACACCCTGGGTGGACCAAACCGTCCGGACAACCTGGTTTCTTGCCATGGCGCTGGTCAGCGTGCTTCTTGAGCTGACCGAGCAGCGGCTTGACCAGACCCTCCCGCGCGACGCGGCCGGCATACACGCCCGCGCCTGCTGGTTCACGGTCGTAAACACCGCTTTCCTGATCGCCTGGTGCTCCATGACCGTGTACCTGTGGGTACCGGGCGTGATCGCGAACCACATGATGCTGGTGTTGATCCTTGCTTGCTCGCTCGCGGGATCTGTGTCCGCCACCGCGATGCATCCGGCGCTCGCGCTGGGCAGTGTGGGCGTTCATGCCGCCTTCATTCTTGGGCCAACGGCCGGATCCCCCGATCCACTCGATCGCACGCTGGCGGGACTGGCTCTTGTCTACATCCTCCTGCTCACCGGCCAATTCATGGCCGCCCACAAGAGCACCGCGCGCATGCTGCGGCTGGAGCACGAAAGGGCCAGCCTGGTCGAGCAGATGAAAAAAGCCAATGAAGAATCGGACCGGGCGCGAGCGCGCGCCGCAGCCGCCGGCAAGGCAAAGGCGCAGTTCCTCTCGCACATGAACCATGAGCTGCGCACGCCGATGAATGCCATCCTCGGTTTTTCGGAGATGATTCATCAGAAAGCCTTCGGTGACGCCACCGACCGGTATGCAGAATATGGCGGCATCATCCACGAATCGGGAACGGCCTTGCTCTCCATGATCGACGGGGTGCTCAACCTTGCCAAGATCGAGGGCGGCAAGCTGTCACTGCGCGAAGGCGATGTCGATCTCGCGCGCATTATCCAGGCTGCGGCGGAACAACACGAAGTCAGGGCTGCCGAAGCCCGGTTGACGATCTCCGCAGCGGCATCGTCCGATTTCCTGCTGGTGCGGGCGGACGAACGCGCGCTACGGCAGATTCTGGCCAACCTCGTTTCGAACGCCATCAAATTCACCGCGCCCGGTGGTAAAGTGACGCTGTTCGCCTATCGCGATCTGGACGGGCGGCCTGTCTTTGGCGTGCAGGACACAGGCATCGGCATGCGTGAGGAAGATCAGGTCGATGTCTTCGACCGTTTCGGCCATGGCCGGCATGAGGTGACCACAGCAGATCGCGGCTTGGGATTGGGATTAGCCATCGTCAAGGGCTTTGCTGTCGCCCATGACGGCGAGGTGCGGCTCCAAAGCGAACTGACCAAGGGCACGCGTGTGACCGTGTATCTGCCGGCAGACCGCCTGCTCGCGGCGCCAGAGTTCTCCGCTAGCGCATGATTCCGGTGTGGCCGAGCGAGTAGCGGCCGGGCAGCGGCCATATCGCGACGCCGTGCGGCTCGCGGCCTACACGAATGCTTCGCACCGCGCCGGTGCGGGTGTCGATGTGATAAACGACATTGTCGAAACGGCCGGAGATCCAAAGATATTTCCCGTCCGGCGTCACGTTGCCCATGTCCGGGCTGCCGCCGCCGGGAATGGTCCAGGTGCGCTCGATCTTGTTAGACGCAAAATCGAGAACCGACACCGTGCCCGGCCCATGCGGCTTGTCCTCAACCACATGGGATCCACGATTGGCAATGTAGAGTTTCGTGCCGTCGCGGCTCACCATGAGGCCATGCGTGCCGGTGCCGGTGTGTATGAAGGCGGACACCCGGAACTTGTCGCCGTCGATCAGGAACACGCCGTCATGCATCATGTCGGCGACGTAGAAGGTCCGGCCGTCAGGCGAGAGGCGGACATCCTGCGGCATGCTGGGCGCAGGCAGCTGCAACGTGGCGATCACCCGCCGCTCCGCCACGTCCAGCTTGATGAGATTGCCGCCGAACTCGCAGCTGAAGATGGCATAGCTGCCGTCGATAGCGAAGTCGGCATGATTGATGCCGCGGCATGCGCGCGTGTGCACTGTCTGCTGGAACTTCATGGTGTGCGGATCGCGGAAATCGAGCCGCCGGTCCTCCTCCGCCACGATAATCGCGGAGCGGCCATCCGGCGTGAAATACAGATTGTAAGCGTCCGGCACTTTGATGGGCGTGCCCGGAGCACTGGTCATAGGATCGACGGGCATGACGATACCGGGCCCTCGGCCGGGCGCAGCGCTTCCCGCCACCCACAAGGTGCGCAGATCGTACGACGGCACGACATGTTGCGGGTGGCGCCCGGCCTGGAAATGACCAACGATGCGCATGCGCGTGGGATCGATGACGTACACGTCTCCGGATTTCACATCCGGCACATACACGCGGAACAAGGCGCCCTTGGTTGCCGTACTCAGGTGCCCGGCTGCGGATTCGGTGTAGATGTTTTCCCGATGCACGACAGGCGGCATCCCGGCGAGCGGCCCCGGGCGGTCCGTTGACGTGTGCCGCAGCAGCAGGAACGCAAGGGTCAATACGGCAGCGAAAACCGCGAGGGCGACAATCAAACGGCGCATGCGAAATGAGAACTCAGGGCAGCGAAGCGTAACGCTTCAGGTGGTGGTCTACGTTCCCATACAGTGTGTCGAGCATGGTGAGGCGCTTGAAATAATGACCGATGTTTAATTCGTCCGTCATTCCCA
>JAFAVP010000245.1 GCA_019242395.1 Alphaproteobacteria bacterium | reverse complement strand
GCGGTGGTACAACGCGTGACATGCGGCCAAGGCGGGGGGCATTGGTGCGACCCCGGCTGTGCGGCGGCTCAAAACAAGCAAGACCATCGGCCTCTTTGGCATGTTTGCGCCGGAACAGTAGGGTATCCTTGACAGCTAGCGGGATATCCGTTACGGATATCCTATCCTCGAGGTCCGCCAGATGTCCTTCCACATTCGAGATAGGGAGACGGATGCGCTGGTGCGGGAGCTGGCGCGCAGGGAGAAGCTTGGCCTGAAGGATGCCGTCAAGGGCGCCGTCAAGGAGAAGCTGAAAGCGCTACACGCGAAGCCATCGCTGCATGACCGCTTAAGCGAAATTGCCGATGAGATCGGCCGGCGCCCGAAAACGCGCAGACGAGCCGACAAGAAATTCTTCGACGCCCTTTCCGGACAGTAATGTTTGTCGACGCGTCCGCCCTACTGGCTGTCCTCCTGAAAGAGCCCGACGGCAAGCGCTTCTCCCGCGCGATGGAGAGTGCGGACAGTCTGTTTACGTCCCCCATCGCCGTTTTCGAAATCGTATGTGCCATCATGCGCGTGCGCACCTGTTCGCGCCGCGAGGCGCAGCATGCCGCGGATCGCGCGTTGCATGTTGCCGGCATCGCCACTGTTCCGATCACGCGCGAGATTGGCGAGTTGGCGCTGGAGGCCTTCGAGAAATACGGCAAGGGAAGTGGGTATAAGGCGCAGCTGAACATGGGGGACTGCTTCGCCTACGCCTGCGCCAAATCGCTTGGCCTTGCGCTGCTGTATAAAGGCAATGATTTCGCTGCGACCGACCTAGCCTAAAGGATGTCCTCGTCGAACGTGTCGCATTGATCCATGTCGCCGGCAGCCAGGCCCCGCTTGAACCAACGCACGCGCTGGGCGCTGGTGCCATGCGTGAAGGAATCCGGCACGGCGTAACCGCGCGACTCTTTCTCCAGCGTATCGTCGCCCACGGCGGACGCCGCGCGCAGGCCCTGCTCCACATCGCCCTCCTGCAAAATGCGGAACTGCGCATTGGCGCGATAGGCCCACACGCCGGCATAGCAATCCGCCTGCAGCTCGCGTCGCACCGACTCGCTCTCCGCGCCAGTGCCGCCGCCGCCATGCCGCTCGAAGACGCCGGTGAGGTTCTGAATGTGGTGGCCGTATTCGTGCGCGATCACATAGGCCTGCGCGAATTCGCCTGGCGCCCCGAAGCGGTTCGCGAGCTCGTTGAAGAAGGAGAGATCGAGATAGATGCGGCTGTCTTCCGGGCAGTAGAACGGCCCGGCGGCGGATTGCCCTTCGCCGCATCCGGTCGGCGTTTCATAGTCGTAGACGGTGAGCGTGGCGGGCTGAAACTGCGCGCCCTTCTGCTGCAGGATGGGCGTCCAGACATCTTCCGCCGAGCCGATAACGCGGCGGGCGAACTGGAAGGCCGGATCGTCGGCGCGGGAGCCACTCCGGCTTTGCTGCTCGCCATATTGCGACGGGGGCGCTTCAGGCCCACCGCCGCCGAGCAGGCGCGTGGGGTCCACGCCGAACAGGAGCGAGACGATAATCAGGCCGACGACGCCGAGCCCGCCGCCGCCCACGGCAATATGTGGGCCATAGCCGCCGAATCCACCGAAACCGCCGCCTTCGCCGCGGCGGTCTTCCACGTTGTCGCTAGGGCGGAGATCGTCAAGGCGCATGGGGCGTGGCTCTGAAGCTTCCGCCGCATATTACGCACAAATCCGGCGGAAAGCTCCCAGCGGCCGCTAAGTTACCGCCTGGCCCGGTGCTCCGGAGCGGAGACCACGATGCCACCGGCCGGGCAAGCGCTCTTCTTCTTGCACCAGATGAAGGAACCCGCGTCGCTGGAGACGGCCACCGCGCCCTGCGTGTTGATGTTCCAGGCGTACACGTTGCTGGCACCCGGCACCGTGATGTCGGTGAAGGTGCTGCTCGCGATATCCAGCAGGAAGCTGTGTGCGTTGCCGTTCTGGTCGGTCCACTGCCCCACCGCCTGGCCTGCATCGTTGATGCCCTCCATCGCGGTGCCGCTCGATTGATCGGAGGGATAATCGACCGTCTGCAGCTTGTTGCCGCTGCCGATAAAACCATGCAGCGGCGGGCGAAAATAATCGCCAACCACAACGCCTGCGCTGTTGATGCCATTGGCTTCGCTGGCCTGGTGCACCTCCGGAATCCGCACGTCCTTTCGGTAGTGCGCGTGTTCGCCTTTGAACGCCACCGCCTGGTGATTGTTGAAATCCCAACGCGTACCGGCAAAACGCCCCTTCTCGTTGTCGATGCCTTGGGCGCGGCCGAAGATGCCGTTCAGCACGTGAATCTTGCTGTTGGCATACATCTCGAAAATCGGCTGATTGGAGGTGTTGCCGCCCTGCGAGTTGGTAAAGCCCACAATGTCCTGCTTGTTGTTGATGGCCCGTGCCTGGGTGCCGCCGCTGCCTGCATCGAAGGGATAGTAATCGCCTGTCATGTACCCAAAGAACGCGTGCTCAATGCCATCATCGGCGCCGATATAGCTGCCAACGATCTGAAAACTATCGTTCAACCCGTACAATGTGGTCACGGTTGAATCGGGCACGGGCGGAACGGGAACCAGTACAGCAGCGTGGCCGGAGCAAAGCGTAGCGGCGACGGCGGCGCCAGCCAACAACACGGCACGGATCATCGGAAGACCCCTCGGATTACACATGTTCACCTAATCCCCGGCACGCATAATGCAAGCACCAGGAAGCGCAAGCCTCATCACAACCTGGCGAATGGATTTCCCGCTACTCGACGGCGCTCGCTGTTCAATCAGCGCCGAGGGCTTCCCGCATCGCCCGTTCCAGCTCGGCGCTGAGGAAAGGTTTCTGCAGCACCGGCCGCCCCTGCAGATGCGCAGGTAGCCCGCTGCGGCCATAGCCGCTGCCGATCGCGAACGGGATCTGCTTGGCAGCGAGCGCATCGGCTACACCTTCTGCGCTCCTGCCGCCCAGATTGAGATCGAGAAAAGCAAAGCCGAACGCGCCATTCTCAACCTGCCGCAGCGCGTCTTCCACGTTGGCGGCGGCGCCCGCGACGACGCAGCCCATCTCCTGCAGCATGTCCTCGATCATCATCGCGATGGGAGCTTCGTCCTCGACGATGAGCACCCGTAGGCCTTCAAGCGGCGTCATGGCACGCTCGAAGCTGGCGCCAGCGATACAGGACGGCGGCTCGGCACGAATGCCCCTCCTACCCGCCAGCTATCCGCGCACGTATTTGCGCTCGCCGGTCGCAGGCTCGAGCCAAACTGTTACCGGCTCCCCCGTGGCATCGTCAATGAAGCGCTCGCCCGTCTGGTGGGGCGGCAGTCAGATAGATATCGGACGGACGACGCCCGCCGTGAGCACAGGAAGTCTGGACGTCCGGAGCAACGATTCGGCTGGACGTATTTCCACACCCACCACAGGCATCTCCTCAATAAACTGCATTGCAGCCGGAACAGCAATATTACGGTACGCGTAACCAGCCCAAGCAATTCTGGGACAATCTTCAGCGGCCTATTCACAAAGAATGATAATATCGGCTATGTCTGTTTGGGTTTGTCGGAACAGGAGAGGTGAGGTGAGTCAGCTTCGTTGGCTCGTTTGTGTTAGTCTCTTAATCGGGATTCCAGCGCATGCTGAGATGAGCATCTCCAGCAACGCTACCCACGACGTTGATTGCGCGGGCGGCGTCTGCGCCGCGACGGCGAAAAGCGCGAACCTCAACACCGGCGACCTCACGCAGATGCTGGCGTCCGGCGACATCACGGTGAAAACGGGCAGTGCTGCCACGGATATTGTCGTGCATGACGGCTTCTCGTGGGCGAGCACAAGCCGGCTGACGCTCGATGCCATGCGCACCATTGAGTTCCGCAAACTGGTGACCGTGGCCGGCACTGGCGCCGTCACGCTGGCGTACAACGATGGCGGCAAGAACGGCGACCTGCTGTTCTCCGGTAAAGGCAAGCTCGACTTCTCCGACGTGAAGAGCGCGCTAACGGTCAACGGCACGGACTACACGCTCGTTCGTGGCATTACCAACCTTGCCAACGCCATCGCCGCCAATCCTTCCGGCGCCTATGCGCTCGCAGCCGATTACAATGCGAAGAACGACGGCGTGTACGCCCACGCGCCGATAAGGACGCACTTTGACGGTATTTTTGAAGGGCTGGGCCACACTATTCGCAACCTAGCGATATCGTCGTCCGATGACTCAGTGGGTTTTTTTTGGGCTACGCAGGCGACGATACGGGACTTTCGATTGAAAGCTGCGAGCATAACAGCTCAAAACAGTTCGGGAGTGGGCGTTCTGGCTGCCGGCGGTATTGACGTTGTTAGAAACGTTAGTGTGGACGGTGCAATCAAAGTATCTGGAGTCACGATGCCTTTCGTTGGCGGCCTGATAGGAGGTGAAGGTGAAAATCCGCTTTTCACAAACTGTTCCACCAAAGTTTCCATCAACAGCACGAGTTCAGTCCCCGCTGCTGGCGGGCTTATAGGTATTAGCGCCGGCGGCCTTATTGTACGCTCGCGTGCCAGCGGCGACATTGTTTCAAGCAGTGGGGACAAAGCCGTTACGGGAGGCCTCTTGGGCCAAGGACTCCAAACCGCCCAAGGCCTGCCGCAAATCCAGGAATCCTATGCCACCAGCAACGTTACAGTATTCGCAAGCTCAAAGCCGAAAACCTACGCTGGCGGACTCGTCGGCATCGGCGCCGGCACAATCTCGAACTCCTATGCTACCGGCAGCATCACGGGCGGAAACAAGGACAATCTGGGCGGCCTGGTCGGCGGCTCTGAAAACACGGCGATCTCGCACGCTTACGCCGTGGGCGCCGTTTCGGATTCCTCGTATGCGGGAGGCGTGGGCGGGCGGATAAAATCGCCGCAATTCGATCGCGTGTACTGGGACACAGATACCAGCGGCCGCACGTCAGCCTGCGGGAGGGACCGGACATGCAACGGCGCCGCGGGACTGACGGATGCGCAGCTGAAGAGCGGCCTGCCGGACGGCTTCGATCCGAAAATCTGGGCGCAAGACCCCAACATCAACAACGGCTATCCCTACCTGCGCAACAACCCGCCGCAGTAAGCCGCAATCCCCCGCTACCGCTGCCCGGCTAACCCCGCACGTATTTGCGCTCGCCGGTCGCAGGCTCCAGCCAAACTGTTACCGGCTCCCCCGTGGCATCGTCAATGAAGCGCTCGCCTGTTTTCGTCCAGCCCGGGCCCGGCGCACCCGCCTCGATCGGCTTGTATCGCACCTTCTCATAGATGAGAGACAGCACGATCAGCGCGCCCCACACCGCGAACACCCATCCGGGCGGGCAGCCCGCGAACATCGCGATTGCGCCGCCTGCAAGCGCCAGCGCGCCGATCAGGAGAACAGACCTACGCAGCATCGCCGGGCTCGACGATGGCAGCCGTGCCGTAGGCCACGATCTCGCTCATGGTCTGGCCGATTTCCGAGGA
>JAFAVP010000241.1 GCA_019242395.1 Alphaproteobacteria bacterium | reverse complement strand
GGTGAATCTGGCGGCATTCCACGTCGCGCGGTTCTTGCCCCAGAAATCGAGCTGGTAGCTGGCCGATGCCTGGACGCTGAATTGATTGAACGTGATGGGCGGCGTCCCGGCAGGGGCGGTAGTGGACTTCAGCCGCTCGCGCCCGCCATTGCCGGTCACGGCCAGGGAGGGCAACAACGCAGCGCCTGCGATCTGCACCTGCGCATCCGCCTGCTGAACTCTGGCGATGGCGGCAGCGAGGTCATCATTGGCTTTCCTGGCCTGCGCCATGAAGTCATCGAGCTGCACAGAGCCGAAACTGTGCCACCAATCGGCCGAGGGCCATGCGGCGGTTGCCCCCACGGATGCAGAGGGTGGCGCCTCAGGAGAATTCAGCGCCGGATTGTCAGCCGCGATAGCGGTAGTGCCCAGCTGCGATTTCGAATTCGAAGCGGCTGTCGACCCCGTGGATGCGGCCGCAGTTTGCGAGCTGGAGGAGCCATGCGCGATGGCGACAGTCGCCGCGGCGGCAGCGTCCGCTTCCTGTTGCGTTGCTGTCGGGTCGGAGCGCCAGCTACCCGGCAGTGTGATGTCAGGTCGGTGGTACCGGGGGCCCAGACTGCAGCCCCCGAGCGATGCGCACAGTGCCACGCTGAGAAAATGCGCCAGGCGCCGCGCAGGCGGCGAATGAAGTAAATGCGTCAACACGGTACCGGTAAGGAGAGTCTCGACGCCAACCACGATAGGCCCCGGCAGGTGGCCACACGATGGGCAGATTATTAATTCGATTTAATTCGCCCTAGTCGCTGTGTAATCAGCGACTTATCGCGATTTCTTGAGATAGGAGGAAGCTCCGGTGGCGCCCCCCCGCGCCGCTCAGTCCATTTTGAATTCGATCGTATCCCAGCGCGTCGTGTCCTCATGCCGGGCCTGCCGCTTGATGGCATCCACGAGCGCCCGCTCGTCCCAGTCGATGATCTCATCGGCGAGATCCGCGAGCGCCTTGGGGATCGGCTGTTGGGAGCCGAAGGGCTTCAGTAGTACGACCGGCTTCTGGCTCGCCTGGGCGTACAGCAGCTGAAAGGTCAGGAGGTCCTGTGAGAGCGGGTACAGGCTCGCGAGTCCTATGACCGCCTCGACGGGCGCGATCTGCTTGCGCCATTCCTCCTTCTGCGCTTCCTTGTCGCCCGATGGACGTTGCTCGGGCTTGCTGCTGTTGCGGTAGAAGAAATTGCGCGAGCTCTCGAGATATTCAAATACCCGCAGATAATCGTCGCTGTTCTCCCACAGGTGGGTGACGAAGAGCCGGATGGGATTGGCCTGTGACATGCTCGAGCTGCACGGCGGCGAACCATGGAAACTGCCCGACAGTCTCGCATAAGCGTGAACGCGGCGAAACTCGTCCTGGCGATGGCGTCTGGCGACAGTTTTATGCTCTCCTACCGCGGCTTGCGCCTCTATAGAATGCGCAGTTTGCGATAAGGAATGCCGCTCAGGTGCGACTGCTCGTCTACAACATCCGCTACGCAACCGGCACCGGTCCGTCCTTTCACCTGCCCATCCCCGGGGCAGGCTATCTGCGCAGTAACCGCAAGGTGCTCGATGGCATCACGGATTTCATCCGCGCCGAGCATCCGGATGTCGTGGGACTGATCGAGGTGGACACCGGCTCGATCCGCACCGGCATGGTGAATCAGGCGGAGCACATCGCCGGCTCCCTCGGCCACTATTCGACCTTCCAGTGCAAGTACGGCACCGGCTCGATCAACCATCTGGTCCCGATCGTACGCAAGCAGGCCAACGCATTCCTGTCGGCGCCGCACGTGCACGGCGAGCGCTTCCACTATTTCGACACCGGCATCAAGCGCCTCATCATCGAGCTCGAGTTGGACGATGTCTGCGTGTTCCTCGTGCATCTGTCGCTGAAGTTCCGCCATCGCCAGTACCAGTTGCGCTCGCTGCACGATCTGATCGTGCAGTCCCCGAAGCCGGTCATCGTGGCAGGCGACTTCAACACCTTCTGGGGAAATCACGAGATCTATCTGTTCATGCGCGCCGCGGGCCTGCGCAGCGCCAACTCGGCCGGGCTGCCCTCCTTTCCCGCGCGGGTGCCACGGGTGGAGCTGGATTTCATACTGGTGAGCGAGGGCATCGAGGTCACGGACTTTCGCGTGCCCGATGTGCGTTTCTCCGATCATCGCCCGCTCGTGTGCGATTTCCACGTGCGCGCGGGCGCCTCGGTGCGCCGTTCCGCCGCTTAAGGAGCGCATATGCCGTCCGCAGAGTCCGCCTGGAAGCTCGAGCGCGATGGCGACGGAGTCGCCTGGCTCACGATCGACAAACCGGGAACCTCGACCAACGTACTCTCGAGCAGCGTGCTGGCCGAGCTCGATGCTCTGCTCGTGCCGCTGCGGCAGGCCGTGCCCCGTGCAGTCATCATTCTCTCCGCCAAGAAAAGCGGTTTCGTGGCT
>JAFAVP010000096.1 GCA_019242395.1 Alphaproteobacteria bacterium | reverse complement strand
CAGTCCGCTTCATCCAAATCAGGCGGAAGCGGGGCAACGTCGATACCCTCTTCCACGAGATCGGCGGCTTCTTCGAGCGACGCTTCGCCGTAAATGTGGCGGCCGTCCACCTCTCCGTAGTGGATCTTCCGTGCCTCGTCGGGAAAGTCCCGGCCGACATAATCTGCGTTCTGCTCGACATACTTTCGCAACCCTGTCATAAACTGCCGCATCTTACGCAACTCATTTGTCGGCAATGCAGCCTCAGGCACCGCTGGAGCTATCGGCGTTGGCCCCAGTCTTGACTGCCGCCCCCGCGTCCCGGCCGAAGACCGCAGCGCTGGTGCCATAGGGGCTTTTTTGACGTTGCGCGAATTGCAAATCGGGCAAACCAGCTTGCCGTCCTCCGACTGCTCGTCGAAAGCAGCAATACTGGCGAACCATCCCTCGAAGGCATGGCCCTTCATGCAAGCAAGCTTATAGGCGATCACCAAGAAGCCAATCGAATGACATGTTTCTTTGCGAAGATGGGGGTAAACACCGGGTTCCGCAAGCAGATGACCGTCCGGACAAGCAAGCTCTACGGCCCCTCGAACTCTTTGTCGTGCCTGAGACTGGGAACCCGGTCCCGCGCCACCCGGACGGCGGCTGCATCGATCTGGGCCATGATCACGCAAGGCTCCATTCCGGCTTCAGCGAGAATCTCCCCCCAAGGGGCCACGATAAGAGAATGCCCGTAGGTGCGACGGCCGTTCGCATGCGTTCCTCCCTGCGCGGGCGCGATCACGAATACACCGTTCTCGATTGCACGGGCGCGGAGCAGTACATGCCAGTGCGCCCTCCCCGTGGTTTCCGTGAACGCGCTCGGAACCGCGAGGAACGAACTGCCAGCGCGCGCCAACCTACGATACAGCTGCGGAAATCGCAGATCGTAGCAGATAGAAAAGCCGATCTTCCCCCACGGAAGGTCTGCCATGACGGCACGGTTTCCACCGGCAACCGTCTTAGACTCCCGGTAGGTTTCACCGCTTGGCAGATCAACATCGAACAGAAATACCTTGTCATATCGCGCAGCGATCCTTCCTTGCGGATCGATTAGGAAGGAACGGTTTGCCGTCTTGCGGTCACTTACCTTGATGGCGAGCGAGCCGATTAACAGCCAAATCCCGAGTTCCTCCGCCAATCGTCGAAATCGGGGGAGCGCCGGATCGTAGTCCTCGGTGAAGCTGTTCTCCAGCTTTGCGCCGCCATCTGGTGCCATAAGTGTGGTATTTTCCGGCGTGGCGACAAGATCCGCACCCGCTCCTCGGGCTTCCCGGATCAACTCGGAGGTGACACGAATATTCTCCTCCACATCATCGGAGGACCGCAGCTGAATACAGGCTGCACGAAAGGAGTTCATGCTGTGGCAAGGAGCGGGTCGAGTTCGCCGGCGCGTTCCAATGCATAGAGATCGTCACATCCGCCGACATGGTGACCTCCGATGAAGATCTGCGGAACGGTGTAGCGGCCGCTCGCACGTAGCTCCATTTCCTTGCGGGCCTCGGTGTTCATGAACACATCGATTTCGTCAAAGGCTGCCCCTTTCTTTTTCAGCAGGGCCTTGGCCCGCACACAATAAGGACAGATGGGGGTCGTGTAGATAGTGATTTTCGGCATCGACTCACTGCCGCGTCGTCGCCCCCCTATACATCGCGCGGCAGAGGCCGGGCAACGCGCGCAATGGTTATCACAAACACCTTTTTTGCTCCGGCACGCTTCAAGGTCCGTGCACAGGCTTCGATCGTGGCGCCCGTGGTTAGTACGTCGTCGACGAGCAGCACGGATGCTCCCGAAATGGATTTCACCCGCCGTTCGGGTACGCGGAAGGCGCCCCGCACATTCCGGCGGCGCGCTTTGACGGATGGCATCTCGCCCTGACTGGGGGTTGAGCGGGCGCGCACCAGCGCAAAAGGATCATAGCGCTTGCCACTCATCCGGTGGAGCCGCTGCGCGAGAATTGCCGACTGATTGTAGCGTCTGCTCCACAAGCGAAATCGATGCAGAGGAACAGGCACGATCAAGTCCGCGTGCTCCAGCAGGGGGTGCGCGGCATGCCGCAGCCAACGTGCAAACAGGTCTGCGAATTCGAGCCGGTCGGCTCGCTTCAGCGCAAGGATAGCGCCTTTGCTGGCATCATCGTAACGGACGGCAGCTCTGGCACAGTCGAACGCCGGCGGGTTGCTGAGGCACGAGCCGCAAAGCGACTCAGCACCGGGATCAAACTCAAACGGCAGCCCGCAAGTTGCGCACATAGCGCCATCCAGAAACGTCAATCCCCTCCAGCACCCGCCGCAGAGGGCTAGGGGCTCGTCCACTGGTGAACGGCACAGCAGGCAAAGTGGAGGGAACAGGAGGTCGGCCAGGGTGCGGACGGTTCGGCTGATCAATCTGCCGAATGGTTGTGCCCCCCTGCGAGCGAATATCATTGCCATGCCGGTATACTAATCGTGGAACAACAGACTACGATACCGAAAATGAACGGCCCTCCAAAGATTTTCGACCGTAAGCTCTATGCGTACCGTAGGCAGAGGGCCTTAGGGACGGATTTTCTCGTGCGTGAAGCCGCCATGCAGATTGCCGAGCGCCTCGGTACGGTGAACCGCAAGTTTGAGCGCGGCCTCGATCTCTGTTCTAGAGCTACAGCGTTCGAATTGTTTAGTGGGGCGGCTCGAAGCTGGATCAGAATGCGGCTCGCGGGCCTGGAGGGTGATCTCGTGGGGGATGAAGAGGCACTCCCCTTCGCCAAACGGTCGTTCGATGTTATTATAAGCGTCCTGTCCCTCCATGCTGTTAACGATCTCCCAGGCACACTCCTTCAGGTCCGTGCCGCATTGGCGCCCGACGGTCTTTTCATGGCCGCGATGCTTGGTGGAGAGACACTGAAGGAGCTGCGAGAAGCGTTCGCAACTGCGGAGGCCGAAATTTTGGGCGGCGCAAGCCCCCGGGTGGCCCCATTTGCCGATCTGCGCGATCTTGGGGCCCTCCTGCAGCGGGCCGGGTTTGCGCTTCCTGTTACAGACATCGAACGCACGATCGCGCGCTACCAAGATTTCTCTGGTCTGGTCCGAGACCTCCGCGCGCTTGGAGAAACGAACGTCCTTGTCGGACGGCGCCCCACCCTCCTTCGCCGAGATGTCCTCTCAGCGACAGCCGCTGAATACGGTCGGCTTTTGCACAATGCGCGCATACCCGCGACATTCGACACAATCTATTTGGCAGGCTGGGCCGCTCGTTGACCGCGAGGGCCAACCCTTCGGCTGGTAAACCCCCACGCTAATGGAGGGTAGCCCTAACCCTGGGGACCAAGCAACGGTGCCGCGGCCCACTCCTTCACCGCCTTAAGTGCCTGGCTGTCCGCCGCGCGGTCGAACGCGGCCAAGATCATCTGGAATCGCTGTTCCGCCAGCGGCTTCATGTTCGGATGGGTGAAGATGTAAAGCTCGCCTGCCTTCACCGCTTCCAGCACGCGCTCGCCCACGATGTCCGGATCGATGCCGCTCAGCACCTGCTGTGCGGCGGATTCGCGATCGGCCGCCACACCTGTGCCGACTTCGCCCTCCCCCCCATAGCGGTCCTGCCGCACGCGGCCGCTCTCATGTATCCGTGTGCGGACGAAACCGGGACAAAGCACGGAAACACCGATGTTGAGCGGTGCTAGCTGAAAGAACCATCCTTCACTCATCGCCACCACGGCGAATTTGGTGGCGCTGTACGGCTCCAGTCCCGGTGGGCTGATCATGCCGGCCATCGAGGCGGTGCTGATGATGTGGCCGCCCTCGCTGTGGCTTTTGATTAATGGCAGGAAGGTTTCGGTTCCGTGCACCACCCCCTTCAGGTTGACGTCCAGAATCCAGTCCCAGTCGCGCGCGCCGACCGTGCCGAGCTGTCCACCCACGGCCACGCCGGCGTTGTTGCAAAGCACATGCACCTTGCCGAAGGCCGCGATGGCTTCCAGCGCCGCTTCGCGCACGCTGCCGCGCTCACTGACATCGCAGTAGACCGGCGCTGCTTTGACCTGCTGCGCCGCCAGCTGGTCGACCGCGGCACTGGCCGCCTTCTTGTCGATATCGGCAACGACGATGTTCATGCCGGCGCGGCCGAAAGCGCGGGCCATGCCGAGCCCGATGCCGCTCCCGCCGCCGGTAATGAATGCCGTCTTGCCGCAGAAATCCGTGATCATGTGCTGGCGCCGCCCCGTAAACTTGGTGCTTCTGCCCCTTCCTTGAGCGCGCAGAAGCGAAAGGACAAGGCCTGACCTAAGCGGCTCGGCAGACAGTCTTGGTAGGGAGCTAGGTATTGACAGGCCGGATTGTTCCCTCTATGTTCTTAGTTAGGAAAAAAGAGAAGGCACATGGCGCAGTCCTTAGAGGAAGATCGGGTCCGCGAAGCAACGGCTGCCCGCCTTACGGCCCAGATGGAGCGGAATGCACGGCTGATCGAGCGCTGCGAGGGCCTCGCCCTGGCGGCGGAGGGCGACCCGGTCGCCGCGCTGAACGCCGCCTCCCGGTTGCTAAAGGCCGACGCGGCGGTCGCCGCCATGCTAGCGCGCCTCGCACATGTGGAAACCCGCCACCGCGCGCTGATCGACGTCAACAAGCCCATCAAGGAGTCCCAGGTGGAATTGAACCGCAAAAAATTTCATGCCGACCAAGCCCGCCGACGGGAGGTGCAGGAAAAAGTCTGGCGGCAGATGAATTTGCATGTGGAAAATGCCATTCGCGCGCGCATGGGCGACCCCACCGCGGAAGATCGCATCGCCGAGGTGCTCAGGGACATCGATGAGCGAAAGGAGCGTGAGCGGCGCGCGGCAGCTGAAGAAGAAGAGTGTGCCAAAACAGAAGATGCCGAGGGTCATGAAGACGCAGCCGAAACCTCAGCCGCGTAAGCGGGGCGCCCCTTTCGGCAACCGCAACCGCCTAATTCACGGCCGCTACACGCGCGCGGCGCTGGCGTTTCGCGCGGAGATCCGCCGCGAAGTCCGCCGCAACAAAACTATAGTCAGGCTTGCGCGCGCAGTGCTGCCCTCAAGGCCGGAGCGCGCGCACCAGAAAGCGGCTCAGGTTCCGCACCACCGTTTCGCGGTCGCGGCCGGAGCGAAAACCTTCGCTCGCCGCCTGATGAATGGCGCCAACGATCGCCTGCCCCACTACGTCCGCATCGTATTCGGCCGAGGCGCGTCCGGTTTTTGCCACCCGCTGCACGGCACGGGCCCAGTCCGCGCCCCACCGCTGCAGCAGCGGCACGGCCTGCACGCCTTCCGCATCGATCACCGCTTCGTCCGTCATCGCCGCGCCCAGAACGCCGGGATGGCTTTGCGCATAATCGTACATGGCGTTCAGCGTGGAGGCGATCAGCACCTCCAGCGGCGCATCGTCCGGCACGCGCGCCTGCACAAAGGCGTCCAGCTCTTCGCGCGCCTCTTCCACGAAGGCGAGAAAGCAGGCGCGCTTGTCCGGAAAGTGAAGGTAGAAGGTGCCGTGGCCGAGGCCGGCCTCGCGCGCGATATCTTGTGGCCGGGTGGCGTGATAGCCGCGCTCCACGAACAGCTTGCGCGCGGCCTTTTTCAATTTCGGCAGGCTTTCCGGCTTGCGGCGGGCGCCGCGGCCGTCCTCGAGATCGAGGTCTATTGCCGAAGAATCCGTTACCATGCCTGGAATTTCCGCTTGCGGCGCACGTCTAGTCAATGCGCAGGCCGGACGAAAACGTCCGAACTTGCTATTATGCTGAAGCATCCGGCCGAGGAGATTGCGATGCGTGGGGTATTGTTCGCAGCCGCTTTGCTGATCTCACCGCCTTGCCTGGCGATGGGCGGCGGCGGTGGCGGCATGGGAATGGGGGGTGGCGGCTACGGTAGCGGCATGCGTGGCTCAGCCGGGTTCGACGATTACGGCACGGCCGTTCGCCTCATCAAGCATGAAAAGTACAGCGATGCGATTCCATACCTCAACCGTGCCTTACAGCAGCGGCCGAACAACGCGGATGTTCTGAATTACCTGGGCTACACGCATCGCATGCTGGGGGACTATCCAGGTTCGCTCGATTTTTATCAGCGAGCGCTGGCGCGCGACCCCGATCACAAGGGCGCGCATGAATATCTGGGGGAGCTGTACCTCAAAATGAACCGGCTGGCGGACGCGCAAGGCGAACTGGCGCAACTCACGCGCCTTTGCGTGGATGGTTGCGAAGAAAGGGACGTGCTGACGAAGGCAATTGCGGATTATCAGTTGGCCGCCGCTGCACCCGCAACTCCGGCCGCTCAACCTGCTGCTGTGAGCACGGTGAGCGCTCCGACTGTATCACAAGCCGCTCAACCCGCTGCGCCAGCGCAAACAGCAGCGCCCGCGGGTGGAACGCCCTAGGCGGCTTTTTTCTCGCGCAGCGCGCGCCAGACCCGCTCCGGCGTGGCCGGCATGTCGATATGCGCAACGCCGAGCGCATCGGCCACAGCACTCATCACCGATGGCAGCGCCCCGACCGTTCCGGCCTCGCCGCATCCCTTGGCACCAAGCGCATGCGTCTTGCATGGGATTTCTTCGTACGCGAATTCGATATCAGGAATGTCATAGGCGCGCGGCAAGCCGTAGTCGCTGAAGCTGGCGGTGAGCAGCTGACCGGACTCGGCGTCGTAGACAACCTCTTCCAGCAGCGCCTGCCCGACACCTTGGGCGATACCGCCATGCACCTGCCCTGCAACCAGCATCGGATTGATCACCCGTCCGAAATCATCCAGCACCTTGTAGGAGACGAGATCGACCTTGCCGGTTTCCTCATCCACGTCCACTTCGCAGATGTGGCAGCCATTCGGGAAAGTGGACGCTTGGCCGACATAGGTGCCGTCACTGTCGAGCCCCTGCTCGAAGCCCGGAATTGTCTCCCGCTTCAAGGTGACGGCAAGCTCGCCGATGCCGATGGAGCGGTCGGTTTCCGTCACGCGGAAACGTCCGGTTCCTTCCACGACCTCGAAGCCGACTTCCTTACCACCGGCCTGCAGTACATGACCCGCCGCAGACTTGCCCTTGCGGATCACCTCTTCGGAGGCAACCTCCAGCGCGCCACCAGACATGTTGAGCGACCGAGAGCCGCCGGTGCCGCCGCCGTTCACCCATTCCGTATCGCCCTGCTTCACACTGATAGACTCGAACGGAACACCGAGACGCTCAGCGACGAGCTGCGCGAACGCGGTTTCATGCCCCTGCCCGTTGGATTGCGTGCCAACGTAAAGCTCAACCCCGCCATTGTCGGTGAACTTCACCCGCGCCGGTTCGCTGCCCACCGCAAAGGTGATCTCGACATAGTAGGCGATGCCAAGGCCGCGCAGCTTGCCCCGCGCTCTGGACTGCTGACGGCGCACCGCAAAGCCGCCGACATCGGCGCGCTGAAGCCCCTGTTCGAGCATGCGCGGGTAATCTCCGGAATCGTATTCGACGCCGAACCAGTTGCGGTACGGAAGCTCGTCCGGTTTCACCAGATTTCGCCGGCGCAGCTCCACGCGATCGATGCCGGTCTTCAGTGCCGCCACATCCATCAGCCGCTCCATCAGGTACGCAGCTTCGGGACGCCCCGCCCCGCGATAGGCATCGATCGGCGCACTGTTGGTGAAGTAACCTTTCACATGTGCGAAGACCGCCGGAATCCGATAGAGCCCGCCGAAGATGCGGCCGCCCGCCAAAGTGGCGATAAACGGCGCGAACTGGGACAGATATCCGCCCATGTCCGCCGTGCCGGTGATCCGGAGCGCGAGAATGCGACCGTCAGCATCCAGCGCCAACTCGCCTTTGGTGATCATGTCGCGACCGTGATCGTCGCTCAGGAAGGCTTCCGTGCGCGTGCTGATCCACCGCACGGGACGCCCGAGTTTCTTGGCCGCAATCAGCACCAGCGGCTGCTCGGGATACATGAAGCCCTTCATGCCGAAGCCGCCGCCGACATCCTTGGTGATGACGCGCAGCTTGTCTTTGGGAAGCTTCAGCACCATCGCCACGCGGTCACGCAAGCCGCTGGAGCCCTGATTGCCCGAGTAGAGAGTGTAGGTATCGCTGGCGGGATCGTAGAGGCCGATGGCGTTGCGCGTCTCCATGGACGACGGTGCGATTCGGTTCTCGACCACATCCACGGTCGCGACGTGCGCTGCCCGGGCGAATGCTTCGCTGCACGCCTCTTCTTTGCCGGCACTCCAGTCGAAGCATTCGTTGTTTGGCGCATCGGACCAGATTTGCGGGCCCGTAGGCGCGGCGGCCAAGGTGCCGACCCCATCCATCGACTCGTATTCCACACTCACCAGCTCGGCGGCATCGACCGCTTGCGCATAGGTTTCCGCCACGACCATCGCGATGGCTTCACCCGTGAACGTCACATGATCCCTTGCCAGCAGCAGCTTCGGCGTGTGTTTGATAGGAGAGCCGTCGCGGTTCATCAGCGGCGCCAGGCATGGCATCGGAATGGCCCCCGCTCCTTCGACATCTTCCCCGGTGAGAACGCCGATGACACCAGACGCTGCTTTTGCAGCCGAGATATTGATCGAGGTGATGCGGGCATGCGCATACGGGCTGCGCAGGAAAGCGGCATGCACTTCTCGCTCGAAGTGCAGGTCTTCGGTGTACTGACCTTGCCCGGTAACGAGTCGACTGTCTTCGGTCCGCCGGACGGACTGCCCAATCCCGAACTTCATATGCGCGCCTTAGTGTTTGTAGCTGGGATCGACCCGGTCCAGCTTGCGCAGAACGGCGGGCCAGGCGAGCGCACTGAGCAGGCCTTCAAACGCGGTTTTGGTGATCTCCGCGTTCTTCTCCGCCACGCCCTGGTTAACGCCATAAGGCTTCATTCCGCCTGCAAGCGTACGCACTTGCATCGTGCAAGCCTTTTCCAGGTAATACATGCGCATGAACGCGTCGGCGCAGGTCTTGCCGATGGTCAGCGTGCCATGGTTGCGCAGCAGGACGACGTTCTTGTCCCCAATGTCCGTGACGATGCGTTCGCGCTCGCCCAACTCCAGTGCAATGCCTTCATAATCGTGATAGGCCAGATCGCCATGCACCGACTGCGCATGCTGGCTGATGGGCAAGAGGCCACATTCCTGCGAGGCCACGGCCACGCCGTCTTCTGTGTGCAAATGCATGACGCAGTGCGCGTCCTCGCGGTTCATGTGGAGCGCGCTATGGATGGTGAAACCGGCGGGGTTCACCGGATAGGGCGAATCCTCAACCTTGTTGCCGTTGGTGTCAATCTTCACGAGGCTGGACGCCGTGATCTCCTCGAACAGCATGCCGTAGGGATTGATGAGAAAGTGGTGCTCGGGACCCGGCACCCGCGCCGAGATGTGCGTGAAGATGAGATCGTCCCAACCGTACAGCGCCACTATACGGTACAGCGCGGCAAGGTCGACCCGCTGCTTCCACTCTTCCCCGCTCACCTTTCCTTCCAAGGACCGGATTTCATGATCTCCGGGTGCCTTTAGAGGCCGAATTCTCTCCGCCACATCCAACATGAACATCTCCCAATCGCGCTGCCGCAGTTTGCCTCTGGCGGCGGGCAAATCAAAGCCTCACCCGCGAGACCGCCTTCGCCCAACCCTCGTAGAGCGCCTCGCGGGTTGCCGGCGCAAGCTCTGGTTCAAAACGGCGGTCCAAAGCCCACCCAGCAGCAATGTCCCGGAGATTGGAGAATAACCCCGTGCCCAAGCCCGCCAAGTAGGCCGCTCCAAGGGCGGTGGTTTCAGTGACCAGCGGACGGTCGACGGGCAACCCTGTGAGATCGGCGAGCCGCTGGCAGAACCAATCGTTCTTCACCATCCCGCCATCCACCTTCAGTGCTGCCAGCGCGCCGAGACCAATTGTAGCCATATCACTTCGCATTGCTCCCAGCAGATCGCGAGTCTGATAGCAGACGGCGTCCAGCGCCGCGCGTGCGATTTCCGCAGAGCCCGCATCTCGCGTCAGCCCCACTATGCCGCCGCGCGCCTCGGCCTGCCAGTAGGGTGCGCCAAGCCCCGTGAACGCGGGAACGAAGTAGAGACCGTCAGCCGGTTTGGCCGTTCGTGCAAGCGCCTCGACTTCGCTTGCACTGCGAATGCAGCCGAGCGCATCGCGCAACCATTGGACCACCGCGCCAGCGACAAAGATGCTCCCTTCCATGGCGTATGCAGTCTCCCCGTTCACCCGGTAGCCGCAGGTTGTCAGCAGCCGGTTCCGAGAGGGCGGCGCTGCTGCGCCGGTATTCACCAACGCGAAGCAGCCGGTGCCATATGTGCATTTCACGTCTCCCGGTGCGAAGCATCCTTGTCCGAAAAGCGCACCCTGCTGATCGCCGACAACGCCGCGAATTGGAATTGGTACGCCCAGAACATCTTCGATCGCGGTGCCGAAGCCGTCCGCGTTATTACGTATTTCCGGCAGCAGCTGTCGCGGAATCTGGAACAACGAGATCATGTCGTCCGACCATGCAAGCGACTTCAGGTCAAGCAGCATTGTGCGCGATGCATTGGTAACATCGGTGGCATGCACGCGACCACCAGTCAGTTTGTAAATCAGCCAGCTATCAATCGTGCCGAATGCCAACTCACCTCTTGCCGCCCGTTCACGTGCGCCGGGAATGTTATCAAGCAACCACTCGATCTTGGTGGCGGAGAAATACGGGTCTAACAGCAAACCCGTTCGCGCAGTTACTGTCGCCTCGGCGCCTGCTTCCTTCAGCTGCCGGCAGCGATGTGCGGTACGCCGGTCCTGCCAGACAATGGCATTGTGCAGCGCTTCACCTGTGGTGCGGTCCCAAAGTACGGCCGTTTCGCGCTGATTCGTAATGCCAAGAGCAGCAATTTTGGCTGCGGGCATCCCTTCCATTGCGATGCGGCAGCACGCGACTGCTGCGCGCCAGATATCCTCCGGATCGTGCTCGACCCAGCCGTTCTCAGGATAGATCTGCCGCAACTCCATGGCGTGCGACGCGACAGGTCGCATGGTAGAGTCAAATGCAATCGCGCGGGTGGAGGTTGTCCCTTGATCGATGGCAAGAAGGAAGGGCGGCTCCGCTGTCATGCTGAAATCCGGTTGGCCTGGGTGATCGCCTAGCCGCCTCTTAGCGGCACAGCTGGACGTCTATTGCAAATTGGCTGATGCGCGCCAGTAAGGCGAGGGCAGACGACAATGACCGCCGAGGCGCTAGCGTCCCACCGTCCTGTCCGGAGCATCGAGCAGCCACCGACCAGACCTGTCTGTGAAACTACTGTCAGGCCTCCCCCTCACTATAACTGGCTAACAGGGTGGAGGGCAGAGTCCGCGAAGCTTTAGAACACGGCGTAATGCAACCCTCCTACGGACGTGTAAAGCTATCCCTGCCCTGCTATAGGGTGGAAATGCGCGATCCATTCGGCCGCGAAATCTCGTATCTGCGCGTGTCGGTCACCGACCGCTGCGATTTCCGCTGCGTTTACTGCATGGCGGAGCACATGACGTTCCTTCCGCGCGCTGAGCTTCTAACTCTGGAAGAAATCGAGCGGCTGTGCAGTGCTTTCGTCCGCAAAGGTGTGCGGCGGCTGCGGATTACCGGGGGCGAGCCCCTCGTCCGGCGCAATGTGATGTGGCTGTTTGAGCGTCTCGGTGCGCGCCTCAACGAGAGCCTCGATGAATTGACGCTGACGACCAACGGAAGTCAGCTCGCGCGTTTCGCAGGCCAGCTTTATAGCGCCGGCGTTCGCCGGGTGAACGTCTCCCTGGACACGCTTGATCCGCAGAAATTCCGCGCGATCACCCGCTGGGGCGATTTGAACAAGGTGCTCGCCGCCATCGATGCGGCGCAAGCGGCTGGGCTGTCGGTGAAGATCAATGCGGTAGCGCTACGCAACGTAAACGAACACGAGATTTCGCACCTGCTCGAGTGGGCGCACGGCCGCGGCATGGACCTGACCTTGATCGAGACCATGCCACTGGGCGACATCGAGCAGAAGCGGACCGAACAGTATCTGCCGCTGTCGCTGGTGCGGGCGCGGCTCGCACAGCAGTATACATTAGAGAAAAGTGCACATCGCACGGGTGGACCCGCGCGCTATTTCCGGGTGACTGAAACCGGCGGACGCCTCGGATTCATCACGCCGCTCACGCACAATTTCTGCGAAAGCTGCAATCGCGTGCGCGTCACCTGCACCGGCACGCTGTTCATGTGCCTCGGGCAGAACGACAGCGCCGACCTGCGCGGCGCCTTGCGCTTGTCCAACGACGATACCCTCCTGGATGCCGCGATCGACAGAGCCATTAGTAGCAAGCCCAAAGGCCACGATTTTGTCATCGACCGGCGGCGCAAGGAGCCGGCGCTGACCCGTCACATGTCGCTCACTGGAGGCTGAGGCAAGCGAATGGCGCAGGCGCTCCACTTCGTCGCAGCAGAGACGCCTGAGGCGCAAGCTGCGCTGGCAACGTTGCGAAGGCACTATCGCGATGCAGGCCCGGAAGCCGCTGAGGTCATCGTCGCGTTGGGCGGAGACGGCTTCATGCTGCAGGCCCTGCACACCTTTCTGGGTAAGCAGAAACCGATCTATGGCATGAATCTCGGCTCTGTCGGGTTCCTGATGAACGAGTACCGCGAAAGCGGGGTCGAAGAGCGGCTGGAGGTGGCAGAAGCAGCTGTAATCCATCCCTTAAGGATGCGCGCCCAAGCCGATGGAAAGATCACGGAAGCTCTTGCTTTCAACGAGGTTTCATTGCTGCGCCAAACACGCCAGGCGGCGAAAATCCGTATTCTCGTTGACACGAAGATCCGGATCAGGGAGCTCATTTGCGATGGCGTGCTGGTGGCCACGCCGGCCGGCAGTACCGCCTATAACCTGTCTGCGCACGGCCCTATACTACCCATCGACGCGGCGCTTTTGGCCCTCACGCCGATTAGCGCCTTCCGGCCAAGGCGCTGGCATGGGGCGCTGCTGCCGCATCGCGCCCACACCCGCTTCGAGGTGCTGGAGGCCGACAAGCGTCCCGTGAGCGCAGTGGCCGATGATTTGGAAGTGCGCGATGTAAATTCCGTAGATGTGGCTGAAGACCGGAATATCTCAATGACTATGCTGTTCGACGCCGGCCACAATCTGGATGAACGTATCCTCGCTGAGCAATTCCTGGACTAGCCCGGTCACCACGACATAGCCTGGTCCATTCTTCCAGTGCGCCGAGCCGGAGACCGGCACAGCCGTGAGCACATACGCCCTAATTGCTACTCCGCGAGCGCTTGCCCAGGCTCGTATGGATCTTCATCCGGCGCGAGTTGTTCGGAAGGTATTGGCACATCGAGCTGCGCTGGAGGGACAGCATCGAGAAATCCAGCGGCCTTCAGTTCTTCCATACCGGGTAGGTGACTCACGCTCTCCAGCCCGAACTGCACAAGGAATGAGTGTGTTGTGCCGTAAGTAACCGGACGCCCCGGCGTGCGTTTGCGACCGCGGATTTTCACCCAGCCAAGCTCCATCAGCGCATCCACGGTGCCCTTGGAGACCGCTACGCCGCGGATGTCTTCGATCTCGGCACGCGTCACCGGCTGGTGATAGGCGATGATCGCCAGAGTCTCTATCGCAGCGCGCGAAAGCCGACGCTGCTCCGGCTGCTCCTTGCGCAACAGGAAGGAAAGATCGGCCGCGGTGCGGAACTGCCATTTTCCGTTGACCTGCAACAGGTTGACGCCGCGCTTCTCATAAAACCGTTGAAGCTCATCGAGCAGCGAAGAAACATCCGCCCCTTGGGGAAGGAAGTGTGCCAGCGCCTCTTCGCTCAAGGGCTCGGCCGCCGCGAACAGCAGCGCCTCTACCATGCGCAGATGCTCCCCCTGCAACTCGGGGTGTACATCTGAGATGCTTTCCACATCAGGTGCGAAATCGGCCAAACGAATCACCTGGTTCATGACGCCGTCTCCATACGGTCTTTGACATACACTTCATCGAACGCGCGAAGCTGGCGAATCTCCAAGCGCCCGTCCCGTGCCAACTCCAAACACGCGAGCAAGGTGCTCGCCATCGCTGAGCGGCGCCGCGCGCCGCAGCTCCATTCCGCCGGCAGAAGGTTCGACATCGCATTCCAGTTTCCGATGCGCCCGAGCATCCGCTCCAGCCGCTGCCGCGCCTCTTCGATGAGGAGCACTGGGGCGTGCTTCGGCCGGTAGGAATTCATCCCGACGCGCTGCACGCGTTGGGCGCTGTAAGCGGTTAACAAATCGTAAAGAGTATCGGTTTGTGTGCGGAGTTTGATAATGTTTACAGGCTCTGGCGCGCCGCGGGAGAAGACATCCCGCCCTAGGCGGTCGCGCGCAACCAGCCGCGCCGCGGCTTCGCGCATAGCCTCAAGCCGTTGGAGCCGCCAGCGAAGCAGCGCCGCCATCTCCTGCGCCGTCGGCTCCCCTTCCGTGCTGGGCGGCTGCGGCAGGAGCAGGCGCGATTTCAGGTAGGCGAGCCACGCCGCCATCACCAGATAATCGGCGGCCAGTTCCAGGCTACGGCTCTTCGCCGATTCCATGAATTCGAGATACTGCTCCGCGAGCTTGAGCACGGAGATTTTGGCGAGATCGACCTTCTGGTCACGCGCCAGATTGAGCAGAAGATCGAGGGGGCCTTCGAAGCCATCGACGCTGACGACCAGCGCTTCCTCCGGCGCAACCGGCGCGGTGTCGAGTTCACCGAAGCTCTCTTCCGCTTCACTCACGCGATGGCTCCCATGAGCTCGGTAAGGCGCGCATCTGCCGCCACAACATCGAACGGCTTGGGAGCACGCAATTGCGCGAGCGCAGCTCGGGCGCGCGCAAACGGCTCGCCTTCCAGCGCCTTGGCTTCGCTGGCCACCTGCTCCATCTCGTCCATGCGGCCGTTGCAGTGGGTGATGACATCGCAACCGGCCGCTAGTGCCGCGCGAGTTCGTTCGGCGATAGAGCCTGCGAGTGCGTTCATCGATAGATCATCGGTAAAGAGCAACCCGCCAAATCCGATTTCGCCTCGAATGACGTGACGGATGACATTGCTGCTGGTGGTGGCCGGATTGTCCGCATCCAGCGCTTCGTAGACGACATGGCCTGTCATCCCGAGCGGGCAATCGCTGAGCGCGCGGAACGGCACGAAATCGGTCTGGCGCAATTCACTTTCGGATACCGTGACTCTCGGCAGCGAAAAATGAGAGTCCGCATTGCCGCGGCCATGTCCGGGCATGTGCTTGATCACCGGCAGCACGCCGCCATCCAGCATGCCGTCGATCACCGCGCGGCCCAGTACGCCGGCGACTTCCGGATCGGAGGAAAAGGCGCGGTCGCCGATCACGTTGTCTGCGCCAGGTACCGGCACATCGACCGACGGGACGCAATCGACGCTGATACCGACATCGTAAAGCTCCTGCGCAATCGAGCGTGCGTTAAGGTAGGCCGCTTCCCGCGCGGCTTTCGGATTCTCACGGTACAGATCGCCGAAGCGTTGCATCGCTGGATGCGCTTTCCAGTGCGGAGGCTTCAGCCGCGCCACCCGCCCCCCTTCCTGGTCGATCAACACGGGCGCCTGCGCATCGCCCACCGTCTCGCGCATCTCGGAGACGAGCGCCGTCACCTGCTGCGGATCTCGCACATTGCGGGCGAACAGGATGAATCCCCACGGCTGCGCCTCACGATAGAACGCGCGTTCCTTGTCCGAGAGCTCCGTCCCGGCGCAACCATAGACCACGCGCGTGCGCGCCATGCGCTATCTCTTCGTCGGCAGGCAGGACGAGCCTTGCGCCTTCAATTTTGCGCAAGCGGCGGCAGCGTCGTGCATCGTTGCGAACGGCCCGACTCGCAGGCGATACCAAGTGCCGCGGCTGCCAAGGTCCGCCTTCTGCACATCCGGCGCGTAGCCGGCGACGGACGGATGGCCCGCCTTGTACGTCTGCCATGAGGCATTGGCTTCCGCTTCCGAGGTGTACGAACCGATCTGCGCTACGAACCCTTGCGCACCGGTGTTTGCTGTCGGCGCCGCGGCAGCCGTTGCGCGCTTCTGCGCATTCGCGCTCTGCTGCGGCGCCGGTGCGGGCGGAACTGTTGTTGCAGGTCTTGCCGCTGGCGGTGCAGCCATGTTGGGCATGATGCTATGTGGCGCGCCGGTTAACGGACGCGGTGGTGCTACCTTTACCGGTGCAGCACCAGGCGGATTGTTCATCGCTGTTGTTGCCGGCTTTGGTGCGGCGCTCGCCGCTTGCGAATTTGATAACGCGCTGGCCGGTTGCGAGTTTGGCGTATTTGCCTGAGCGGCCACCGCCGGCTTGGCTGGTGTCTTCACCGTCGGGTTCGGCACCGGCGGCGGCAGGATGGCTTGCGGCGCCGGTTTCTGCACAGGCTCTTGTGTCAGTGGCCTCGGCGCCGTCTGGGCGGATTTCGGCGGCGCAGAAGGAGGCGCTGCAGATTTCGCCGTTTCTTCGCGCTTCGCGGGCTTGTAGATGTTCAGGTCGGAGTATTTCGGTTCGCTGCCCAGCCGCTCGCCCGGCTGCGCGGCGATGATGCGCGGTGCATCCTGCTTTCCGCGCTCGACGCCCTGGCTGTAGGCGATCCACACCACCCCGGCGAACGAGGCCAGCACTACCAGCGCAATCACGATCAGAAGCGGAAGGCGCGAGCCCTCCTCTTCCGCCGTGTCATCTTCCAGCCCCGCATCCTCGGCCGGATCGTAAAGCCTGCGCTCGAACTGCGGCATGCGGCGCTCCTCGCGCGAATCTGCAATCGCCGGCAATCTACCACCGATTGCCAGCGAATCACGCCAGTCCAGCCTCACAGCGAAATTTCTGTGTGGGTGATTCTGGCGTGCTCTTGGAGCGCGAAGCGGTCAGTCATGCCCGCGATGTAGTCGCGCACCACGGCAGCGGTGACGCCATCATTTGGCGCACCACAGGCCGAAGCCCAGTCCGGCGGAAGGAGCGCCGGCTTCTTGCTAAACGCGCCGAACAATTCCGATACGACCTGCCGCGCCTTGTTCATAGACTCCATCACGCGCGGATGGCGGTACATCCGCTCTAAGAGAAAGCCCTTCAGGGCGCGAACGCCACTCGCCATGTCATTTGTGAAGCCCGCAAGCGGCCCCTTGTGCGCCCTCACCTCCAACACAGAATTCGGCGCGGCGGCGCAGATCCGGCGGCGGGTTTCCTCCAGCAAATCCATCACCAGCGTGCTCATCAGGGTACGAACGGTCTGGCCGATGAAGCGGCTGGGCTCCAGCGCGCCATAGCGCTCGCGGACAGCGCGGGCATGTTCCCCGGCCAGTGGCGCCGGCTCCAATTCCTCCACTGAAAACAGTTCCGCGCGCAAGCCGTCGTCGATGTCGTGATTCACATAGGCGATATCGTCGGCCAGCGCGGCGAGCTGCGCTTCCAGACCGGGCCAAGCGCTCAACTCCAGTGGCCATTTCACATCAAATGAGGCGATTGGCCCCGCGGGACTGCTGAGAGGCCCATTGTGTTTCACCAGCCCTTCCAGGGTCTCCCATGTGAGATTGAGCCCGTCGAAATCCGCGTAGCGGTGCTCAAGCTGTGCCACCAATTTCAGGGCATGGGCGTTGTGGTCGAAGCCGCCGACGTCCGCTGTCGCCGCATTCAGCGCCTCCTCGCCAGCGTGGCCAAATGGCGTGTGACCGAGGTCGTGCGATAGCGCGATGGTTTCCGCCAGATCCTCGTTGAGCCCAAGCACGCGCGCCAGGCTGCTGGCGATCTGCGCGACCTCGAGCGAATGCGTCAGCCGGGTGCGGTAGTAGTCCCCCTCGTGCTGCACAAAGACCTGCGTTTTGTGCTTCAGGCGG
>JAFAVP010000093.1 GCA_019242395.1 Alphaproteobacteria bacterium | reverse complement strand
GCTGGAAGCAGGTCGCTCACGAGGCAGGGGTTAGCGCTTCTACTCTTACGCGCATGGGCCAAGGGAAACGCCCCGATCTGGACACCCTAGGGGCGCTCGCAACTTGGTCAGGCCTAACCGTGGATGATTTCGTAGTGGGGAAACTGGCGAAAATTGAAACCGAACCCCTAACAAGAATGACGGCGCTCTTGAGGACAGACCGGAACTTGACATCGGAAGGCGCGGCGACCCTGGAGGCCATTCTCAAGACCGCATACGAGCATTTGAGGAAGACACCCGAATGAAATTGAGGCGGGGGTTCAGAAAGGAAGCGGAAGAGTACGCCGCAGAATACCGTGCCGAACTTGATCTTGCTACCGACGGGCCGCTGTGCCCTTTTAAGCTTGCGGCACTACTGGAGATTCCAGTAGTGCCGCTCAGCCACCTGGACGGATTTGGTCCAGAGAATCCAAACTACTCTCCGAGTCGGAACGGCTTTTACGCAGCAACAATCCCGATCGGCACCCGAAGGCACATCATTTACAACGATATGTCTCATCCCAACCGCCAGCGTTCGGATGTGATGCACGAAATTGCGCACACAGCGTTGGGCCACCCGCCACATCCTCCGCTTACAGACGACGGATGCCGAAATTTCAATCCAGTACTCGAATTGGAAGCGAAAGAATTGTCCTTCACCTTGCTAATCCCCAAGCCCGCGGCCCGCCGCATAGTAGCGCAAGGGATCACATCGTTTCAGGCAAGTATCATTTACGGAGCCAGCAAGGATCTAATTGAGTACCGAATTAGAATCACCGATGCGCACGGTTGGGACCGGAATCGCCAACGATACAATTAGGTGTACGATACCCAAGCGCTCTTAGCCTCGCCCGGACTTGATTGTTCCTGCTACGTTCGCTACATTAGCGGGTGGCAATTTGGTCGAGACGACGGGTTTGCAGGCGCAGAAGAATCGCGAAACCGGCGGTTCGGGACCCGCAGGTTTGTTGCTCCTCGGGCGCGGGGCGCGTGCCCCGGAGGGAGGGGGGCCCACCCCCCATTTTTGCCGAACGAATGCTTTCTGCCCTTCCGGCCAGAACATCCTGAGGGGAGAGCCCGGGCGAAGGGGTACCCCCTCGAATTTCTGGAGGTTCGAATGGGAACTTTTGTTGCGAACAGCCTCACAACTGCTTGGCTGCGCCCCGCACTTCCCCCAGGGTGGGGGGGCGATTCCGTGAAAACAACCCGAAGGCGATTGTGTCGCCGGATCAGAGACTTAAGGGAGGTGCGGCCGAATTGAATTGAAAAATTTGAAGGTGGTGTTGGTGCCCCCCTCGCCGCCTGCGGCGACACTCCCCCCGCTGTCGCAGGGGGAGAGCCAAAAAGCGAAGACTCGCGGCTGGGGCGGAGGAGGTCGTTACCGCCGGGCCCAGCTCCAGCCGGCGATCTTCCATACGCCATCTTCCTTCTGCATGGCGAAGGTCCAGAGGGCGCTCTCCGTGGTCTTCTTGCCCTTGTGCTTGAAGGTGTAGACGGCCGGTACCACGGCGTAGCCGCGGTCGCCTTCAACCAAAACGTGCAGCGGCTTCTGCGTCTTCACCACGCCGTCGGTATCGCCCTCCTGTTCGGAGTTCTTGCCGAAATCCTTGCCCCAGGCATCGAAGACGCCGGCGCCGCTCCAGACGTGCGGCGGAAATTCATCGATGATGGCGCCGCTCGCGGTGTAGGCGGCACTCGCGCCCTTCATGTCGTTCTTGGTCATGGCGTCGTTCATCTTGTTGATGGTGGCCATGATGTCGGTTTCGTCAGATGCAAACGCCGGCGCGGCGAAGAGCGCGAGCGCGGCGGCAAGCAGTACGTGTCGCATGGAATCCCCTCCGGTGTGCGGCGCCAGTGTAGCAACGGCGGCCGGTGTGCGCCACCGGGGCCGGGGGACGCGGCGGCTACAGCAGTTCGCGGACGAGATCCGGCGGGCGGCAAAGCCTGGCGCCCTTGTCCGTCACCACGATGGGCCGGTTGAGCAGGATGGGGTGCGCGGCGATTGCCTTCAGCAGCTGCGCGTCGCCCGCGCTTTCGAGGTGGAGATCGCGATACTCCGGCTCCTTGCTGCGGAGGATGTGCCGCACCTCCACGCCCATCTTCCCGACCAGTTTCTCGAGCGTGACGGCGTCCGGCGGAAATTTCAGGTACTCGACAATGGTGGGCTCGAAGCCCTCCTCGCGGATGATCTCAAGGCAGCGCCGCGAGTTCGAGCATTTCGGGTTGTGGTAGATCGTGATGCGCATGCGCTCATGTTACCGGCCCGCAGCGCGCACACAAAAGGCCCCGCCCGGTGAAGGGCAGGGCCTCTTGCTTCAGGCGGATTCAGCCGCCGTCGCCGTACCGGTTGTCGTCGTCACGAGCGCAGGGGCACCCCCCGTCGTCCTCGCCGTAGCGGCCGCCAGCGTAGTCGTCATCGTCATAGTCTTGATCGTCGTAGGCGTTGTCACGATCGCGATCTTCGACATCGTAGTTGTCGCCGTCATCGCCGGCGTAGCTGTTGCCGTAATCGCTGTCGCTATCGCCGTAGCCGCCGTAGCCGTAGAAATCCGGCGCACCGATCTCCAAGTCCCAACCATTCAACCAGTGCCAGTGGCCGAAGCCATCGCGCCAGCGATGCCAGCCGTGGTGCCAGTGTCCATGTCCCCAATGCCCGTGACGCCAGTGGCCATGGCCCCAACCGTGACCCCAGTTCCGGTTGAGGTTCACGTTGCGATTGAAGTTGCGGTTGATGTTGATGTTGCGGTTGACGTTCTTGTTCCAGTTCCAATTGTGGTTCCAGTTGCCGTGGCCCCAGCCATGATGCCACCCGCCATGCCCCCAGCCGCCGCCCCAGTTGGTGTGCATGGTGTGCATGCCGCCGAAGCCATGCATGCCGCCATGCCCGCCACCGAAACCGCCGTGCATGCCGCCACTGCCCAGGTGCATCCCACCCATGTGCATGCCACCGCCAGAATGGCCGCCGTGCATGGCCGAAGCGGGCGCGGCCGCCAATGCGCCGAGGGCGCCGGCCAATGCGCATGCCCGAATGAATGTCGAGAACGATGTCATGTCTCTCCTCCGCAAAGCCGCCCCGTTCCGCCGGTTAGGGTTAAGCCAGAACGGCATATTGGTCTATTCTGTTGCAATATGAGACAGCAGATTCCGCTGTCTGCGCGGCTTCTTTTTGAGCTGTTGGTTAATAGGACGAGGAATTACGACACGAAACCCACGATCTGCTTCACCTCAGCCATAATGGGCGCGGCAAGAGCGCGGGCCTTTTCGGCGCCGGATACCAGGATGCGGTCGATCTCCGCAGGGTCCGCCAGGAGTCGGCGCATCTCCGCGGCGATGGGCTGGAGCTTCGCCACCGAAAGGTCCGCCAGCTCGTTTTTGAATTCGGAGAACTGGCGGCCCGCGAACCGCGCGACGATGCTGGCACGATTTTCATCGGCGAGCGCCGCATAGATGTTGATGAGATTCTCAGCTTCCGGGCGCCCCTCCAAGCCCTCCTCCGAATCCGGCAAGGGATTCGGATCCGTGCGTGCCTTACGGATTTTCTGCGCAATGGTGTCCGTGTCGTCGGTGAGATTGATGCGCGAATAATCGCTTTCGTCCGATTTCGACATCTTCTTCGTGCCGTCGCGCAGGCTCATCACCCGGGTGGCGGCTCCGGTAATCACCGGCTCCGGCAGCGGGAAGAAATCCGGCACCTCGTAGTCGCTGTTGAATTTCTGCGCGATATCGCGCGACAGCTCCAGATGCTGGCGCTGATCTTCTCCCACCGGCACATGCGTCCCCTTGTAGGCGAGAATGTCCGCGGCCATCAGCAGCGGATAGGTGTAGAGGCCGACGGACGCGCGCTCCTTGTGCTTGCCGGTCTTCTCCTTGAACTGTGTCATGCGGTCGAGCCAGCCGAGCCGCCCCACGCAGTTGAAGACCCAGGCAAGCTCCGCATGTTCAGCCACCCGGCTTTGGTTGAAGAGTATGCTCTTGTTCGGATTCACACCTGCCGCAATGTAAGCTGCGGTGACTTCGCGCGTGGCGGCTGCCAATTCTTTGGGGTGCCGGTAGCCGGTATCCTGGGTGATCGCGTGCATGTCCACCACACAGTAGAGGCACGGCATTTCATCCTGCAGCTTCACCCAATTCTTCAGCGCGCCAAGGTAATTGCCTAGATGCAGGACATTGGTCGGCTGCATGCCGGAGAACACAAGTTGAGGGTGCGCCATGGGTTGCTCTGTCCAGACAAGGCGCGGGTTATGCAACCCCGGTCCGACATCTTCAAGCGCGTGGATTCGAGGCGTTTGTCACGCGACCGCTGGGGCTTCCGAACGGAGCGAACGGTGGCTCTAATAGATTAAAGTGGCAGCATCTCCTTCAGCGACAGGATTCCAGGGTCTGAAAGCGGCCCTCTTACCAGTACGGCGTCGCACCATAGTAGGAGTAAAGTGCGCCCTCCCGTCCGCGATCTTGATACTCCCAGGAGTCGCTCTTGCTGAATTTGGGCGCGCCTTTCAGCTGCTCGTCCGCGATATTCACTTCATAGCCGCCAAGCCGCTCGTTGTAGGTAAGCAGCGGCCAGGGAATGGGATAGTGATCGTCGCCAATGCCCAAGAACCCGCCAAAGCTCATCACCGCATACGCTACGTTGCCGGACAGCTTGTCGATCATCACACGTTCGATCGTACCGATCCGATCACCGTTAGAACGGTACACTTCCGTGCCTTCAACCTTGTCGCTGCCGATCAGGCCGAAGGTCTCGCGCTTTGACAGATCCCCAGAGGCTGATTGCATCAGGGCCATTGTGTTCTACCTTTCGTGAGGGGCACGCTGCTTGCAACGGGAGGCTGTGGGCGCGGTTCCTGGCTCGGCCAGAATTTTGCTCTTCCGGTGTCTGCCTGCGGATACCCGAGGGGAACCTTGGCTCAAGACTGGACGTTCGAACCAGGAGAGGTGGGGAGATCAAATGATACTTCGAGGGCCCTTCTTCGGGATGGTTGCGGTGCTTCTGCTGGGCGGCTGCGCTTCTGATCGAGAGGCGCGCTGGGTGCCGCCCCCACCGCCACAATCCGCCGAGCCTCAGTTCGAAGAGACAGTGCCGGGCGGTTCCATGGCTTCGCGGCCCACACAGCACCGCAGAACCACGCCGTACCAGCACTGGGCGAGTGGAAAGGCGGCGGGCGAAAGGTCAGCGGCACCCCTGTCTCCCGCTGGGAGAGGTTCTAACCCGGCACCAGCCGCCAAGGGGGATACCGCCGTTGCTGTCGGCAAGCCCTTAACTCCGGCGGAGATCCGTACTGCCGAGTCCGTTGATAAAGTGCCGAACCCCGCGAAGACCCTCGCTTCAGTGAAGATCAGGAGCGTCTGGGGGGACGCTGCGGGACAAGTACATTCGGTGGATGTCTCCGGCGGCAAGCTTGCTGCGGTCGAAGCGACCTTCAGCGGAGCAGGCGACACGAAGACGAAGCGCGTGCGAATCGAGGCACGGCGCCTGAAATACGTGAAGAGCCGAAACCTACTGCTGACCACGCTATCGAAGCCGGACATTGAGAAGATGGCAAAGCCCGAACAGCCGTAACGCTTTGCATCGGCCTCATTTGGTGTAGACCACGGCGCACATAGGATTTATCGGCCCCATCTCGCAGGAACCGTTCACTCCAGTCGGCGTTCGACTCAGCGATGGGTGGCACTAGCGAAGCAGGAGTATGGACATGCTCGGTTGGGCACTGACCTTCTTAGTGATTGCGATCATTGCCGGCGTGTTTGGTTTCGGCGGCATCGCAGCCACCTCAGCAGGGATCGCTCAGGTAATTTTCGTGGTGTTTCTCATCTTGTTCGCAATCAGCCTCATTGCCGGACTTATACGCAGAGCCTAGAGCGCCGCTATCAGCGCGGCGTTGTAGACTTCACTCATTTTTGCGCCAAGCGGTGCGATCTGCACCGGCTTTTCCAGCCCTATGAGCAGCGGCCCGAGCGTGCTCACTCCTCCGAGTTCGTGGAGCAGTTTCGTCGAAATCGAGGCTGAATGGACCGCCGGCATGATCAGCACGTTTGCCGTACCGGTAAGGCGGGTAAAGGGATACAGCGCGAGCTTTTCGCGATCCAAAGCGATGTCTGCTGCAAGCTCGCCATCGTATTCGAAATCCACCGCCCGGCTATCGAGAATATGTACAGCTTCCACGATACGCTCGCTCCGCTCGTTGCGCGGGAAGCCGAAGGTCGATGATGCGAGAAGCGCAACGCGCGGCGTAAAGCCAAAATGGCGCACCACTTCGACGGTCTGCATCGCTATGTCGGCGAGTTCCTCGCTACTTGGGAGTTCGTGCACCGCTGTATCCGCCACGAAGATCACACGGCCCTTGGTAAAGATAACCATGACTCCGATGGGCCGCTTTCCCGCAGGCGCATCCAAGACCATCCTGATATCGCTGAGCGCCACCTGATAAGACCGGGTTACCCCGGTCACCATGGCGTCCGCGTCGCCAGCTTTCAGCATCGAGGCGGCGAACACGTTGCGGTCGTTGGTCACGAGCCGTACGCAATCGCGGTACAGCTGTCCACGCCTTTGCAGCCTGTGGTACAGCGCCTCGGCATAGAGCGCGGCATCCTGCGCGGACTGTGGCATCCGTACTTCCAGCAGATGCTCGTCCACACCGGCACGGCGCAGGCCGGCTTTGATGACCTCTTCCCGTCCGATCAGAAGTGCTTTTCCAAGGCCGGCGTTCTGGAAAGCAGAGGCGGCGCGAATGACGGAATCTTCTTCACCTTCAGCAAAAACGACGCGTTTCGGCTGCGCGCGAACGCTTGCGGTAACCTGTTGGAACAGCATCGCCGAGGGATCGAGCCGCGCTGACAATTGATAGCGGTAGGCGTCTGCGTCCTGCACCTCTCGCCGTGCGACGCCGCTCCTGACTGCTGCCTCCGCCACGGCCGACGAAACCCGGCTGATCAAGCGGGGATCGAAAGGAACCGGGATTATGTAGTCCGGTCCATAAGCGGGGCGGCTGCCCCGATAGGCTGCGGCCACTTCATCCGGCACATCTTCGCGGGCCAGCGCTGCCAACGCTTCCGCCGCTGCAATTTTCATGGCTTCGTTTATGGTGCGGGCGCGCACATCCAGCGCGCCACGGAAGATGTAAGGGAACCCGAGTACGTTGTTCACCTGGTTCGGGTAGTCGCTGCGGCCCGTCGCGACAATCGCGTCTGGACGGACTGCCTTCACGTCTTCAGGCGTGATTTCCGGATCCGGATTGGCCATGGCGAAGATGATGGGTGCATCGGCCATTGTTTTCACCATGTCCTTCGTCACCGCGCCCTTAACAGAAAGGCCGAGGAAGACATCGCAGCCTTTCACCGCGTCCGCCAGACTACGTGCGCCGGTGTCGATCGCATGCGCACTCTTCCACTGGTTCATTCCGCTGGTGCGCCCACGATAGATCACGCCTTTGGTGTCGCACAGCAGCGCATTTCCGTTCGGCAGGCCCATAGCTTTAAGAAGCTCAAGACAGGCAATGCCCGCCGCGCCAGCCCCGTTCACGACCACCTTGATATCGGATAATTTGCGGCCAGTGAGATCCAGTGCATTGATCACACCGGCGGCGCTGATAATGGCCGTGCCGTGTTGATCGTCATGGAACACTGGTATGTCCATCAGCTCGCGCAGGCGCTCTTCGATCACGAAGCAGTCCGGCGCCTTGATGTCTTCGAGATTGATGCCCCCAAAACTGGGGCCGAGATAACGGACGGCTGCAATGAATTCGTCGACGTCCGTGGTGTTCACTTCGAGGTCGATGGAATCGACATCGGCGAAACGCTTGAACAGCACCGCCTTGCCTTCCATCACAGGCTTGGCGGCCAGCGCGCCAAGATCACCCAATCCGAGAATTGCCGTGCCGTTCGAGATCACGGCAACGAGATTGCCCTTAGCCGTGTAGTCGAAGGCGCAATCGGGATTCTCGGCGATGGCTCTCACAGGCACAGCGACGCCAGGCGAATAGGCGAGGCTTAAGTCCCGCTGCGTCGCCATCGGCTTGGTGGGTGTGATCTCAATTTTGCCGGGCTTTCCCTGCTTGTGGAATGCGAGGGCTTCGGCATCGGTGAAAGATGGGCGTGTCGAGTCCATGCGGTGGTCCTTGACGATCCACAGAATATCGGCCGTAACGGCCCAGGGTTTCAATGCTTCCGGTGCGCTCCCGGTGTCGATGATCTGCTAAACCTGCCGCAATGAATGAACGGGTCGCCGCCAAGATCGAGACTGCAACGCCCTCCATGGCGCAGTTCCTGGAGATTAAGGCCGCGCACCCGGAGTATTTGCTGTTCTACCGGATGGGGGATTTTTACGAGCTGTTCTTCGACGATGCCGCCGCCGCCGCCGAGGCACTCGATATCGCGCTGACCAAACGCGGCAAGCATCTGGGTGATGACATCCCCATGTGCGGCGTGCCGGTGCACGCGGCCGAGCAGTACCTGGAAAAACTGATCCGGAAAGGGTTCCGCGTCGCCGTATGCGAGCAGATGGAGGATCCGGCAGAAGCGCGCAAACGTGGCAGCAAGGCGGTGGTGCGGCGCGATGTTGTGCGTCTGGTTACGCCGGGCACCCTCACCGAAGATTCCCTCCTCAACGCGCGCGCTGCGAACGTGCTGGCGGCTTTGGGCTGCGCAGGCGGCCGACTTGCATTGGCCGCAGCGGATATTTCGTCGGGCGATTTTCGCGTGAATGCAGTGGCAGCTACGGAGCTGGCAGTCGAACTGGCGCGAATCGCACCAAAAGAAGTGCTTGCGCCAGACCATCTGCTGGGGGACGAAATCCTGTCGCCAGTGCTGAAGACGCTTGGCCCTGCGCTCACGCCTCTGCCACCGATCAAATTCGATTCCGCAGCTGGCGAGCGAGCGTTGAAGGAGTTCTATCGCGTGGTGGCCTTGGACGGTTTCGGAAGCTTCTCGCGCGCCGAACTCTCCGCCGCCGGTGCGGTCGTCAGTTATCTGGAGCTCACACAAAAAGGAAAGATGCCTGCGCTGAGGGCGATTGCGCCTTCCGGTGAGGGCGCATTCATGGCGATAGATGCCGCTACGCGGCGAAATCTTGAGCTAAGTGAGACTTTGTCCGGCAGCGCGAAGGGGAGCCTGCTTGCTACGATCGATTTGACCGTCACGGCCGCAGGAGCGCGCGAGTTGGCTGCCAGATTGTCCTCGCCTCTTACCGACACAAATGCGGTTCTTGAGCGGCAAGAGGCGGTCGCGTTGTTTGCTGCCGATGCCGAATTGCGGCGGGACATCCGCGACGCTCTACGCCGCGTGCCGGATATCGCGCGTGCACTGGCGCGTGTCTCCGTGGGGCGCGGCGGGCCGCGCGATCTCGCCAACATTCGGGATGGGCTGAAGGCGGCGCGTGCATTGCGCGATCTGCTGCCCGGTTATAGCGATGTCCTGAAGCCAGCGCTCGGCGAGATAGCACAGGCGCAAAGCCTGCTTTCCGCGGCCCTGTTCGCAAGCGCCCGGCTGCAGGAAGATCTCGAGCATCTGCTGGTGCGAGAGCCGCCATTCTTCGCCCGCGACGGGGGCTTCATTAAAGCAGGTGTGCATGTGCCGCTGGATGAGGTGCGCGCGCTGCGCGACGAAAGCCGGCGGGTGATCGCGACGCTGGAAGCCCAGTATCGGAATGACAGCGGAGTGTCCGCGCTGCGCATTAAGCACAACGGTATTCTAGGTTACTTCATCGAGGTGACGCCGCAACATGCGGACAAGCTGCAATCGGGCAGCAATCGTGAAACCTTCCGCCATCGCCAGACGATTGGCAGCGCTGTACGGTTTTCAACGGACGAACTCGCCACACTAGCCACGCGCATCTCTCAAAGCGCGGATCAGGCTCTTGCGATGGAGCGCGAGCTTTTCGACCTTCTTTGCTCGCAAGCGCTCGATGCAGGCTCTGCGATTTCAAACATTGCCTCCGCGCTCGCGCGCATCGATGTGGCGGCAGCGCTTGCGGAACTTGCCATCGAGCGGCGTTACGTGCGGCCTAAGATAGACGATACTCTGGCGTTCAAAATCGTTCGCGGCCGGCATCCTGTTGTCGAACCGGCGCTCAAAGCTGAAAAAACGACGCCCTTCGTGCCCAACGACTGCGATCTGTCCCCAGAAAGACCCGGGCGGCTGTGGCTCGTGACCGGTCCCAACATGGCGGGAAAGTCCACCTTCCTGCGCCAGAACGCGCTGCTCGCAATTTTGGCTCAGGTGGGGAGTTTCGTGCCTGCGGAATCCGCTCACATCGGAATTGTGGATCGTCTGTTCTCGCGCGTGGGGGCGGCTGACGATCTGGCCCGCGGCCGCTCCACCTTCATGGTGGAGATGGTGGAAACCGCCGCCATCCTCAACCAGGCGACCGAACGCAGCCTGGTCATTCTGGATGAGATCGGCCGCGGGACGGCAACCTTCGATGGGCTAGCCATCGCGTGGGCAACGGCCGAGCACCTTTGCGTCGCGAACAAGTCCCGGGCCCTATTCGCCACGCATTATCATGAGATGACGGCGTTGGCGGAACGGCTGCCATCGCTAGCTTGCGTCACCATGCGCGTGCGCGAGTGGAACGACTCAATCGTGTTTCTGCATGAAGTAGCGCCTGGTGTGGCGGATCGGTCCTACGGCATACATGTTGCGAAGCTTGCCGGATTGCCGACTGCCGTCGTTGCCAGGGCGCAGGATGTCTTGCGCGCGTTGGAAGATGGCCGGGAGGGGCACAAGCCGCTTGCACGCATCGACGACTTGCCGCTGTTCGGGACGCAGCCTGCGCGCAAAGTGCAAAAGGAGAGCGCCGTCGAAGCGGCCTTGCGCGATGTTTCACCCGACGCCCTCACGCCGAGGCAAGCGCTGGAGCTGCTGTATCACTTGAAGATGAACTTGGGCTCATGAGTTACGATCTTTGGTGTTCGAACCAGTGCGGCGCCGTAGGGCCGGGCTGCCTTCAGGCGGTGGTCTCGCGGACAGACCCGTTGGGCGGGAGGTCATTCTTACAATGACCCGCCGGTGACAGCGGACGCGCATCCATGTGGCTTATGGAGATGATTAATACGTTCCGCGCCATGGATGGACCATACAAGGTCAACGATTGCGAGAATCCACGCGTAACGGAGTACTGCATTGACGTGAAGTGATATAGGCCGCGTTCGCTTGAAGCGAAGCCGTGAATGCATATCGCACCATGTACGAAACAGCGAAGAACTTCGGTCTCGGTTTTTTTGACGTAACCGCAGAGAATGGTCAGGTCTGGGTACCGAACCCGGACCACGAATATGTGTGTGTCCACCGCGGATGAGGTCGTTGGCTAACCAGCCTTGCAGCGTTCGAGCACGAGTGACAGCATGCTTCTCATGAGCATGACAGATGCGCCCGCAGCCTCTGCGGCAGGGCCGTTTCGCAGCGGGCGGGACCGCGCGCGCAAATTCCTGGTGGTGGTGGACAAGACGGCGGAGTGCCACGTCGCTGTTCGCTTCGCGACGCGGCGCGCGCAGCACACCAGCGGCCGCGTTACACTGTTCTGCGTGGTTGAGCATGACGATTTTCAGCAATGGCGCGGCGTGGAAGAAATCATGAAGGACGAGGCGCATCAGGAAGCCGAAAACCTCATCTATGAAGCGGCCAAGGTAGTGAACGACCTTGCCGGTATCATTCCGGAGCTTGTCATCATGGATGGCAAGCAGACAGACTGCCTTGCCGAACTGATCAAGAGCGACGCCGACATCTCCATTTTGGTGCTTGCCGCAGGCACGGGGAAAGAGGGACCGGGACCGCTGGTTTCCGCCTTTGCCGGCCGTGCGGACGCGAATCTCATCCCTGTGACCATTGTTCCCGGTGGACTGTCGTACGACGAGATCGACCGTCTCGCCTAATCGGAGGATCTTGCATGCGCTATCTGCACACCATGCTGCGCGTTTCGAATCTGGAGCAATCGCTCGACTTCTACTGCAACAAGCTGGGCCTGAAGGAGGTGCGCCGCATCGACAACGAGAAGGGCCGCTTTACGCTTGTGTTTCTCTGCGCGCCTGCCGATCTGGAGCGCGCCGCCAAAGATCAGGCGCCGCTGGTGGAGCTGACCTACAATTGGGATCCGGAAGACTACGGCGGGGGCCGCAACTTTGGGCATCTCGCCTATCGCGTGGAGAACATCTACGACACCTGTCAGCGGCTAATGGACGGCGGTGTAACGATCAATCGTCCGCCGCGGGACGGCCACATGGCTTTCATTCGCTCACCAGATGGGATTTCGATCGAGCTGCTGCAGGAAGGTGGATCGCTTCCAAACTCTGAGCCTTGGGTTTCCATGCCGAATACAGGCAGGTGGTGAGACATGGGAAAGGTGCTCGTTGTCCTGGCGCTGGGTGTAGTGCTGGCGATCCTGCTCGCCGGCCTGTTTGTCATGTCGCTTGGTGGGGCGGTTGATAAGGAGTGGTCCAACCGCCTGATGCGCTACCGAGTGCTGGCGCAGGCGGGCGCAATTCTGATCGTGCTGGCCGTCCTCTACTTCAGCAGCCAGCAATAGTTCAAAAGAAGCTCACCGGGTCGACATCGACGGTCAGGCGCACAGCATTAGGCAGTTTGATCGCTGCAAGCCATGCGCGCAGGTAGGCTTGTATCTCCACATGTCGTTCAGTCTGCACAAGCAGGCGCTCCCGTGTCCTCCCGCGCAGCATCTGATAGAATGCGGGCGCGGGCCCCCAGAGCTTCACGCCGCGTCCTGAAGGAGCGGCTTTCGCCAGCATCCGCCCTGCCTGCCGTACGAGACCGCCGTCAGCGCCCGAGAGGATAATCGCGGCGAGGTGGCCGAATGGTGGCGCCCCTGCTCGTTGGCGGTAAAGGCGTTCCTGGTCGTAGAACGCGTTCCGCTCACCCGACGCGAGCGCCTGCATAACCATGTCATCGGGGTTGCGGGTTTGGATCAGAACTTGCCCTGGCTTCTCCGCGCGCCCGGCCCGGCCTGAGACCTGATGCAGCAATTGAAAGGTGCGCTCCCGAGCGCGGAGATCACCATCGAAGCCGCCGAGGTCCGCGTCGACAATCCCGACAAGAGTGAGCTGCGGGAAATGATGACCCTTGGCGACGATTTGTGTGCCGATGACGACATCGATCTCGTGTTTCTCCATGGCGCGAATGGCGGCTTGGGTTTCGGCAGGTCCGTGCAAGATATCGCTGGAAGCGATGGCCATTCGCGCCTGCGGAAACATGGTGGCAAACTCCTCCGCCACACGTTCCACACCCGGGCCGCAGGCCATGAAACTCGCCGGTGTCTGACACTGGGGGCAGGTGTGCGGCAGCGCGGTTTGATAGCCGCAGTGATGACACACCAGCTTGCGGTGGTAGCGATGCTCCACCAGCCATGCGGAGCAATGGCTGCAAGTCATCTTGTGCCCGCAGCACTCACACAAGGTGAGGGCCGCATACCCGCGCCTATTAAGGAACAGCAGCGCTTGCTCGCCGCATCCAAGCGCTGCTGTGATTGCATTCCGTAAGGGCTGGGACAGCCACGTGCCTGCTTCGGTACGTTCGTGGCGCAGGTCGATCAACCGGATTTCAGGCAGCACCGCAGCGCCATGGCGGCGGGGCAGCTTCAGCCATTTGTAGCGGCCGGTGCTGGCGTTGACATATGTTTCCAGAGAAGGCGTGGCGCTGGCCAGCACCACGGGACAGTTTTCGATCCGCGCGCGAACAACCGCCATGTCGCGGGCATGGTAGATGGCGCCTTCCTCCTGCTTGTACGCCTGCTCGTGCTCTTCATCGACAATAAGCAGTCCGAGCTGCGGAAACGGGAGGAACAAGGCAGAGCGTGCGCCCACGACTACGCGGGCTTCCCCACGCATGACGGCGCGGTAAGTGCGCCGTCGCTCCTTCTGCGAGAGGTCCGAATGCCATTCCGCGGGGCGGCAGCCGAACCGTTCCGCGAAGCGATCTAGAAACTGTACGGTTAGCGCGATCTCGGGGAGCAGGATCAGTATCTGCTTCTCCCTCCGAAGCGCTTCTGCGACCGCTTCGAAATAGACCTCGGTTTTTCCGGAACCCGTCACCCCATCGAGCAAGGCTGCCGAGAATTGCCCGCTGGCGACCGCCCCGCGCAAGGTGCGCGCGGCGGCCTCCTGCTCGAAATTGAGTGCCACTGTAGTGAAAGCGGGATCCGGGCATGCGAGCCGGTCAAACTCCGGAAGGCTTTGCTCGGAGAGCGCGCCGCATCCGATCAACCCGCGCACTACAGCCGGAGACACATTGGCCTCTTCGGCAAGCGCCGATGCACTGCGGGCCAGTCCATCGCTTGTAACCTGCAGCACACGTTCACGCTCCGGCGTCATGCGGGCGGGAATCGTGCCGCCGCGGATATACCCCCGGCGGCTCCCTTCTGGCGCGAACGCTTGCGGCGTTCTCAACGCAAGAGCGAGCACCAGGCCTGGCGAGGTAAGTGTGTAGCGTGCAACCCAATCGATAAATGTGCACAGCGATTCCGGAAGCCGCGGCTTACCGGCCAGAGGAACAGCGGTCTTTAGCTTCGAGGGGTCAACGCTGCCGTCCGGCGCTTGCCACACCACGCCAATGCAGCGCCGCGGACCGAGCGGTGCTTCCACCAAGGTGCCACGCGGCAGTTCCATTTCTACGCTATAATCATAAGCGCTACCAAGCGGCAGCGGCAGAAGCACGCCGGCCCGATGTGGATGGCCCAAGGAGGGAGGCTTCAACGCGGGCGCGTTCATCGCTACAGTTTCCGGTGACGTATCGCAGGGGTCAATCGCCGCGTCTGTTCGCGTGTGATCTTCATCTCTGGAGCGGAGCATTTGCTCGTGGCTCGATCCGCTGAAGCCTTAAGGAACGATTGGCTTGCCTCTCTGGCGCATGAGCGGCGGGCGAGCCAGCATACATTGCGGGCTTATGGCGACGATGTGGCTTGCCTGTTCAAGTTCCTGTCCGAGCACATAGGCGGCAGGCCGGCGGAGCAGACGTTGGCCGCTCTGTCGCCTGCCGATTTTCGCGCATTCATTACGAAACGGCGAAGCGAGGGGCTTGGGCCACGCGGCGTGCACCGCGCTCTCTCCGCCATTCGCAGTTTTTATCGCTATCTCGCGCGTGAGCATATCTTGAACAACCCTGCCCCCCGCATGGTTCGCACGCCACGGCTCGCGCGCACCCTGCCCCGCCCGCTCGCGGAGACCGACGCCCAGCGGGCGCTGAAGCAAGTGGCACAGCCGGAATTCAAAGATGAGAAGGCTCCTTGGATCGCCGCACGGGACGTCGCGCTGCTCACAATTCTGTACGGTGCTGGCCTGCGCATTTCCGAGGCGCTGAGCTTGAAGTGCAAGGATCTCCCGCTCGGCGAGTCTTTGGTGATGCTGGGCAAGGGCCGCAAGGAGCGCGTGATTCCAATCTTGCCCGCCATTCGCCAAGCCATCGATGCTTATGCCGCGCAGCGCCCCGCAACAGGCAGCGCGGACGCTCCACTGTTTCTGTCCCGCCGCGGCAAACCGATGAGCGCGCGGGAAGCCCAGATGATCATGCAACGCTTGCGAGGCAGTCTCGGCCTATCAGAGCGCGCCACGCCGCACGCGCTGCGGCATTCCTTTGCCTCGCACCTGCTGGACGGCGGCGCGGACTTGCGCAGCGTTCAGGAGTTGTTGGGCCACGCCTCCCTGTCTACGACGCAAACCTACACCAAGATAGAAACCAAACGGCTCATGCAGGTGTACAAGAAGGCACACCCTCGCGACTCCCGGCCGGAGTGATTGGGGTGGGGCCTAGGCCGATGGCCGTGTGAAGCGCTGGCGGATGCGGCCAGGGGGGCGGCTGCCGAATGGGAGCAGGCCCGCATACAGAATCGCCGCGGCACTCAATGTCGCCCACGGCCAGATCACCAGGCAGATCAGAAGCGCCGCGGCCACAGCCACAACCGGCGCCGCGAGCGTCTTGGGCACGTACATGTTCTTTAGCGACAGCGTGGGAATCCGGCTGACCATGAGAAGCGACACCAGAGCCATCCAGCCGCCCACCAGGAATGGATCGCGCCAGACCGGCGCCGGACCTTGGAAACTCAACAACATGGGTAGGAGTATCAGGCACGCCGCCGCGGGCGTGGGCACGCCGGTGAAGTGCGACGGCGGTTCGTCCTCCTCCGCCTCGTCGGCCTGGATATTGAAGCGCGCGAGACGAATGGCGCAGCAGGCGCAGAACACGAGCGCGATCGTCCAGCCCGCACCGCCACCGTGATACAGCGTCCACATATAAACCAGCACCGCCGGAGCGATGCCGAAGCTGACGAGGTCGGCCAGCGAATCCAGCTGCGCGCCGAATTTGCTTTCCAATCCCAGCAGGCG